>NZ_JBFBAM010000018.1:0-165530 GCF_040682195.1 Kutzneria sp. NPDC051319 | reverse complement strand
TGTCGCGGTGCTGCCGTTCACGGCCGGGGTGACGACGAAGAGCGGGTCGTTGTTGACCGTGTTGGCGCACGGCCTGCCGACAGTGGTGACCGACGCGGGGGATCCGGAGCTGGTCGACGGGGAGACGGTCGCAGTCGCCTCTTCGGTTCGGAGCGCGGACGCGATCGTGGCGGCGTTGGAGCGGGTGTTGGGGGATCCGGCGTTGCGGGCGCGCCTGTCCGCGCGGGGCAAGGCCATGGTGGCGGCGCGGACGTGGCCGAGGATAGCTCGGCGGCACCGGGAGTTGTACGACCAGGTGCTGCGGAATGGCTGAGTTCCGCCGAATTCTCGTGATCGAGCTGTTGGGCGGTATCGGGGACCTGCTGATGGCGCTGCCGGCGGTGCACGCGCTGGCCCGGCGGCACGCCGGCGCCCGGATGACGGTGCTGACCGAGGAGCCGGGGGCCGAGCTGCTGCGGACGGACCCCAGGGTCGCGGAGGTCTCGACGTCCAGCGATGTGCGGGGCGAGCTGACACGGGTGGATCCGGATCTGGTCGTGAGCACGTCGATGCACAGCGGGATTCCGGGGTTGGTGGCCGCGCACGGCTGCCGGGCAGTGACGGATCTGTGGCGGAGCCCGCCGGCGGGTCACCGGATTTCCGACCGGTACCTGGAGATCCTGCGGGCGGAAGGAGTGATCGGGTCGGCGGACCCGAAGCCGCGGGTGCATCTGACCGCTGACGAGCTGGCCCGAGGGCGGGAAGTGGTCGGGAAGGTCGCGCGGCCGGTGGTGCTGGTGCGGGACACGGGAATGGCGGTGAAGAGGTGGCCGCACTTCGACGAGCTGGCGGAGATCGTGCCGGTGCTGGAGCTGCCGGCGATGTCGTTGCGGGAGCTCGGCGCGTGCTTCGCCGCTGTGGCCGCGGCGGGCGGGGTCGTGGTGGGTGGGGACACCGGCCCGGTGCGGCTGGCGGAGGCGATGGGGGCCCGGGTGGTGGGGTTGTTCGGACCCACCACGGCTGATCGTTACGGCTATCACGGCGCGAACCTTCAGGGCCTGCCCCACTGCCCGCACCGCCGGCCGCTGGCGATCACCGAGCAACCGTGTTGGTGGGACGCCCGGTGCCCGCTGTCCGAGGACGGGCCGGCGTGCATGGCGGCGATCTCGGTGCGGGAGGTGCTCGGCCGTTTGTCGGAGGGCGGGGCGGGTAGAGCTCCGGTCCGAGTCGTCGCGTCGCCGGAAGGAGATGTCGTGAGCGAGAAGCCCAGTCCGATCCAGATGCAGAAGTTCCTCGGCGGGATGGAGTATCCCGCGAGCAAGGACCAGATCGTGGAGCACGCCAGGGCCAACGGGGCCGACGAGGCCGTGCTGGAGGGGCTGAAGGCCATGCCCGACCGGGAGTACGACGGGCCCAACGCGGTGAGCCAGGCCTTCTCGTAACCGGGCCGGTCTGCCGGGTCGCACAGCGACACTGTGCGACCCGGTTCGTGTTCTCGGCCCGCGGTCGGTCCTAACGCACCACGTCCACCGCCTGCACATCCCGCTTCGGTACGGTCGTCTCCGACTCCATGTGCACCGCCCCGCTCGGCAGCACCCCGGCGCCTCCGTGCTTCGCCATCACCCGCCACTGAGCGGCGACGTCCTCGCCGGCGTGCTCGGCCGGCAGCTCCCGCCAGAAGTCGAAGCCGCCGCACTGGGCCAACTTCTGCCGATCGAACAGCACGCACCCGGCGATCCAGGCCACCTTGTACGGCCGCCACTGCCCCGCCCCGATCCCCAGCTTCTCGGCCAGGTGCACCAGGTTCGCGGCGTTGTGCAGCGTCCACCGCCGCTCCTGCTCCGGGCCGATCACCTCGGGCTCGACACCGCCCGCCCACTCCTCGTAGGGCTTCAGCTCTCCCGGCCGATGGTCGTCCAAAAAGGACAGTCCCTGCATCGCGCTGCCCACGAAGCCGCATCGCAGCTCGGACATGGCCGCCCACAACCGACTCAGAGTCCCCGGCTCCAGCCACACGTCGTCGTCGAGGAAGAGCACATGCGAAGCGGTGGCCAGGCCGAGCAGGAAGTCCCGATGCTCGGACAGCCCACGCCGAGGCAGGTGTCGCACGAACTCCACCTCGACGCCCCGCCGCCCCAACTGGCGGGCCATCGCCCGCGCCGGCGCGGTGTCGAACGACGGGCGGTCGTCCGACTGGTCACTCACGACCACCCGCCGGATCGGACCGTCCTGCGCCGCCAGCCCGGCCAACGTCACCCCCAGCTCCACCGGCCGATTCCGGGTCGGCACCAGCACATCGACGCTCACTGCGCCCCCACCCGGCCCCGAATGCGCTCGATCACGGCCGAGGTGGAGCGGTCGGGCAGGTAGTCGAGGATCCGCACCTCCCCGCCGCAGGACCGGACAACGGGCGTTTCCGGCAGCATTTCGGGCGTGTAGTCGCCGCCCTTGGCGTACACGTCGGGCCGCAGGCGCTCGATCAGCTCGGCCGTGGTGTCGGCGCCGAACGTCGTGACATGGTCGACGCAGCTCAAGGCGGCCAGCACGGCCACGCGGTCGGACGCGCTGTTCACCGGCCGCTCGGGGCCCTTCAGCCGCCGCACGCTCTGGTCGTCGTTGACGGCGACGACGAGCACATCGCCCAGCCGCTTGGCCTGGTTGAGGTAGGCGATGTGCCCGCGGTGCAACACGTCGAAGCAGCCATTGGTGAACACGATCCGACGGCCGGCGGCCCGGTGCGTCCGCACCGCCGCGGCGAGCTGGTCGTGGTCCAGCGCCGCCGCCTGGAAACCGCCGAGACGATCCGTGAGCTGGGCGGTCGTGCACACGGAGGTCCCGGGCCGGCTCACCACGACATCGGCCGCCGCCTGCGCGAACTCGACAACAGCTGTTGTCGGCAATCCGCCGGCCATCGCCAGGGTCAGCGCGGCGACGAAGGTGTCGCCGGCGCCGGCGGCCTGGCTCTCCGGCGCGGGACGCGCCCACGTCCGGTGGGCCGGACCGTCCGACGGCAACAACACGGCGCCGTCCCGGTCGAGGGTCACCACCACGGTCCGGGCCCCGGTCGCCGTCCGCAGCTGTGCCGCACGGTCCTCGACGGACCCGAGCCGACCGACCAACGCCGCCGCCTCGGCGGCATTGGGCGTGACGACATCGGGTCGCACCGACGCCCAGCGCGACAGATCATGCGCGTCGGCCGCCAGCAACGGGATCCGGGGCCGCAGACGCTCAAGTTCCGCCCGCACCTCGGTGGTCAGCGTTCCGGCGCCGTAATCGCACACCAGCACCGCGTCGCATCTTGGCACGACTTCCCGCAGCACCCCGACCAAAGCGTGTCCGGTGCACGGCTGCACGTCCCCGCTGTCGCCCTCGTCGAACCGGGCGATCAGTTGATCGCCGGCGACCACGCGGCGCTTCGACAGCGTCCGCCGACCGTGTTCGACGAGCAGCGTGTCGGTGCGAACGCCGGCGGCATCGAGTTCTCGCCGGATCCGCACCCCGTCCAGGTCGGCCCCGGTCACCGCGACGAGCACCGCCTCGGCGCCCAGCGCGGCCAGGTTGGCCGCGGTGTTGGCCGCGCCGCCGGGACGGTTGGCCACCGAGTCGATCTCCACGACCGGGGCCGGCGCCTCGCGGCACAGCCGGGTGCTGCCACCACACAGCCACCCGTCCAGCATCGCGTCACCGACGACCGCGATGCGGAGCTTGCGGCGGGCCAGCGACTCGGGCATGTCAGCAGTCAGCATTCCAATGCACAACCTTCGTCGTCGTCATCTCGTCCAACAGCTCGGGCCCGTAGCCGAAACCGCTCCCACTCGCCCCGCGCGGCTGGGCCGCACCGCCGGGCGCGCCACCGAACACGGCGTTGATCTTCACGGTGCCGACCGGCAGCTCGCGCCACGCCCGCTGCGCATGCGCCATGTCGCGGGTCAACACGGTCGCCGCCAGCCCGTACGGACCTTGCGACGCCAGCTCGAGACCATGATCGAAGCTGTCCACCACGCACACCGGCGCGACCGGCCCGAACGTCTCCTCGCGCATCACCCGCATCTCCGGCGTGCACTCGGTCAACACGGTGTTCGGGTACATGCACCCGGTCGCCATCCCCGCCGGGTCGCCGCTGATCCGCGTGGCGCCGGCGTGCAAGGCCTCCTGCACCTGCGAATCGACCGCGTCGCGGGCGCGGGCGTCCACCAGCGGCCCGGTCACGAACTTCTGCGCCTCGATCCGCAACGCGTCCAGGAACTCCGCGGCGACGGCCCGGTGCACGAAGATCCGTTCCACCGACGTGCACAGCTGCCCGGCGTTGGTGAACGCCCCGAGCGCGGCCTGCTCGGCCGCCCAAGCCGGATCCACGCCGGCGTCGATCAACAGCGGGTCGTTGCCGCCGTTCTCCAACAGCAGCTTCGCCGTGCTGTTGCCGGCGATCTGCCGCCCGGCGGCGGTGCTGCCGACGTGAGCCACCACGTCCACCGGCTGCGCAGCGAGCGCCGCGCCCACCTCGGCGTCGCCGGGCAGCCACTGCACCACGTGCTCGGGCACCACGCCGGCCAGCAGCTCGGTCAGCAACTCCCCCACGCGCGGCGACCGCTCGCTGGGCTTGTGCACCACGGTGTTGCCCACCGCCAGCGCCGCCCCGATCAGCCCGCACGCGATCGCCACCGGGTCGTTCCACGGCGTGATCACCGCGACGACGCCGCGTGGCTCCGGAACCATGAAGTCGGTCGCCGTCCAGGCGCCGTGCAGCGTGTGACCGCCGTGCAAGGGTCCCAGCTCGGCGTACTGGTCAAGCGTCCCGGCCGCTGCCTGCACGCCGCCGCGCGCCTCGTCGATCAGCCGGCCGGTGTCGGCATTATTGGCAGCCGCCAATTCGTCGGCCGCGGCCCGCAGGCGCGCTGCGGCGGCCGCGAGCGCGGCCGCCCGCTCGGCCGCCGGGGTGCATGCCCAGTATGGCTGTGCCGCCCGCGCGGCGGCGACGATCCGCTCAGCTTCGCTCACGTCGTGGCGGCTACCCGGTGATTGGCGGAATAAGCGGCGGGCATTCCGGTGTCATGCGCCCGTTCGACAACGTGCACAAGATCGCACTGCTGCGGGGCGGCGGCCTCGGCGACCTGATGTTCGTGCTGCCCGCCGCGCACGCCTTGCGCAACGCCTATCCGGATGCCGAGATCGTGCTGCTCGGCACCTCCGGCCACGCCGGCCTGCTCGCCGACCGGCCGGGCCCGATCGACCGCGTGATCCGGCTGCCGGTGGCCAAGGGTGTCCACGAGCCGCCGCCGGGCACGGACGATCCGCCCGCGCTGCACCGCTTTCTCGAAGCGGCGCGGGCCGAACGGTTCGACCTCGCCTGCCAGCTGCATGGCGGCGGCCGGTGGTCGAACCCGTTCCTGCGCAATCTCGGCGCGCGGTTCACCGTCGGCACGCGGACGCCGGGCTCGGCCTCGCTGACCCGATCGCTGCCCTACCACTACTACCAGCACGAAGTGCTGCGCTGGCTGGAGGTCGTACGGCTGGCCGGCGCCCCGACCGTCACCTTGGACAGCGGCTTGGCGGTCACGGGACACGACCTCGCCGCGGCGGACGAAGCGTTGGCGGGCCTGCCCGGGCGCCTGGTCGCCGTGCATCCCAGCGCCACCGATCCACGGCGGTGTTGGCCAGCCGACAAATTCGCCGCAGTCGCCGCACATGCCGTCGCCGCCGGCCACAGCGTGGTCGTCATCGGTTCCGCCGACGAGCGGGAACTTGCCCAGCGCATCGCGGACCGGGCCCGCGGCGAGGTGCCGTCGCCGCACCGCATTCGAGACCTGGCCGGTGCGCTCGACCTGAGCGGCCTGGTGGGTGTGCTGGCCCGCAGCGACGTCGTCGTGGCCAACGACAGCGGGCCGCGACACATCGCGGAGGCGGTCGGCACACCCACCGTCAGCATCTTCTGGTGCGGCAACATGATCAATGCCGGCCCGTTCTGGCGAGGCGTGCACCGGCCGCACATCGCGTGGATGGTGACCTGCCCCGACTGCGGCCGCACGCTGACCGACCGGGAGGAGCCGGACTGCGGGGATCACCCGTCCTGGGTCGCCGACGTTCCGGTCGCGCCGGTGCTGGCCGATGTGGACAGCGTCATGGCGGCCATGATCCCTCCTCGGAGTGCGTCACGACCAGCTCCCTGAGCTCGCAGCTACCCGGCTGGCTCAGCGCGAACACGACGGCCGCCGCCACGTCGTCCGGGTCGTTGAGCCGGGCGTCGGACGGCGGCTTGTAACGCTCTTCGCGGTCGTCGAAGAACTTCGTCCGCATGCCGCCGGGCACCAGCAGCGTCACGCCGACCTGCCCGGTCAGCTCCGCGGTCAGCGCCCGGGTGAAGCCGACAACGCCGAACTTCGAGGCACAGTAGGCGGTCGCGTCGCTGACGGCGCTGAACCCCAACGTCGAGGCCACCGTCACGATCCGCCCATGTGACGCCAGCAGGTACGGCAGCGCGGCCCGGACCACCGCCGCCGTGCCGAGCAGGTTGACCGCCACGACACGATCCCACTCGGTTCCGTCCACATCGGACAGCGCGCCGCAGCGGTCGGTGCCGGCGGCCGTGACAACTCCGTCCACACCCCCGTTGCGGTCGGCGATCTCGCGCACGGCCCGTTCGGCCGCGCGAGTGTCGGACAGGTCCACCTGGATGAAATCATCACACTCCGGCGGTTCGACCCGGTCCAGCACAACGGCTTTTCCACCGGCCTTGCGCACCGCTCGCACGACGGCCGCGCCCAGTCCCGACGCGCCGCCGGTCACCGCGATGGTTCCCATCGACCCTCCTCTCACTTCGACAGCAGATCCACCAGCCGCGTGGTCGAGCGACCAGCGTGGTACGGCACGACGACGCTTTCGCCGCCCCACTCCCCCAGCACCTCGGACTCCGGCAGCGTCTCGGCCGAGTAGTCGCCCCCCTTCACCCACACGTCCGGCCGCAGCTCGCGCAGCACGTCACAGGGCGTGTCACCGTCGAACAAGACGACGGCGTCCACACAGTCCAGGCAGCGCAACATCTCGGCCCGGTCGCGCTCGTTGTTCACCGGCCGTGCGGACCCCTTCAGCCGCCGCACCGACTCGTCGGAATTCAGGCACACGACGAGAAAGTCTCCGAGCTGCCGGGCCGCCCGCAGGGTTCTCGTGTGTCCGGTGTGGAGGATGTCGAAGCAGCCACCGGTGGCGACGACCCTGCCGCCGCGGGCCCGCACCGCTTCGAGGGACAGGCTTTCCGAGGGCGTCCCGGCGGAGACGAAGTCCGATGCGGCAACCACCGCCGCCGCCACGGCCACGCCCACCGGCTTGGCGCGCAACAGGTTGGTCGCGACCGCGGCGGCGAAGCGGTCGCCGCCGCCGCAGGGGTCGAGCACCGGCACCCGGGGCGCGGGCACCGCGATCGGCGTCCCACCAAGGTCCAGCAGCGCGCCGCCGCCGCCCAACGTCACAGCGACCGCACGCGGCCGAAGCCGCTCTCGCAGGACGGCCGCCGCCTGCCGGGCGCCGGCCACACGGGCCGATGCCTCCGCCTCGGCCAGATTCGGCGTGTACACAAGAACTCCCGGCACCGGCTCGGGCCCGCGCGGGTGCGGATCCCACACCACGGGCAGTCCCGTCAGCACCTCGCGCAGCCGGGGATCGGCGGCAAGGCCCCGACCGTAGTCGGACACCAGCACCATGTCGGCCGCGCGCACCGCTTCGAGCATCTCGTCGGTGACCTCCGGCGGCCGTTCGCTGCCACCGCGGTCGATCCGGGCCAGGGAATGGCCGTCGGCCCGCAACCGCGTCTTGACCACGGTCTCGCCGAAGGACCTGCCGGCGACGACCCGGACATCCGGCAGACACGACCTCAGCACGCCGGCGTCCGCGTCGTCGGACAGCGCCGTCACCAACGTCGTCGGCACGCCGTCGGAGGCGGCCAGCACCGCGGCCAGACCGGCTCCGCCGGCCCGGGGCCGCTCCGTGGCCATGTCCAGCACGGGCGCCGGGCCGTCCGGGCACACGCGGCTCACCGAGCCGACGACGTCCACGTCCAACAGCGCGTCGCCGACCACGACCAGATTCACGAGGCCCGCCTCCCCAGCAACGCGTTCTCGAAAGCCCCGCACACCACGTGCACGGCCACCAGATGCGCCTCCTGCACGGTCGCCGGCTCGGCCGGCACGCACAGCGCCTCGTCCACAGTGGACGAAAGCGGATTCGGCGCGCGGCCGGTCATCGCCCAGCACGTCGCGCCGGCACGTCGGGCGGCGGTGGCCGCCTTCAGCAGGTTCGGACTGCGGCCGCTGGTGGACAACAGCATCACGATGTCCCCGGGCCGGGCGTGGGCCGTGACCTGACGGGCGAACACCTCGTCATACCCGTAGTCGTTGCCGATCGCGGTCATCGCCGACGTGTCGCCGTGCAGGGCGATCGCCGAGAACGGCCGGCGGTCGCCGTCGAAGCGCCCCACCAGTTCCGCGGTCAGGTGCTGGGCCTCGGCCGCCGAGCCGCCGTTGCCCGCCGCCAGCAGCCGTCCGCCGGCCGTCAGCTTTCTGGCCAGTCGGTGGCCCCAGCTGTCCAGGACCGACGACTGCGCGCAGAGCCAGTCCAACGCGTCACGCAGGTCGTCGACGTGCTCGACGGAGTTCACGAGGAGACCTCCAGCGCGGACCCGGCCGGCATCACGCCGGCGCGCCGGTAGACCTGTGTGGTGTCGGTGGCGATCCGATCCCAGGAATAGCGGGCGTGTGCCCGGTCGCAGCCGGCCGCACCGTACGCCGCACGCAGCGTGGGGTCGTCCAACAGCGGCCGCAGCGCCCGAGCCAGGGCGACCGCATCACGGGGCGGCACATGCTTTCCGGTGACGCCGTCGACGACGGTGTCGGTCAGCCCACCGGTCGCGGCCGCCACCACCGGGACGCCGCAGGCCATCGCCTCCAGCGGCACGATGCCGAAGGGCTCGTACCAGGGCGTGCACACCACCACGTCGGCCGACCGCAGCAAGGCCGGCATCTCCTCCCGCGACTTCTGGCCCAGCAGGGTGACCCGATCGTTGACACCGCAACGGATCGCGACCTGGCGCAGCCGGCGGGCCTCCGCGTCCGAGGACAGCCCGGACGGTTGCGGACCGCCGGCGATCAGCAGCTCGGTGTGGGGCAGCCGGGCCAGCGCCTCGATGGGGATGTCGAAACCCTTGCGGGGCACCAGGCGGCCCACGGCCAGCAGCCGATGGCGTTGGCCACGGGCGGCGGCCGGGCCGCTCGGGGTGAACTGCCGAACATCCACCCCGCACGGCACCACGGAGATCCGCGACCGCGGCACACCCATGCGCACCAGCTCGAACACCTCGTCGCTACAGGTCGCGAGGACCCGGGACGCGGTCCGCCCGACCAGGCGCTCCAGCCGTGGTCGCCCGGCCGGGCTGGTGTCGTGCTCGCCCTGGTGGCGCCGCTTGACCGAGCCCAGGGCGTGAAAGGTCTGCACCACCGGCACTCCGATGCCGTCCGCGCCCAGCACCGAGGCCAGGCCGGACATCCAGAAGTGCGCGTGCACGACGTCCGGCGGTCGCTGCCGCCATTCACGCGCGAGGGTGTCGGCGAATTCCCCCATGTGCGGCAGCAGTTCGTCCTTGGGCAGCGGGCCCGGTGGGCCGGCCGGCACGTGCACGACGCTGAAGCCCAGGGTCGTGTCGACGCGGGTCGGCAGGTCCGGATCCGCGCGACGGGTGTACACGACGACGTCATGGCCCTGCCGGGCCAGCGCCGCCGACAACTCGGCGACGTGCAGGTTCTGCCCGCCGCTGTCGACGTCGCCGAGGGCAGCCAGCGGACTGGCGTGCTCGGAGACCATCGAGATCCTCATGACTGCCTCCCATCTTCCAAGGCTTCGGTCAGCAGCCAGTCCCAGTCCCGCAGGAAGGCCGCCGACCCGTATCTGGCCAGCGCCGCTCGCCTGGCCTGTCGGCCCAGCTCGGCGGCCAGGTCCGGGGCGTTGATCAGCTCACGGGCGGCGTCGGCCAGGACGTCGACCCGGGTCGAGACGACGCCGGCGTCGGGCGGCACCGCCTCGAACGCCTCCGTCGCCCCCAGCACCACGACCGGCATGGCCAGGTGCATCGCCTCGATCAGGGACAGCCCCAACGACGTCCAGCGCGGCGGATGCACGTACACCCGCCGCCGGGCCAGCTCGGTGTGCAGCTCGTCGGTCCACAGGTCGCCGCCGGGATGCACGCCCGGCAGGTCGAGGCGGTCGGTGTGGATGCCGAACACGTCGATCGGCGCGAACCTCGGCAGCAGGTCGGTGCCGGTGATCCTGGCCCGCCGCACCGGTTCGTTGATCACGGCCGCCGCGCGGCGCAGCTCGCCGGTGTAGCGCGGGCCCGGGTCCGGGACGCCGTGCTCGATCACCGTCGTCGGCGCTCGGCCGGAATCCCACATCACCTCGTTGAAGTGGGTGACGTGGACGAGGCGGATGTCGGTGCGATCGGCGATCGGATGTGGTTGCCCCTTGGGGGTGTTGTGCTCTACGTAGACCATCGGCACCTCGTGACGCACCCACGCCGGCAGCTCGGCCAGGTCCTCCGGCCGTTGCAGCACAACGACATCGACCTCGCACGGCGCGGTGACCTCGACGGCGTTGGGCCAGTCCCGGCCGCACTTGCCACCGCCCTGCGCGTCCTTCGGGATCAGGTATTCGTGCCGGCCGGCGACGAATGCCGACATCCACGCCGCGTGCACGTGCCAGACGAGGATGCGAAGGCGGCGGTCGGGGGCGGTCCAGTTGGGCGGCGGCAGGACGGCGCGCTCGCTCATGCGCGGACCCCCTGCATGGCCTCGACCGCGTCGGCCACCTCGGCCGCGGTGACGTCGTTCAGGCACGGGTGCCCGGCGATCGGGCAGATCCGGGCCCGAGTGTCGCGGCAGGGTGAGTCCTGGTCGCCGAGCAGCACGTACGGCACCCGATAGGGCGCCCACCGCCGCGCCGGCACGACCGGGGAGAACAGCGAGACCACCGGTGTGCCGACGGCCGCGGCCAGGTGCGCCGGCCCGGTGTTGCCGACCACCAGGGCGTCCGCCGCGGCGATGGTCGCGGCCAGCTGCGGGAAGTTGGTGCGGCCACCGAGGTCGATCCCGCACTCGCCGGCGACCCGCGCGGTCAGGGCCCGTTCGTCGGGCGCGCCGGTGACCACCACGTGCAGGCCGCGGCGGCTCAGTTCGACCACGGTCTCGGCACACCGCTCCGGCGACCAGGCCCTCGCCGGCACCGAGGCGCCGGGATGCAGCACCACGTAACGACGTTGACGCACCGGGCTCCTCGGCAGCGTGCGCACGGCCAGTCGGCCGTCGTCGGTCGGGCCCAGGGTGAAGCCGGCCGCCCGGGCCACGGTCAGCGCGCGTTCGGGTTCCGGCAGGTCCTCGTCGACCTCGATGCCGGGCCGCAGCCGAACGTCCAGCAGGGAGCCCGGATAGTCCTCCGAGATGGCCGCGATCCACGGCACGCCGGCCATCCGCAGGAGCAACGCCATCGGCAGCGGCGACTGGTGGTAGGAGGTGAGGATCAGCGCCAGGTCGAACTTGCGGCGCTGCAAGGTCTTCCGCAACGACTCGATGTCACGGCGGTCCACATCGGACGGTGTCGGGTCGATCCACGGGCAGCTCCACGTGAGCACGTCGCTCACGCCGGGCAGCATCCGCGCCGCCTGCGTCCCTCGGGGACCACACAGGAGCGTGACCCGGCCACCCTGAGCGGCCGCACGCACCGCCGGCCCCGACATGAGGACGTCGCCCTCGCTGTCGAGCCGGACGACCAGCACCTGACGTGTCATCGCAGCACCTTTCCCACGGCGGCAAGGAGGTCCGGGCTCACCTCGGGGGCTTCGTCGATCTCCTCGCGGCGGGTCACCGCCGTGGGCACCAGAATCGCCCGTGCGTCGGCGGCCCGGCCGGCCGCGACGTCGCTGCCGATGTCCCCGATCACCGTGATCCGATCCGTCGGCACGCCCAGCTCGGCGGACGCGGTCAGCACCAGGCCCGGCGCCGGTTTGCGGCAGGGGCACCGGTCTTCCGGACCGTGCGGGCAGACCTGCCAGGTGTCGAACGGGCCGAGCAACTGCTCGATCCGACGGTGCACGACCCGGACGTCGTCCAGGGTGAGCAATCCTCGGGCCACACCCGACTGGTTCGTCACCACCCCGACCGCGATCCCTCGGCGCCGCAACAGATCCAGGGCTCGACGTGCGCCCGGCATCGGGCGCACCCGACTCGGGTTCCCGTTGTAGGGCACGTCGACGACGAGGGTGCCGTCCCGGTCGAACAGCACCGCCTCACAACCGGGGCGCGCAGTCACCGGGTCGAGATTTCCGCTGCGAGTAGAAGTAAACGCGGCCCGAACAACTACTACTCTCCGTGGCGACTGCCGTTTGACCGCGTGGCGCCCCGGGTAGTCCGACGCCGATGCCGACCGTGTTTGCCTTGCGGGCCTTGGGTCTCGGCGACCTGCTCGTCGCCGTGCCGGCCCTGCGCGGGCTGCGCCGGCACTGGCCGTCCCACCGGCTCCGGCTGGCCACCTCGGCGTGGCTGGAGCCCGTGGCCCGATTGATCGGGGGCATCGACGAGATCGTGCCGACCGACGGCCTCGCCCCGCTCGACGTGGACAGTCCCGAAGTCGCCGTCAACCTGCACGGCGCCGGTCCGGAGAGCCACGCCGTCCTCGACGCCCTGCGGCCGCGCCACCGCGTCGGCCACCGGGGCCACGGCTGGTCCGGGCCAGTGTGGACCGATGGCCTGCACGAACGGGAGCGCTGGTGCCGCATGCTCGCCTTCCACGGCATCGCCTCCTCGCCGGACGACTTCCGGCTCGGCTCCACCGGGGTCAGGAGCGCCGCCCCCGGCGCGGTGGTCATCCACCCCGGCGCCGGATACGGCAGCCGTCGTTGGCCGATCGCCCGGTACGCCCAGCTCGCGGCGCAGCTCGCCGGGCCCGTCGTGGTGACCGGGACCGCGCGGGAACGTGAGCTGGCGGAGGCCGTCGGCGTGCCGGACGTCCTCGCCGGCCGGCTCGACCTCGCCCAGCTGACCGCCCTGGTCGCCGAGGCCCGGCTGGTGATCTCCGCCGACACCGGCGTCGCGCACCTGTCCTACGCCTGCGGCACGCCCTCGGTCGTCCTGTTCGGACCGGCCCCCGTCGCCCAGTGGGGGCCGCCGCCGGACGGCCCGCACCGCTCGCTCACCGTCGCCTCCGCGCGTCGCGGGGACCCGTTCTCCGACGATCCCGACCCCGCGCTGCTCGGCGTGAGTGTCGATGACGTGCTCAGGAGTGTCGCGGAGTTGACCGGCGGGTAGTCCCCCAGCAGTAACTGTCACGCTGGGAGGAACCCATGCCTCAGGACGAAGCCTCGACCGGCCAGTTGTTGGGCCGTCTGACCGAGCAGTTGTCGACCCTCGTTCGCGACGAGGCGGCCCTCGCCGTCGTCGAGGTCAAGACCAAGGCCCGTGCCGCCGGTATCGGGGTCGGCGTCCTCGTCGGCGCCGCCCTGTTCGGCTTCCTCGGCCTCTGCGCCCTCATCGCGTGCGCCATCATCGCGCTCGCCTTGGTGCTGCCGGCCTGGCTGTCGGCCCTCGCCGTCGGCGGTGCCCTCATCGTCTTCGCCGGTCTGCTCGGCGCCTTCGCCGTCGCCAAGCTGCGCCGTGGCGTCCCGCCGGTGCCCCAGGAGACCGTGGCCAACGTCAAGGACGACGCCGCCATCATCCGCCGGGCGGTGACCCAGTGACCACCCCGTCGGACCCAGCCCTGCTGCGCGAGGAGATCGAGCGCACCCGCGAGGAGTTGGTCGACACGATCACCCTCCTGCACGGCAAGCTGGACCGGGCCCGCAAGGTCCCCGCCGCGGTCATCGCGGCCGGCGGCGTCGGCGTGCTGGTGCTCGTGATCCTGTTGCTCCGCCGGCGCTGAGCCCGCTAGTCCGAGGACGTCGAGCGACGAGTCCAGCGCTCGGCGTCCTCGGCGCGGGCGGCCTCCAGCGCGGCGACCTCCTCGGGCGGGTCCGGACGCCAGGTGGTGCCCGGCCGAGGCCGACCGGCCAGCCCCAGCTGGTTGGCCCGTCGCGGAACGGGCGCACCCTGGTACTCCAGGGGCCGGTCGGCCAGCGGTTGTTCGAGGTCGATGAAGTCGCCGGCCGGCGTGCGGCGGATGATGCCGGTCTCGATGCCGTGCTCCAACACCTTGCGGTCCCGACGCTGCAGGCCGACGCACCAGCGGTAGACGGCGGCGTAGGCGATCGGCGGCAGGACGAACAGGGCGATGCGGCCGGCCCAGATGGTGGCGTTGAGCGAGATGTCGAACTCGTGGGCGATGACGTCGTTGCCACCGGACACGAGCAGCACCATGAAGAACGTCAGGGCCATGGCGCCGAAGGCGGAGCGCACGGGGACGTCCCGCGGACGTTGCAGGAGGTTGTGCCGGGCCTTGTCGCGCGTGAACCGGCGCTCCACCCACGGGTAGAGGGCGGCGAAGGTGATCAGGGTGACCGGAAGGACCACGGTCGGCCAGAAGACGTCCGGGATGCGCCAGTGTCCGAACAGGACGATGGGCCAGTCGGGCATGAGCCGGGCCGAGCCGTCGAGCCAGCCGATGTACCAGTCGGGCTGGGAGCCGGCGGAGATCAGGTCGGGCCGGTAGGGGCCGTAGTTCCACACGGGGTTGATCTGGAACAGGCCGCCCATCAGGCCCAGCACGCCGACCACGGCGGTGAACAGGGCGCCGCTGTGCAGGGCGAACGTCGGCGCGATCCGCACCCCGACGACGTTGCGCTCAGTGCGGTCCACGCCCGGGAACTGCGTGTGCTTCTGGTACCACACCACGGCGAGGTGCACGGCGATCAGGGCCAGGATGATGCCCGGCACCAGCAGCACATGGGCGATGTAGAGGCGGCTGTTGAGGATCTGCCCGGGGAACTCGCCGCCGAACACCAGCCAGTTCAGCCAGGTTCCGATCACGGGGATCGACTGCGCGATGCCGGACATGATGCGCAGACCGGTGCCGGACAACAGGTCGTCGGGCAGCGAGTAGCCAGCGAAACCCTCGGCCATGCCGAGCGTGAACAGCGTGACGCCGATGACCCAGTTGAGCTCGCGGGGCTTGCGGAACGCGCCGGTGAGGAAGATCCGGGCCATGTGGCAGAGGATGGCCGCCATGAACAACAGCGCGGCCCAATGGTGGATCTGCCGCACGAAAAGGCCGCCGCGCACGTCGAAGGAGAGGTCGACCGTGGTCTGGAACGCCCGGGACATCGACACGCCCCGCAACAGCGAGTACGTGCCGGAGTAGGTGACCTCCTGCAGCGACGGATCGAAGAACAGCGCGAGATAGGTGCCGGTCAGCAGCAGGACGACGAAGCTGTACAGGGCGATCTCGCCCAGCAGGAACGACCAGTGCGTCGGGAACACCTTGGACAGCTGGCGCCGAACCCCGCCCGCCAGATGGAAACGCTCGTCCACGGCGTGGCTGACGGTGCCCTCGGTGAACAGCTCGCCGCGCGGGCGCATCGACGGCTTCATTGTCCCCCCATCTCCCAGAACTCCGGGCCCACCGGCTGCCGGAAGTCGCCCGTGGCGAAGAAGAACCCGGTCTCGGTGTCCACGGCGATCGGCAGCTGCGGCAGGGGCCGGGCCGCCGGGCCGAAGATGGGGGTCGCCGACCGCAGGACGTCGAACTGGGACTGGTGGCACGGGCACAGCAGGCGGTTGGTCTGCTGCTCGTACAGCGCCACCGGGCAGCCGAGATGGGTGCACAGCTTGGAAAACGCGTAGTACTGGCCGACGTTGTCGTGCTCCTGACCGGGCCGCGGTGTGACCTGCTCCCCCGGCCGCAACCGGATCAGCATCGCCGGGCTGTCGCCCCGCTGGAAGATCGCCGAGAGCCGGTCGGGCGACTCGCGGTCGGATTCCCGGAACGGGAACACCGTCAGCATCGAGCCGGCCTCAAGGTCCTCGGGCCGTACCAGCACGACCTTGTGCGGGTCGCCGACATCCTGGCGCAGGAACACTTTCTGCCCGTCCGCGGAGTACCAGCCGGTGTGCCACACGGTGTCGGCCGGCGGCTGCCTCCAAGGCGACTTGATCAGGCCCCCGACCGCCGCGACCAACGCCCCGAGCACAGGAATGCCGACGCCGACGCCGGCCATGCCCAGCACCATCCGCCGCCGTGGCATTCCGCCCCGCCGCACGGTGTCCGTGACCAGCGCGGACGTCGTCGCACGGTCGAATTCGCCCGACGGTTCGTCGTGACGGTCCTGGACCGCCTGCTCCTCGGGCAGGAAGTTCTTCGCGTACCGGATGATCGCCACCGCCAGCAGCAGCACACAACCGCCGCCGGTCAGCCCGAGCAGCGGCGTGTACAGCTCGTAGCCCGGAGCCGGATAGCGGAACGGCCAGACCAGGTACAGCACGATGCACGAGAGGCCGAAGGCCGCCGACAGGCCGAGCCAGCCGAACACCCCGCGCACGGCCCGCCGCTCGGCCCGAGTGCCCGGCAGCGGCCACCGGTCGGCGTACCGGACCAGGCGTACCCCGTCCTCCTCAAGGCCTGCCCGCAGCAGGTCGTCCCGGGTCCGGCCGTCGAGGTTGTCACGGGTCACACCAGCGGGTTCCCCTGCATCCGGCGGTCAAACCCGGGCGTCTGCCCCCGATCGGCGAGGCGGGGCTGAACGCCATTACGTTGCGTAACGACCGTCGCGGACGGTCGACGCTGGGCGAAGGCGGCCTGCGGTCGCTGGTCAGCTGACCTTGCGGGCCTTCCAGACCTCCTCGACCGGCCACTGCCGCGACCAGTCGGCCGGCGCGTAGTGGAAGGACGAGTCGGGGGCGCCCTCGGGGGCGAAGATCTCGATCAGGTCCTCGACCTCGAAACCGTTGGCGCGCAACAGCCGGATCATGTCGCCGTGGCCGAGGTGGAACTCGACGCCGCCGTCGTCCCAGGTGAAGCGGTGCATGTCCCGCTGGGGACGCAGCATCCGCTCGGTGGGCTTCTCGCTCTCGTCCTCCGGCGCGCACAGCATGGAAACCACGCTGTTGCCGAGGAAAGCGAGGCGCCCGCCGGGCCGGAGCAGCCGGGCCGCCTCCGGGATCCACCGGTACGGGTCGCACCAGATCGCCGCCCCGTACTCGCTGACGGCCAGGTCGAAGGACTGGTCCGGGTACGGCACTGCCTCGGCATTGCCGTGCAGCAGCGGGAAATCGAGACCGTGCTCCTGCTGCAACCGGCGGGCGGTCCTGAGCTGCTCCGAGGAGTTGTCAATGCCCACGGGTCGAGCGCCGCGCCGGGCCAGCCACGAGCTCACATAGCCGGTGCCGCAGCCGAGTTCGATGGTGTCCAGGCCGTTGACGTCGTCCGGCAGCAGCGGGACCTCGGCCTGCGGGACGCTGAACACGCCCCAGGTCACCTCGTTGAGCGCCCACGAGCGTTCGCCGGCGGCGACCCACTGGTCGGCCATGCCGTCCCAGTACTCGCGATTGGCCCGCACGTGCTCGGGCAGCTGCTCGGTGGTCATACCGGCCATGACAGCGCGCCCGAACGAGCGTGGTCAATCGAATTAGGCCGCCCCCGCCCGTTCGGGCGGGGGCGGATCGCTCAGTTGGGGACGGTGTCGGTGAAGTGCGTGCCGGCGGCGTAGTAGCCGGCGACGGCGCTGTTCACCTGGGCCGGGCTCAGCGCGCCGGCGTTGAAGTACACCCAGTTGACCTTCTGGTCCCAGGTGCGCTGGCCGGTGAAGGGCAGGTCGATGAACCACTCGTTGAAGTCGATGGTCATCTTGTCGCGCGGATAGTACTTCCCGTTGCTGGTGAAGTAGACCTGACCGTCCACATAGTACGTGACGGTGCCGTTGGCGACGGTCATCACCAGCGTGTGCCAGCCCTTGAGGCTGGACAGCACGTTATGCGTGACACGGTCCATGGCGTCGGCGCTGTACCAGGTGGTGGTGTAGAGCGTCGGGCCGGGCGCGCCCCACCCTCCGTTGGGCAGGTACTCGTTGTCCAACTCGCTGTAGAGCGGCTCGTCGGGGGTGATGGTGTAGAAGGTCTCGTTGACGTGGTCGCCGTTCTGGCCGCTGGTCGGCGCGTCGGTGAAGTACACCCGAGCGGCGTAGGTGCCTTCCTCGAACTTGCGCTGCGCGGTGTCGATCTCGGCCTGGGTGGTGTTCGCCGCGGTGCCGTCGGTCCTGGCCTCCAACTGCATGACCTTGCCGCCGGTCGCCGTCGAGTCGGACGGGAAGCTGATCGCGTTGGCCGACCAGGTGTCGGCGATGCCGGGGCCGCCGCTGCCGGTCCGCACACTCCAGCCGTGGGCGGCCAGCGCCGGGTCGGACGAGCCGCTGTAGTGGAAGTCGTCGAACAGCGCGGCGCCGCTGGGGGTGACAACAGTTGTTGTCGTGGTCGTCGGGGCCCCGCCGGCGGGGGCGGCGCCGAAGGCCAGGGCGCCGTTGACGTAGGCGGCGACGTTCGTGTTGACGGCGTAGTTGGTGTCGGCGCCGTTGAACGAATAGTCGTTGGCCTGGTTGACGTTCTGCCAGTCGGACCGGTACAGCCGCAGCTGGATGTCGCCGCTGTCGGTGCCGGGGGCGACCGAGCCGCCGGTGAAGCTGACCTGGAGGTAGTGGTCGGCGGTCGCGGTCGGTGTGGCCAGCGCTCCGACGGTGCCGCTGATACTGCCGCAGCCGACGACGGCCCAGGCGCAGGCGAACACGTAGGAGCCGCCGGTGTCGGCGGTGAAGTAGTAGCGCAGGGTGACCTGGTTCAGGGCCAGCGACGCCGACCCGGTGTTGACGATCTTGAACCAGGGTTCGGCCTCGCCGGCGCTGGCCGGTGTCGAGGTCTTGTACTGCACGCTGAGCGCGGGCGTCGCGGCCAGCGCGGGATGGATGGCGTAGAGGCTGGCCGCCGCGCACACCGCCGCGGTGGCGGCGATCGCGGCACGGCGGCGGCCCCGGGGCCGGGCAGGGGTGTGGTCCATCGGGCTCTCCTCGGTCGAACGACGCGTGGCGGCCTCGTCGACACCGACTGACCAATGGTAAGTCGGATGCCGTACACGGTGATCCCAGCTCGGCCGACTGTCAAGAGCCTTGACATGACCAATGGTCAACCATCACGCTCTGACGCCATGTCCAGACGAAGCCTCGCCGCCTTAGCCATGGCCGCCGTCGCCCTCACCGCCGCGTGCGGCGCCGGACCGGCCGTCACCTCGCAGAACAAGGCCATCACCGTGTGGCTGATGGACGGCGATCTCAGCGACAAGGCCGTCGCCGCGATCGACGCCGCCTTCGAGAAGGCCACCGGGGCCACGGTGACCGTGCAGGTCCAGGAGTGGGACAACATCAACACCAAGATCAGCACGGCGCTGGCCCAGGACAGCACCCCGGACGTGCTGGAGATCGGCAACACCGACGTGCCCCTGTTCGCGGCCAACGGGGCCCTGGCCGACCTGACCGACCACAAGGCCGAGCTGGCCGCCGGCCAGGACTGGTTGCCGGGGCTGTCCGGCCCGGCGACCGTGGACGGCCGGATCTACGCGGCCCCGCTCTTCGCCGGCAACCGGGCGGTCATCTACCGGAAGTCGTTGTGGGCCAAGGCCGGCGTCGCCACGCCGCCCACCACCTTGGCCGACCTGACGGCCGACCTGGACAAGGTCAGGGCGGCCAATCCAGACCCGGCGTTCGCCGCCTTCAACTTCCCGGGCCAGTACTGGTACGGGGCCCTGCAGTTCGTCTGGGACGCGGGCGGCCAACTGGCCACACAGGACGGTGGCAAGTGGACGGGCGCGCTGGAGAAGCCGGCCGCACAACAGGGTCTCAAGGCGTGGCAGCAGTTCCAGAACGCCTACTCCGGGGCGGCCTCGCGCAACGTGGACACCAAGGCCCCGGACCAGGCGGCGATGTTCGCCCAGGGCGCGACCTCGGCCATTCTCGACACGAGCGTGAACACCGTGCTCAAGGACAACCCGTCCATCAAGGACGACATCGGCACCTTCCCGTTCCCCAGCGCCACCACCGGAAAGACGCAGCCGGTGTTCCTCGGCGGCTCCGATCTCGGCGTCGCGGCCAAGTCCCGCAACCAGGACCTGGCGATGCAGTACCTGAAGACCGCCGCCGATCCGGCCGTGCAGAAGGCGGCGATCGCCGGCATCGACGGCTGGACGCCGGTGTCCACGCAGATCATCGACCAGGTGACGCCGTCACTGCCACCGCTGAGCGCCGCGTTCTTCGCCGCCGCCAAGTCCTCCGGCAGCACGCCGGCGACCCCGGGCTGGGCGACCGTGGAGAGCGACAAGTCGATCAACACCTTCTTCGCCGACATCGCCACCGGCCGCAAGTCGACCGCCGACGCCGCCCGCGACTTCGACGCGCACCTCGACCAGGCCCTGAACGCGGCATGAGCACCCTCCAGACGTCGCCGCCGGCAGCAGCGGCGACCGTCGCCGGCGCCGAACCACCGCCCCGGCGCCGGCGACACCTTCTTCTGCCGTACGGGTTGTTGGCGCCCGCGGCGGCCGTGCTGGCCCTGGTGCTGGGTTATCCGCTGGTCCGGCTGGTGCTGATCTCCTTGCAGGACTACGGGTTGCGGTCGCTGTTCACCGGCACCGTCGGCTGGGCCGGCCTGGCCAACTACCTGACGGTCCTGCGGTCCCCCGATCTGGGCCCGGTTCTGGTGCGCAGCATCGTCTTCTGCGCGACGCTGGTGATCGGCACACTCGTCATCGGGCTGGGCGTCGCGCTGCTGATGGGCGGGCTGGGCCGGCGGATGCGGGTGGCGGTGATGTTCGCGCTGATCGCCGCCTGGGCCATCCCCAACGTGGCGTCCACGCTGGTGTGGCAGTGGCTGTTCCAGCCGGTGTACGGCGTGGTGAACTGGCTGCTCACCCGCGTCGGCGTGCTCGGCGATCTCACCCAGCGGGACTGGACCACCTCGGCCTTCTCGGCGTTCGCCCTGGTGTGGCTGCTGGTGGTGTGGCAGTCGGTGCCGTTCGTGGCGCTGACCCTGCACGCCGGCCTGACCCAGATTCCCCGCTCCTACTACGAAGCCGCGGCGATCGACGGGGCCGGACCCATCCGGGCCTTCACCACGATCACCTTGCCGTTTCTGCGCCCGATCCTGGGGCTGGTGACGATCCTGTCGGTCATCTGGGACTTCACCGTGTTCAACCAGATCTGGATCCTCACCCAGGGCGGCCCGAGCGGGCAGACGACGACGCTGGGCATCTGGACGTTCACCACGGCGTTCAGCAAGAACTCGTTCGGCCAGGGCGGCGCGATCGCCGTGGTGTCGGTGGTGCTGCTGGTGGCCATGACCGCGGTGTACGTGCGGCGGCTCGTCCGCTCCGGGGAGGCACTGTGAGGATTGCTCGCAACACGGCGGCGACGCTGTTCTGCGTGGTGTGGCTGTTCCCGGTGTACTGGATGGTCACCACGGCGTTCAAGCCATACGGGGACATCCTCAGTGCAACGCCGCGGTTCCTGCCGTTCCCGTTCACGCTGGACAACTTCGTCGACGCCGTGACGAAGTCGGGCTTCCTGCGCGACCTCGGCAACAGCGTCCTGATCACGACAACAGTTGTTGTCACAGCCATCGCCGTCGCGTTCCTGGCCGCTACGGCGCTGACCCGGTTCCGGTTCCCCGGCCGGCGCGGCTTCCTCATCGGCGTCCTCGTCGTGCAGATGGTGCCCGTGCCGGCGCTGGTGATCCCGCTGTTCCTGAGCCTGAAGGCCGTGCACCTGCTGGACACGTTCCTGGGGTTGGGGCTCACCTATGTGGCGTTGGTGCTGCCGTTCACCATCTGGACGCTGCGGGGCTTCCTGCAAGGCATTCCGGTCGAACTGGAGGAGGCCGCCATGGTCGACGGCGCCAGCCGCGGCACCGTGATCCGACGCATCCTGTTGCCGCTCGTGCTGCCGGGCATCATCGCCACCAGCGTGTTCGCGTTCATCACGGCCTGGAACGACTTCCTGTTCGCGTACGTCATCATGAAGGACCAGTCGGGCTACACGCTGCCGGTGTGGCTGGTGTCGTTCAGCACGAGCACCGGCACCGACTACGGCGGCCTGATCGCCGCCTCCACCCTGTTCGCGCTGCCGGTGGTCGTGTTCTTCGCCCTGGTGCAGCGCCGACTGGTCGAGGGCATGACCGCCGGGGCGGTGAAGGGCTAACCGATGATCATCCCCAGTCCCCACCACGTCGAACCGCGACCGGGCGCCTTCCCGCTGCACCCCGGGCGACGGATCAGCTGCGGACCCGGCGCCGAGCGGGCCGGCGAGCTGCTGGCCGGCTACCTCGGGCTGCGCGGCGCAAACGGCTCCGCACCGTCGATCTGGCTCGAACTCGCCAGCCGAGGCCCCGGTCCCGAGGGCTACCAGCTGGACATCCGGCCGCAGCAGGTCCACCTGACCGCGACCACGGAAACCGGCCTGCTGCACGGTGTTCAGACGCTGCGCAGCCTCGTGAGCGGCAATCGCCTGCCCTGCCTACGGATCCGCGACGCACCGAGGCTGCCTTGGCGGGGTGTGCTGCTCGACGTGGCCCGGCACCACATGCCGTTGGAGTTCCTGCACCAGTTCGTGGACGTGATGGCGCTGCACAAGCTGAACGTGCTGCACCTGCATCTCACCGACGACCAGGGCTGGCGCATGGAGATCGCCGGCTGGCCACGGCTGGTCGACGTCGGCGCGTGGCGGCCGGAGAGCATGATCGGCCCCGCCGGCAGCGGCGAGTTCGACGGCAGGCCCCACGGCGGCTACTACACCCAGGCCGAGCTGCGGGAGCTGGTGCGCTGCGCGGCGGCCCGGGGCGTGATGATCGTACCGGAGATCGAGATGCCCGGACACGTGCGGGCGGCGCTGGCGGCGTATCCCGAGCTGGGCAACTTCCCCGAGCGGCGGCTGCCGGTGTGGACGAGCTGGGGCATCAGCGAGGACATCCTCGGCGTGCACGACACCGCGCTCGCCTTCTGCCGGGACGTGCTGCGGCAGGTCGCCGACGTCTTTCCCGCGCCGTACGTGCACATCGGCGGCGACGAGTGCCCGACGACGCAGTGGTCCACCGCCCCTTCCGCACTGGCGCGGGCCGCGGAACTGGGGTTCGACGACCCCGGCCGGCTGCACGGCTGGTTCCTCGGGCAGATGGCCGACACGCTCCGTGAACTCGGGCGGACCGCCGTCTGCTGGGCCGAGACCGGGCAGCACGCGGGCGGCATGCCGGCCGGCACGGTCGTCACCGCGTGGCGGGACGCCGCCCACGGGGCATCGGCCATTGCGGACGGCCACCAGGTGATCATGGCCCCGCACCGCTCCACCTACCTCGACTACCGGCCCGAGGAGCCGGCCGGACACTCCGGCATCGTCACCACCGTGGCCGACGTGTACGGGTTCGATCCGCTGGCCGGCGGGCTGCCGGTGGCCGCCGGGTCACGGCCCGGGGTGCTCGGCGCGCAGGCCCAGCTGTGGACCGAGCTCGCCCCCACGCCCGACCACGTCCGGCGGCTCGCCTTCCCCCGGCTCTGCGCGTTCGCCGACACCGCGTGGCGGACCACCGCCCCCGACTACGATGAGTTCCGGCGCCGGCTGGCCGTGCACATGGACCTGCTCGACGCCCTCAACGCCCTTCCGACCACCTGCGCAGAGACGACGCCGTGACCGCTGAGCCGTACAAGCCCTCGCCCAAGCGGGATGTCGTCCGCCGGCACATCCTCGGGCTGATCGAGAACACCCGCCCCGGCACCGGCCTGGCGTCGGAGCGGGAGCTCGCCCAGCAGCTCGGCGTGTCCCGGCCCACCGTCCGCGCCGCCCTCGACGACCTCACCCGGGACGGCTTCCTGGTGCGGCAGCGGGGTCGCGGCACGTTCACCAGCCCGCACAAGGTCACCCAGGAGCTCGCCGGCAACGGCATGGCCGTTCCCCCGGCCGAGGGCGAGTGGACGAGCTGGGTCGTCTCCTTCGCCGTCGCCCCCGCCCTGCCGCCGGTCGCCGCCCGGCTCGAACTCTCCCCCGGCGACCCCGCCCTCCGCGTCACCCGGGTCCGCCTCGTCGACGACGAGCCCATCGCCATCGAGCACCTGGAACTGCCGGCCGACCTCGTGCCCGGGCTGCAAGCCGCCGACATGGAGACCGGCAACTTCTATCACCTGCTCCGCGACCGGTTCGGGATCCGCGTGGCCGAGGCCGTGCAGAGCATCGAGCCCTCGTTCACCAACCCCGAACAGGCCGAATTCCTTGACGTGCCGGTGTATTCGCCGCTGCTCCAGATCGAACGCACGACCCGCGACACCACCGGCCGCGTCGTCGAGGTCACGCACTCGGTCTACCGGGGCGACCGCTACCGCATCACCTCGACGCTGCGCCTGGACGAGAGCTCGGGCTGATGGGGCAGACGCCGGCATCCAGCCATTTCTCACGCAGGTCGGCCGGGATGTTCAGGGCGGTCGACTGGCCATTGGTGAGCGTGCGGACGCTGCCGCCCAGCAGCAGGCTGCCGGCTTTGTCCAAAATGGACGTCGCCACCCTGCTGCGGTCCTCGGCCCGTTCGAGGACACGCATCAGCCAGGTGCCGGCGCGCACCGCCCGGTTCCAGGTCCGCGAGTTCGGGACCTCCATCCAGTCGGCGACCTGGGGATCGACCGTCTGGCGGACCATTGCCGACACAACACCGTCGAACGCCTTGCCCGGCACCATGTCCTCGTACAGCCGGATGAGGTTCCGGGTGAGGGCAACGCCTTCGGCCGACGGCCCGTAGGTGGCCCCGACGATCACGGCGTTGAGCTCCCGTGCCTCGTCGATCGACTCGGGCATGACCTCGACGGGAATGCCGAGCATCGCGCCCGTCACCCGCCAGACGTAGTAGTAGCTGGCGGCCTCGTGCTCGGTCACGGAGATCCCGATGCGGCGCATGCCGTCGACCACCTGCACCGAGAAGATCAGCAGGGCGCCCAGCATGTCCTGCTGGCACACCGGAACCCCGTCCGCCTCGACGTCCCAGCGGCCCGAGCCCGTGATGAAGTGCCGCACGGCGGCGTGGATCAGGCGCGTCTTCTGGACCGTCGGCACGAACGAACCGCCGGCGCCGAATGGCTGGCGCCCCATCATGTTCAGCACGAACTGCGACGTCTCCGACAGCCGCCGGTGCGGTTGGTTGAGCCGATGCGTCAGCGCCAGCACCCGCGACGGCCGCGGCTGGGCGTAGCAGTTGACCATCGCGCCGAACGACAGCACCGAGGCGACGTGCACCCCGTCGTCCACGAAGAACTCGTACGCCTCCGCCACGCGGTCGAGGTCGGCCCACGGCGGCGGGTCGTCCGTGGCGACCAGGTAGGCCCGCACCGATTCCGGCAGATTCTCCGGAATGGGCTGATCGTTGTCCCGCAGGTGGGCCAGGACCTCGTTCACGGCCTCGACCCGCCCCGTCGCGACCAGGTCCGCGATCACCCCGTCGGCGAGCGGATCGCCTTGCCACATCAGCGCTTCCACAGCCGCCATGTCGACCATGTGGGCCCGTCCTCACTCGCCGCGCGACCTGCCTGCCGTCTACACAGTGCTAGGGCACCCGGCCGACGGCCCACCAGCCCGACGCGCATCGACCGCCCGAATGGACGCCCGACATCAGCCGAACGGCCTACCGCCCGGTGTCCTTCTTCGCGTACTCCAGCAGGGGGCGCATCACCGTGACGTCGACGCCGGTGCTGCGGAGGGCGACGATGATCTGGGCGGCGCGGCGGTACTCCTGCTCGTCGGCCGGGCGGTGGAGGCCGGGCTGGAACTGGGCGACGGGGATGACGGTGGGGCGGACGCGGACGTTGGTCTCGTCGCGCCAGGCGCGGCATTCGGCCTGGATGCCCTTGGCGTCCAGGGCGGTGACCCAGACATAGCGGACACGGCCGGCGTCCGGGTCGTCCTCGACCCACAGGGTGTTGGGCGAGATGGTGTTGACGGGGACGGGCGCGGGGGCGGGCGGCGGGGCGGCCTGGGCGGCGCGGCGGCCGAAGCGGCCGGTGGCGACCGTCGGCGGGGGCGGGGCGGCCAGCGGGGCGCCCATGAGGACGGCGTCGAGGTCGGCGGCGGCCCGCAGCAGGGTGCCGTAGTCGACCTGCCCGCCGACGGCCTGGATCTGCTGGACGACGGTGCGGGCCAGGTCGGCGGCGGGATGCGGTCCGAGACCCCGATCCAGCACCTCGACCTCGGCGGCCGCGGCGTCCAGGGCGTCGGCGAGCCGGCGGAACTCGTCGGCCGCGCGGCGGACGGGAGCCTGCACGGCGCGGCGGAACGGCTGCCCGTTGTCGGTGGTCATGGGTGCCAGGTTAGGAGAGGATCCGGTAGGTCCCGAGTCAAGGAGGCAGACCATGGCCGTGCTGACCGATCTGGTGACGGGGCTGGCGGGCGGGAACGTGGAGGTCGTTGACCTCACCGCGCCGCTGTCGGCGAGCACGCCGGTACTTCAACTGCCGCCGCCGTTCGCGAACACGACGAGCTTCCGGCTGGAGGAGATCAGCCGCTACGACGACCGGGGGCCGGCCTGGTACTGGAACGACATCCACACCGGCGAGCACGTCGGCACGCACGTCGACGCCCCGAACCACTGGGTGTCGGGCCGGGACGGCGACAGCGTGGACGAGATCCCGCTGCGCACGCTGGTGGCCCCGGCGGTGGTGCTGGACGCGTCGGCCAAGGTGGCCGAGGACCCGGACTTCCTGCTGAGCGTCGACGATGTGCGGGAGTGGGAACGCGAGCACGGGCCGCTGCCGGACGGCGGCTGGCTGCTGTACCGGACGGGCTGGGACGCGCGGTCGGGCGACCAGGAGAGCTTCCTCAACGGCCAGCACAGCCCGGGCGTGTCGCCGGAGTGCGCGCAGTGGCTGGCCGAGGAGGCGCCGATCGTTGGCTTCGGGGTGGAGACGGTCGGCACGGACGCGGGGCGGGCGGCGGAGCTGGAGCCGATGTTCCCGTGCCACAATCGCTTGCTGGGCGCGGGAAAGTGCGGCCTCACGCAGCTGCGCAACCTGGTGCAGCTGCCGCCGACGGGCGTGGTGCTGGTGGTGTCGCCGCTGCCGATCGTCGGCGGCTCGGGCAGCCCGGCCCGCGTGTACGCGTTCGTGGAGCGGGCGTGATCGTCGCCGAGGCCGTCGGACGGGTGCTGGCGGACCTGGGCGTCGGCCCGGTGTTCGGGGTTGTGGGCAGCGGGAACTTCCACGTCACGAACGCCCTCCGGGACGCCGGTGTCCCCTTTTACGCCACCCGGCACGAGGGGGCGGCGGCCACCGCGGCCGATGCCTGCGCACGGATGACCGGCCGGATCACGCTGGTGTCGACGCACCAGGGGTGCGGGCTGACCAATGCCGTCACGGGGATCGGGGAGGCGGCGAAGAGCCGGACGCCGATGATCGTGCTCACGGCCGAGTCGCCGGAGTCCGATCCCCTCAACAACTTCCGCATCGACCAGGAGGCGCTGGCCCGCTCGGTCGGCGCTGTCCCGATGCGGATCACCGACCCGACAACAGTTGTTGTCGACACCATTCGCGCCGTGCACACGGCGCGGTTCGAGCGGCGCACGATCGTGCTCAACCTGCCGGTTGACGTGCAGGCGATGACCGGAGTGGAGCTGAAGTCCGTCGCGCTGAAGGCCTATCCGCGCCCGACAACACCTGATGTCACGGAGCTGACGGCCCTGATCGGCGCCGCCGAGCGGCCGGTGTTCATCGCCGGCCGCGGCGGTCGCGGCGCCGGGGCGGAGATTCGGGCCCTCGCCGACGCCTGCGGCGCGTTGCTGGCGACGTCGGCCGTGGCTCACGGCCTGTTTCACGAAGACCCTTGGGCGCTGGGCATTTCCGGCGGCTTCTCGTCGCCGCTGGCCGCGGAGCTGATCCGTGACGCCGACCTGCTGGTCGGCTGGGGCTGCGCCCTGAACCGGTGGACCACTCGACAGGGCAAGCTGATCGGCCCTTCGGCCCGGCTGGCGCAGGTCGATCTGGACGAGGACGCCCTCGGCGCGCACCGCCCCGTCGACGTCGGCGTGGTCGGCGACTCAGCAATGACGGCCCGGGCGGTGCTGGCCGGCCTGGACGGCGTGAAGACCGGCTACCGCTCCCCCGAACTCCGCGAACGCATCGCCTCGCGGGCCCGGTGGTCGGCCGCCGACTTCGCCGACGAGTCCACTTCGGAGCTCATCGACCCGCGCACGCTGTCGTCGGAGCTGGACCGGACGTTGCCGGCGGAGCGGATCGTCTCTGTCGACTCCGGCAACTTCATGGGCTATCCCAGCGCTTATCTGGCCGTGCCGGACGAGTTCGGGTTCTGCTTCACCCAGGCGTTCCAGTCCATCGGCCTCGGCCTGGCCACAGCCATCGGCGCCGCGATCGCCCGCCCCGACCGGCTGCCCGTCGCCGCGCTGGGCGACGGCGGTTTCCACATGGCCGCCGGCGAGCTGGAAACCGTGGCCCGCCTTGGCCTGCCGATGGTGGTGATCGTCTACAACGACGCCGCCTACGGCGCCGAGGTGCACCACTTCACCGGCGACCACGCCACCGTCCGCTTCCCACCCACCGACATCGCCGCCATCGCCCGCGGCTTCGGCTGCACCGGCCTCACCGTCCGCGCCGCCGCCGACCTCAAACCCGTGCAGGACTGGCTCGACGGCACCCGCGACACCCCGCTGGTGATCGACGCGAAGATCATCGAGGACGGCGGCTCGTGGTGGCTGGCCGAGGCGTTCCACGGTCACTGACGTTCCCACTCCGCACAGCGAAGGCTCCCAACGACAGCACGGCGACGACGACCGCGGCCGCGATGGTGGCGGTCGGCACGCTGAGCAGCCTGGCCGTCGTGCCCGAGGCGATTGGCGCGATGGCGAGGCCGGTGGTGTAGGCGAGGTTGTAGAGGGCGTACGCGGCGCCGTAGGCCGGCGGGCTGGAGTGCTCGGCCAGCACACCGATGAGGACGAGAGTAGGCGCGAGCACGAGCGTGGCACCGAAGTCGACGATGAGCACGCCGATGATGCTGACGACGGTGGATCCCATGCCGGCCAACAGAAATCCGACGGCGGCGACCACCGCGCCGATCGCGGCGGCCGGGGCGGGGCGCAGCTTGTCGGCCCACAGGCCGGCCAGCGGCGCCCCCACCGCGCCGACGAGGGCGCCGGCGCTGAACACGAGGCCGATCATCGTGGAGTCGAGGCCGAGACCGCTCAGGTGCAGCGGCAGAATCGGTTCCAGGAAGGCGATGCTGCCGGCGCCGACGGCGGTCAACAGCACCAGCAGGGGCACCTTGGGTCCACGAAGGACGGTCCTCAGTGGCGTACGGCTTTCCGCCACCGCCATGGGCTTGATGAGGACCAACCGGGCCACGGCATCGGCCGCGGCCAACGCGGCCACGACCAGGAACGGCGCAGCGGTGCCGAAAGCGTCGGCCAGCGCGCCGCTGATGCCGGGCCCGAGCAGCACGCCGATGCCGATGGCCGACAGGGCCAGGCCCATGACCCGACCCCGTCGACTGGCGTCGTGCGTGGCGGCGATGAGCGCGAGGCCGGCGATCCAGGACGCCGCGGCGGCCATTCCCTGGGCCACCCGGGCAATCAGCAGCACCGCCAGGCTGCCGCCGGCCACACCGGCGAACAACACCGTCGTGACGGCGAGTCCGACCAGGCCGGCCAGCATCGCCGGCCGCGGTCCGGCGCGGTCGACCCAGATGCCGACGAACGGCGTGGCCACCAGCAGCGCGGCCGCGTAGGCGGTGAACAGCAGGCCGGAGATCAGCGCCGATCCGTTGACCGCCGGCAGTCTCGGCAGGATCGGCACGATCGAGCCGTACAGGAACATGTCGACGCCGAGCGCGATCGTCGTGACCGCGACGGCGGCGCCGGGCTTGGTGGTGGTCCCGGATTTGATGGTGGTCACAGCATCCCCCTGAGCAGTGATTCGACCCCGTCGGGATCGGCCGGCGGCAGCAGGTCGGTGTCGGCCGCCGCGAGCATGGCCGTGCCGCACAGCCAGGCCAGCAGGCTCGACGCCGCGTGGGGCGAGACGTGCCGGGCCAGGCGGTCGCGCCAGTCGTGATAGGCCCGGATCTCGATCTCGTCGTCCATGTCGGCCGGCTTCGGCACGCTGCCGCTCATCGTGATCGTCAGCAGCGCGCGGAACCGCTCGTTCTCCCGCAGATCACGCAGCCAGGCCACGAGGAACGCCGTCAGCCGCTCGCGGACCGGGCCCTCTCCGTCGAGTTCGGCCCACACCGACACCGTCAGCGCGTCCCACGACTCGGCCAGGATGGCCCCGAACAGCGCCATCTTGTCCGTGAAGTGGTGGTACACGGCGCCTCTGGTCACGTTGGCCCTGGCCGCGATGTCCACCAGCCGGGCGTTGGCCACGCCCGTCTCGGCGAACACGAACAGGGCCGCGTCCATCAGGGCGGCCCGGGTTCGGGCGGACTCCTCCGCGGTTCGTCGCACGACGTTATTCATACATGCATGCACGTATGTTGGCAACGCATACGCCCGCGATAGGCTCGGCGGCCTAGGCTGCGTCGATGCGCGTGCTGATCGTGGAGGACGAGCCCTACCTGGCCGAAGCCGTCCGGGACGGCCTCCGGCTGGCGGCGATCGCGGCCGACATTGCGGGCGACGGCGACACCGCGCTGGAGCTGCTTAATGTCAACTCCTACGACCTGGCGGTGCTCGACCGCGACATCCCCGGCCCCTCCGGCGACGAGGTGGCCCGGCACATCGTCGCCGCCGGCAGCGGCATGCCGATCCTCATGCTGACCGCGGCCGACCGGATCGACGACAAGGCCTCCGGCTTCGGCCTCGGCGCCGACGACTACCTCACCAAGCCGTTCGACCTGCGCGAGCTGGTCATGCGACTGCGGGCGCTGGACCGACGGCGCGCACATGCCCGGCCGCCGGTGAGCGAGATCGCCGGCCTGCGGCTGGATCCCTTCCGCCGTGAGGTTTTCCGCGACGGACGCTACGTCGCGTTGACCCGTAAGCAGTTCGCCGTGCTCGAAGTGCTCGTCGCCGCCGAGGGCGGTGTGGTCAGCGCCGAGGAGTTGCTGGAACGGGCCTGGGACAACAACGCCGATCCCTTCACCAACGCCGTCCGCATCACCGTTTCCGCACTGCGTAAGCGTTTGGGCGAGCCCTGGCTGATCGCCACGGTGCCCGGCGTCGGCTACCGCATCGACAACGCCGATGACTAGGCGCCCCGGGCTCAGCGCCCGGTGGAAACTCGCCCTCAGCTACGCCGGGTTCCTCCTCATCGCCGGCGCCGCACTCCTGGTCGTGGTGTGGATGTTCCTGTTGCGCTACATCCCGGACAAGAGCAAGGGCCTGCTGGGAATCGACCCCAACCGCTACCTGCTCGTGCGGATCTTCACGCCCGCCGCGGCCGTGGCCATGATCTTCCTGCTGGTGGTCGGCCTACTGGGCGGCTGGCTGCTGGCGGGCCGGATGCTCGCGCCGTTGACCCGGATCGCCGACGCCGCAAGGAAAGCCTCGAACGGAACGCTGTCCCATCGGATCCGCCTGGCCGGCCGCAAGGACGAATTCCGAGAGCTCGCCGACGTGTTCGACACCATGCTCGAACGACTCGAGTCCCACGTCGCCGAACACCAGCGGTTCGCGGCCAACGCCTCCCATGAGCTGCGCACCCCGCTGGCCATCTCGCGGACGCTGCTGGACGTCGCCCGCAACGACCCCACGCGGGACAAGGCCGAGGTCATCGAACGCCTGCACACCGTCAACACGCGGGCCATCGACCTCACCGAGGCCCTGTTGCTGCTCAGCCGCAGCGACGGCGGGAGCTTCGCCCGCGAGCCCGTCGACCTCTCCCTCATCGCCGAGGAGGCCGCCGAGACGCTGCTCCCGCTGGCCGAACAACGCCGGATCACCCTCGACGTCACCGGCCCGACAACACCTGTTGTCGGCTCCGCCGCGCTGATCCTGCGCATGGTGACGAACCTCGTGCAGAACGCCATCGTGCACAACCTGGCCGCCGGCGGCACCGTCACCGTGCACACCGAATCGCAGCCCTCGGCGGCGGTGCTCCGGGTCGAGAACACCGGCCATCCGCTCCCCGCCGACCTGGTGCCGACCCTGACCGAACCCTTCCAGCGCGGCACGGAACGGGTGCGCACCGACGAGCACGCCGGCGTCGGCCTCGGGCTGGCCATCGTGCACAGCGTCGTCCGGGCTCACGACGGCGCCCTCGAACTCACACCCCGCCCCACCGGTGGTCTCGTCGTCACGATCCGCCTTCCCGGGGCCACCGAGGGTGAGAACTCCGTCGTCGGGGTCCGATAACCTGCCGGAGTGTCGTCGGATGAGGTTCCGCTGCGGCGGGACGCGCGGACCAATCTGGAGCGGGTGCTCGGGGCCGCGGCCGAGGTGTTCGCGGCGCAGGGCCTCAGCGCCACGCTCGCCGACGTGGCCAAGCACGCCGGTGTGGGCGTCGGCACGGTGTACCGGCGGTTCGCCAACAAGGACGACCTGATCCACGACGTCTACGCCGACCGCGTCCACGCCACCGAGAAGCTGGCCGAACAGGCCAGCCTCGCCACCGACGTCTGGGACGGCTTCGTTCAGTTCTTCGAGCAGTCCATTCTGGAGCTGGCGACCGACCGGGGCCTGCGGGAGCTCACCACCGGCGGCTACACCGAGTCGCTGGGCTGGGCCCGCGGCACTCCCCCGACCCGGCTGGCCGAGCTGCTGGAGCGCAACCACAAGACGATGGGCGTGCACCTGATCAAGCTGGTGCGCCGGGCCAAGCGCGGCGGCGTGCTGCGCAAGGACTTCCAGGCCAGCGACATGATGGTGCTGTCGCTGGCCGTGCAGGCGGCCATGGCCTTCGGCGGCGAGGAGCGGCCCCAGCTCCACCGCCGCGCCCTCGGCTTCATCCTCGACGGCCTGCGCCCGTCCCGCACGGAGCCCACCGCCCTACCGGCCGCCGGCCTCACCGACACGGACCTGATGAAGTTCCGCCGCCGCTGAGCTACGCCCCCTTCCCGCACGTGAGTGGCTCATTTCGCGCCCGGCGCCACCTGAGCCACTCACGTGGGGGCAAAAGGCGAAATGAGCCACTCAGGTGGGGCTACTCGCGCTCGATCTGGCGTAGGCCGTCGGCCGGCGTCCACCACTCGACTACCAGCAGGGTCGCCGCCTCGTTCAGGTGGGTGTGCACGACCTCGGTGATGTCGGCCCGGAACTTGTCCCCGTCCGGTCCCTCGGTGACCGGCCCGGCCGACACGGCCCGGCCGGCGATCTTGGCCTCGCCCGGCCACGCCGCCTCCTGGCCGTCAACCGGGTCGACGGTGGCGCCGTGCAGGGCGAACCGGGGGTCCCGCCGCAGGTCGGCGCCCTTCCGGGCCCGGGCCATGGACCCGAACACCAGCTCGCCGTCCTCGAACACGACCTCGATGCCGGAGATGCGCGGCGAGCCGTCGGCCCGCAGCGTGGCGATGGTCTTGTGCCGATGCGCGTCGAACAGGGCCCGCACGCGCCGCGCGAACTCGGGCTCGGCCTGCTCGACGTCCCGCCAGGCGGTCATGCGCCCATGATCGCGCGCCAGGACGCCGGACGCCACAGCTCCACCGCCATCAGTCCGGCTCGACGTCGATGATCAGCACGGCCGGCACCAGGTCGCCGGTCCCGTCGGCGCTCCGCACCGGGATCCACTGCTCGTCGGTGCCCGGGTCGACGATCACGGTCCCGCTGGCCACGCCCCGGCGCACGGCGCCGACGGGGTACCGGTTCAGGTCGAAGTACGCGACGACGGCCCCAGCTGCCGGATGTTCCCAGTCCTCGTCCATGGACCGGGGGTACCCGGACGGCCCGGGACAATTCCGCGACGTGGACATCGGCGTCCACTAACCGCCGGCAGTTGTCCGTTCGGGAACGTTCGTCCGTGAACCGGGTCGCATATTCCGCGAATCACGCAACCTTTTCGCCATCACGCACGTATCAACCAGACATGAGCACGCTTTCGCGCCGGCCGGCGCCCGTGCGCCTGGGGGCCATCGCGGCCGCGGCCGTACTCGGCGCGGGCATCGCCTGCGCATACACCGTGAGCACTCCGTCACGGACCGTGCCGCGTAACGCCGTGCTCACGACCGGTAGCACCGACCGCCCGGCCCAGCAGCCGAAGGTCGTCACGGCCACCACGACGACACCGCCGCCCGGCCCGAGCGCGGTGCTGCCGTTCAACGCGAAACTCACCTCGCAGGACATTCCGCTGCCCGGCGGCGGGATACGCAGCGGGGCGTGCAGCGGTTCACTGATTGCGCCGGAATGGGTAGTGACCGCGGGCCATTGCTTTCATGACGTGAATGATGTAAGGATCGGCGGCGCGCCCCAATATCACATGACCGTGACGCTGGGAAAGCTCAAGGACAGCGATCCGGGCGGGGAAAGCGCGACGGCGGTGGACGTCCGCCAGTCCCCGCTCAACGACCTGGCCGTGGTCAGGCTGGACAAGGCCGTGACCGACATCAAGCCGCTGGAGCTGGCCAGCAAGCCGCCGGCCGTCGGCCTGCCGCTGCAGTTCGCCGGCTGGGGCTCCATCTCGCCGACCGTCGTCGCCCCGTCCGACCACCTCAAGCGTGGCCAGTTCCGGGTCAAGGTGCTGCACAGCACCGTGCTCGACGCCGAGCCGACCGTGGCCCGCACGGTGGAGAACAGCCCCTGCCCCGACGACTCGGGCGGCCCGTTCTTCGTCTCCGAGGACAACGTGACCGGCACGCTGGTGGCCATCGTGGACAACGGCCCGGCCTGCCCGCAGCCGGGCCTGGAGGTCGTCGCCCGGGTGGACGTCGTGTTCACCTGGATCCACCAGCAGATCGACCCGGCCCGCTGACCCCCGCCATGCAGGGAAGGACGCCTTACCCTCGTTGACCGCGGGTAAGGCGTCCTTCCCTGCATCAGTGGGGCCTCAGCCCTCCACGCGGTGCGAGGTCCAGAACGACGTGAGGTCGGTCGAGCCGGCCGCCGCCTGGGCCGCGGCCTTGAACTCGGCCACGGTGGACACGCCGTACCAGTGGGACTGGGCGTACGACTTGAGCAGGGTGGTCATCGCCGTGTCGCCGATCAGCCGCTGCAGGTCGTGCAGGGTGCACTTGCCGTAGTTGTAGACCACGGTGGAGTACCGGGACGAGTGCGCGTCCCAGTAGGCCATCGAGTTGGTCAGCTTCTCGGCGCTGGACTGCCAGCTGATCGAGCAGCCGGCGCCGGTCACGCCGCGGTAGAGATCCGTGGCGTAGTCGGTGAAGCCCTCGTCCAGCCACGGCGAGTTGTACTCGTCGTCGCCGACGATGCCGTAGAACCACTGGTGCGCGATCTCGTGCGGCAGGGCCACAGTGGACACGAGGTCCATCACGAAGCCCGGGTACTCCATGCCGCCGAACCAGAAGTTGTTGTCGATGACGGCATCCAGCTCGCCGTACGGGTAGTCGCCGAACCGTCCGGAGTGGACGTCGACGGCGTCGGCGGCCAGGTTGAGCATGGAGGTGGCGTTGCTGCTGGAGATCCCGCTGACCGAGTAGACGTTGACCCGCACGCCCTTGCCGGAGGTCTTGGTGATCTTCGCGAAAGGCCCTGCGGCCCAGGCGAAGTCACGGACCTTGGAGGCCACCGCGTGCGTGGTCGTGGTGCTGCCGCTGGTGGTCTCGGTCGAGGTGCCGGTGGCCGGCGTGAGCAGGCTGGTCGGGTGCACCAGGGTCACGTCGAAGTCGCCGATGACCGTGTAGAACGACTCGCCGTTGTTGGTGTACGGGTCCAGGTGCCAGCCCGAGCCGTCGCGCACCGCCAGCACCGGCAGCGCGTTGCCGATCATGCTGAACGCGCCGTCCTTGCCGAATCGGTCGGCGCCGCTGGGCACCGAGATGCTCAGGTCGAAGGCGATGGTGGCGGATTGGTTCTGCGCCAACGGGGTCGGCAGCGTCACCTTCATCGCGGTGCAGCCGACCGTCAACGCCGACGCGGTGCCGCCGGTCAGGTTGGTGACGGTGATCGGCGTTGTCGGGCAGGAGCCGTGGTAGTTGTCCCACAGCCGCAGGTAGACCTCGGGCAGCGCGGTCGCGGAGCCGTTGGTGAAGGTCACGCTCTGGTGCCCGGTCCACGTGTCGCCCGCGGCGTTGGACGTCAGGTTCACCGTGTACGCCGGGTTGATCGGCGTGCGGGTGGTGTCGGTGGGCGGCGGCCCGCCGGTGCCGGTGGTCAGGGCGAAGTCGTCCAGCGCGAAGTTGGTGGCCAGGCTGGAGTCCTCGCGGCCGGTCAGGCTCAGCGTCACCGTCTGACCGAGGTAGCGCGACACGTCGACGGTCCGCTGCACGTAGCCGGTGTTCTTGTCCAGGTTGGAGTAACTGGCCACGGTGTCGGAGCCGATCTGCACCGCCAGCGTGTCGTACTTGGTGCTGGTGGTCGTCTCCTTGGTGTCGATGTGCGACCAGAACGTCAGACTCGCCGACGAGCAGCCGCCGGGCAGCGTCACCGACTGGGACAGGGTGTCGGTGTGGGTGGCGCCGGTGCCGTCGAGCCGGGCCAGCCTGGCCCCGCCGTGGGACGGCTCCGCCGTGGTGGAGGCGACGATCGCGGCGGTCGACCCGGTCCACGTGCCGGCGTCCTCGAAGCCGGCGTTGCCGATCACCTGGTCACCGCAGGCCGCGGCCTGCGCCGGCGGGGTCACCGCCACAAGTCCGAAAAGTCCGACCGCCAGCGTGAGGGCAGCAGGGAACGCCCGGCGTCTCATGGGGATTCCTTTCGTGGCCCCGCCCGTCGGGGCCACGGACAGGTTCCCGGTTGCCCGTTCGGCCAACAACCCGCCATCAGTACTGTTTCCCCCCAGGCGGGGACAATTCGATCGGATGGCGGCCCACCGGCCGGAACCCGAAGCGGCGGGCCAGTTCCAGGGCCGCGTCCCGCCGGCTGCCGCCGACCGGGACACGCTCACGCCGCTCGCCGCCGCCACCGGCGCGATCACCAACCGCGCACCATGCCGGCCGTCCTCACCCTGCCCGGTTCGAAACCGCCTTGCGCCCGCTATGAATCCGGTTCACCAGCGGCTGGCCCAGCAGCAGACCGATCAGCACGAGCGCGATGCCTGCCACCTGCCGCCCGGTCAGGCCGTCCCCGGCGACCAGCGTGCCCAGCAGCACGCCCGTGACCGGGTTGAGCAGCCCGATCAACCCCACGGTGCCCGCGGGCAGGTGCTTCAGCCCCGCGAACCAGGCGGCGAAGGCGACCGCCGTCGCCACCACGGTGACGTACCCGAAGCCGAAGATCGCGTTCACGCCGAGCGCCGGCGGCGCGCCCTCGACCAGCACGGCCGCCGGGACCAGCAGCACTCCGCCCCAGGTCAACTGCCATGCGGTCGACGCCAGCACGTCCACCTCGCCCGCCCACCGCCGGGCCAGGATGTAGCCGACCGACGACAGCGTCATCGCCGCCACGGAAGCCATGACTCCCAACAGATCCACCCGGGCCGCCGATGTGAGCAGCATCAGGCAGGCCCCGCCGATCCCGACAACCGCGCCGACCAGCGCCGCCGACGCCGGCCGCTCCGCGTTGATCAGCCAGGCCAGCAGCATCAGCGCCACCGGCGACGTCGCCATGATCATCGACGCCAGGCTGGTCGGCAGGGCCTGCGCCGCCACGTAGATCAGCGTGAAGAACACGCTCGTGTTGAGCACGCCCAGCACCAGCGACTTCCACCACCACCGGCCCTTCGGCAGCTTTCGACAGGCCGCGAGCAGGATCAGGCCCGCCGGCAGCGCCCGCAACACCGCCCCGTACAGCGGATAGCCGGCCGGCAGCTGCTCGTGCGTGACGAGGTAGTTCGTCCCCCAGGCCACCGGCGCGATCGCCGTCACCAGGCTCCACTTCACGGTAGCTTCCATGGAAGCTACTTTATACCTTCCCGGGAAGCTATTGTGGCGGGGTGAGCGAGCCCAGGGACCACGTAGCCCGCATCCAGGCCGAATGGCGCCGCGAACGGCCGGATCTCGACGTGTCGCCCCAGGGCGTCATCGGCCGCCTGCACCGCGTCGGGGCCCTGCTCACCGACCAGCTCACGGCCCTCTACCAGCGCTTCGGGCTGTCCGAGGGCGAGTTCGACGTGCTCGCGGCCCTGCGCCGCGCCGGCTCCCCGTTCGAACGGGCGCCCGGCGAGCTCGCGGCGTTCACCATGGTCACCACCGGCGCCATGACCAAGCGCCTCGACCGTCTCGAAGCCGCCGGCCTCGTCACCCGCCGTCCCAGCACCGCCGACGGCCGCGGGCGGGTCGTCGCCCTCACGCCCGCCGGCCGCGCCCTCATCGACGAGGCCTTCGCCGCGCACATGCGCAACGAACGCCGCCTGCTGGAGGACCTCTCCCCCGCTGAGGCGGCCAAGCTGGAGGAGCTCCTCACCGTGTGGCTGGCCCGCCTCGAACCGCCCCGTTAGCCGACCTTCTCCAGCGATGGCACCCGGGCCATCACGAACACCGGCCGCCGGTGCACCCGGAAACCCAGCGACTCGTACAGGCGGATCGCGCCCGTGTTGGTCTGGGTGGCGTGCAGGAACGGGACCTCGCCGCGGGCCTTGATGCCCGCGACGACGGCCAGGACCAGCCGCGCGGCCAGGCCCTGGCCGCGATGATCGGGGTCGGTGCAGACCGCGCTGACCTCGGTGAAACCCGGCGGGTGCAGGCGCTCGCCGGCCATCGCCACCAGCGCCCCGCCGCGGCGGATGCCCAGGTAGGTGCCCAGTTCGATGGTGCGCGGCAGGAACGGCCCCGGCTGCGTGCGCTCCACGAGATCGAGCATTTCCGGCACGTCGGCCGGCCCGAGCGTGATCGCCTCCGCGTCCTCGACCCCCTCGACGCCGGCGTCGACGAGCTGCACGGCCGGAAACTCCGCGACGATCTCCCAGCCCTCCGGCGGCGTCACCTCGCCGGCCGTGACCGTCACTTCGGCCCCGGGCCCGGCGAAGGCCGCCAGGTCACGCCATGCGGCCTCGTCCGGCCGGTCCGGCAGCGCCAGGAACGGCGCCACATCGGTCTGGTAGCGCAGCACCTGCCCGTGCCGCTCCGCGAACCGCGCGTGCGGCCCGCTCAGCGAGCTCCAGACCGGGTTGTCGAGCGCCGAGAACGAGACGGTCATGCCCCGATCATCGCCGAGACGGCGTCGATCCCGCCGAGGCGTCCACTCAGTGGACTCCAATCCAGCCAACAGTGTCCGGAGGCGGCCGGCACGTATCGGGCGTGGTGGTCCTCCGGGTCAGCCAGGCCACAGGTCGGTCGACAGGTACTTCAGCCCCGAATCCGGGACGACAACGGCGATCGTCGCCCCGGGCAGGTCGGTCCGCAGCAGCTGGAGCGCGGCGGCGACGTTGGCCCCGGCGGAGAAGCCGGCGAAGATGCCCTCGCGCGTGGCCAGGAGACGCGAGGCCACGCGGGCATCGTCGCCGCTGACCTGGAGGTGGCCGTCCAGGCGCAGGCCTTGGAGGTGCGTGAGGTCGGCACGGGCGAAGCCGCCGCCCTGGATCGGATGGCTGGGCTCCGACACCGGCTGGCCGGCCAGCGCGGCGGCGCCGGCCGGTTCGACGGCGTAGCAACGGATCGACGGATCGCGCTCCCGGAGGAACCGCGTCACGCCGGCCAGACACCCGCCCGTGCCGACAAAATCGACGAACGCGTCCAGGGAACCGCCGGTCTGGTACCAGATCTCCGGTCCCGTGCCGGCGTAGTGGGCCTCCACGTTGCTGTGGTTCTCGAACTGGTGCGACCGGAACGCGTCGCGCTCCTCGGTGATCCGCTGTGCCTCCAACTCGACCAGCTCAAGATCAGCCCCGGACACGCGGCCGGGAACGGAATCGGGGAGCTGATCGACGAGGACGACCTCGGCCCCCAACGCGGCGATCATCCGTGCCCGCTCCGCGGAACTACCCCGCGACAGCACGGCGACGAAGGGATGTCCTAAGACCGCGCAGGCGATCGCCAGACCGGCGCCCGTGTTGCCACTGGTGAGCTCGACGACCGGCTGGCCGGGCCTCAGCACGCCCGAACGTTCGGCGTCCTCGATGATGCGCCGGGCGACACGGTCCTTTTTGGACGCCCCGGGATTGAAGTACTCCAGCTTGGCCAGGACCGTGCCGTCCACGTCGGCGGTGAGCCGGTCGAGGCGGACCATGGGGGTGTTGCCGATGGTGTCGAGGACCGAAGCCGCTACCGTCGACGGCACGATAGCGCTACTCTGTTCTCTCATGTCGGAGAGTAGCAGTTCGGCCCAGCTCGCCGATACCCTGCGAAACGAGCTCGATCGCTACCCGCAAGGTGGAAAGCTGCCGTCGAGCCGGGCACTGGTCGAACGCTTCGGGGTCAGCCCGGTGACGGTCTCCCGGGCGCTGGCCGAGCTGGTCGCCGAGGGCTTGGTGGTCACCCGTCCCGGCGCGGGCGCCTTCCGTGCGGCAACCGACCGGCCAACGACCACAGTGGACACTTCCTGGCAGGAGATCGCCCTCAACGGCGAACCCGCGCCGCACATCGCCGACGCCACCGGCATCACCGCCAACCTCGCCGTGCCGCCGCCGGGCGTGATCGCCTTCAACGGCGGCTACCTGCACCCTTCGCTACAACCCGAGCAGGCTCTCGGGGCCGCAGTCGCCCGCGCCGCGCGCCGCCCCGGGGCCTGGCAGCGGCCGCCGTTGGAGGGCCTGACGCCGCTGCGGGCCTGGTTCGCTCGCGAGGTCGGCCTCACCCCGGCCCAGGTCCTGATCACCGCCGGCGGCCAGGCCGCGCTGGCCACCGCCCTGCACGCCCTCACCCCGCCGGGCTCGCCCGTGCTGGTCGAGTCGCCGACCTATCCCGGCGCGCTCTCCATCGCCCGGGCCGCCGGCCTACGCCCCGTCCCCGTGCCGATGGACCAGGACGGCGTGCGCCTCGACCTGCTCGAAGACGCCTTCGCCGCCACCGGCGCCCGGGTCTTCTACTGCCAGCCGCTGTTCCACAACCCCACCGGCGCCATCCTGGCCGCCGACCGTCGTCGCCGGCTGGTCGACATCGCCCACGCCGCCGGCGCTTTTGTCGTCGAGGACGACTACGCGCGCCGGCTCGGGCACGGCCTCCCGCTGCCGCCGCCGCTGGTCGCTGACGATCCGTACGGCACGGTCGTGCACATCAGCTCGCTGACCAAGCCCACTTCGCCCAACCTTCGCGTCGGCGCCCTGATCGCTCGCGGCCCTGTGTTGGAACGCCTGCGCGCCACCCAGGTCGTCGACACCTTCTTCGTGCCGCGGCCGCTCCAGGAGGCCACCCTCGACCTCGTCGGCACGCCCTCGTGGCAACGCCACCTCCGCGGCCTCGCCCCCAGCCTCCGTGACCGCCGCGACGTCATGCTCACCGCCCTGCACCGCCATGGACTCGCCGTCCGCTCCCCGCTCGGCGGCTACTACCTGTGGCTTCGCCTCCCCGACGGCACCGACGAAGCCGCCGCCGTCGCCACCTGCCTCCGCGCCGGCGTCGCCGTCTCCCCCGGCCGCCCGTACTTCGCCGCCGAGGCCCCCGAACCGCACCTCCGCCTCAGCTTCGCCGACACCGCCGGCCCGGACGAGATCAACGAAGGCGTCAGCCGTCTGGCCCTCGGCGTCGAAGCAGCCGGCGTGAGCTAAGGGCGGTGCGCGTTGATCAGGATGTAGCCGTACTCGGGCAGGTCGGCCACGGGATGCAGCAGCACGTCGATCAACTGGCGGGCCGCTTCTCCGTGTTGCTCGACGAGTTCCGTCTGGCGAGCGCGGATGCTGGCGGCCAGGTGGCGCATCGTTGGGCGGGTGTGCTCGCTGACGTCGATCACCTGGTCCAGCACCAGACCGGCCTCGCCGATGAACGCACGGTAGTCGTCCACGGTCGGCAGCGCGCTCAGGGCGAACTTCGTCAGGGCGTCGTCGAAGGCCTCGCGGTGGTCGGGGCTGAGCGGCGCGCGCTGGAGCAGGTCGGCGATCACGAGGCGTCCGCCGGGACGCAGCACGCGGCGAATCTCGCGCAGCGCCCGGTCCCGGTTCATGTGCAACAGCGACTCGAACGCCCAGGCGGCGTCGAAGTTGCCGTCACGGTAGGGCAATTCGAGGGCATCGGCCTCTTCGAAGCGGATCCGGGCACCCACACCGGCGGCCTCGGCACGGCGGTTGGCCTCCAGCACCTGGCCGAGGTTGATCGACACACCGGTGATGTCGGCGTCGACCTGGGACGCCAGCCGGAGGGCCGGCTCACCGATGCCGCAGCCGACGTCGAGCATCCGCTCCCCGGGTCGCAGGGCGAGCAGGTCGATCAGCACGTCAGTCATCCGCCGCACGGCAACGGCCACCGGCTCGTCGTCGGAAAGCCAGTAGCCGTAATGGAAGTTGACGTCCCAGGAACTCAGGAGCACGTGCGTGTACACGTCGTAGAAGTCGGACACCTGCTTCGGCGACGTCATGACAGCACCACCGGCAGCCGGTCGACACCACGGGTCAGAAGTGTGAACTGCCAAGGGATCTCGTCCGGCGGCACGGCGAGCCTCATCGACGGGAAGCGGCTGATCAAAGCGCCCAGCATCTCCTCGCACTCGACCCGGGCCAGCGCGGCGCCGAGGCAGTAGTGCACCCCATGCCCGAAGCCGAGGTGGCTGCCGACGACCCGGCTCAGGTCGAGGCGGTCGGCGTCGGCGAACTGCCGCTCGTCCCGGTTGGCCGACAGCAGCGACAACATCACGACCTCCCCGGCCGGCACGGTCGTCACGCCGAAGTCCACGTCTTCCCTGGTATAGCGGAAGGTTCCCATGTGCACCGGCCCGTCGAACCGGACCAGCTCCTCGACGGCGTTGGGCAGCAAGGAGGGATTCTCCCGCAGCAACGCCAGTTGCCCGGGGTGGTCGAACAGGGCCAGCAGGGCCGTGCCGACGAGGTTGGCGGTGGTCTCGAAGCCGCCGATGACCATCACCGCCAGCAGGGAGACCAGGTCCGGCTCGGACAGATCCTCGTCGAGAAGATCGCTGACCAGATCGTCGCCGCGCGACACCCGCCGGTCGGCGATCACCCCGGTCAGGTAGTCGTGCAGGGCGTGCCCGGCGGCGCCGTACTCCGCGACCGACCGGGTCGACATCGACACAAGCGTCTCGGTCCAGCCGCGCAGCCGGTCCGCGTCGGCCACCGGCAGCCCGAGCAGCTCGCACATCAACAGAATCGGTAGTGGCCGTGCGATTTCCGTGACGAGATCGATTCGGTCACGGCCGGCGACCGAGGTCAGCAGAGAGTCGACGATCTCCGTGACGCGGGGCCGAAGTTGACGTACGCGTCGAGTGGGGAAGGCCGCGGTGGCGATCTTGCGCAGCCGGGCGTGCTCGGGGGCGTCCATGCTGAGCAGGTTGACGGCGATGGACGGCGGCAGCGCCAACAGGGCCTTGCCCTCGTCGCCGCCGTCGCCGAGGATGTCCCTGGCCGCCACGACGTCCTTGCTCAGCCGGGGATCGGCCAGCCCCGCCCGGACGTCGGTGTACCGGGTCACCAGCCACACCCGCATGCCGTTGGGGGTGACGGTGGCGCACACCGGGGCGGTCTCCCGCAGCCGAGCATAGGTCGGGTGCGGGTCGCGCACGAAGGCTGGATCGAACACTTCTCCTTCCTAACCAACCGCCCGGACGCCCGCCAGTGGCCGAAGGGGCCGGCAGCGAACCGGGACTCTGGACGGAAGTCCCCTCGACCGACTGCCCACCAGATGGTAACGCGGAGATCGTGGCCGACGACTTCACGCGCAACTCTCATCCACAGTGGAGGTCGCGTGACATCCGTTGCCGTCATCGGGGCCGGGCCGTACGGGCTGTCGATCGCCGCGTATCTGCACGACTACGGTGTGAACACACGTGTTTTCGGTATCCCGCTGGACACGTGGCGTAGTCACATGCCCGCCGGGATGCTGCTCAAGTCCGACGGGTTCGCCTCCAACGTCTACGACCCCAAGTCGGCCGGCACGCTGGCCGAGTACTGCCGGGAACGCGGGATCCCCTACCACGAAACGGACATCCCGGTCCCGCTCGACGTGTTCAGCGACTACGCGATGGACTTCCAGCGCCGGTTCGTGCCCGGCCTGGAGGAAGTTCTGGTCACGAGCCTGACACGGAACGGGAACTGCTTCCTGCTGAAGTTGACGGACGGTCAAGAGGTGCTCGCCGACCGTGTCGTGTGCGCGGTCGGGATCAGCCATTTCGCCGCGCTGCCAACGGAACTGGCCGGCCTGCCGCCGGAGCTGGCCAGCCACGCCTACGACCACCACGAGCTGACCAGGTTCGCCGACCGGCACGTGACGGTGATCGGCGCGGGCGCGTCGGCCGTGGACACCGCCGTGCTGCTCAGCGACAACGGCGCCACGGTGTCCCTCGTGGCCCGCAGCAACGTGGTGAAGTTCGGTGGAAAGCCCGAGCCCCGGGGGCTGTGGGAGAAGCTGCGCAGCCCGTCCTCCGGCGTCGGACCGGGCCTGCGGAACTGGCTGTGCGAGGCCATGCCGTCGCTGTTCCGTTTCCTGCCGGGGAATCTGCGGCTGCGGCTGATCCGCAGCCACCTCGGCCCGAAGTCGCCGTGGCACATGAAGGCCCGCTTCGACGCCGGCGTCAGCACGCACCTGGGCCGGGAAATCGTGTCGGCGCGGGAAGTTGACGGCCGGGTAGAGCTGGACCTCGGCGGCGAGACGCTGACGACCGATCACGTGCTGGCAGCAACCGGTTACTATCCCGACCTGGCCCGGCTGGCGTTCCTCTCCGACGACCTGCGGCGGTCGGTCCGCAGCCACGCCCGGATGCCGATGGTGTCGCGGTCGTTCGAGAGTTCCGTGCCCGGGCTGTACTTCGTCGGTCCCGCGGCGGTGAACACCTTCGGCCCGCTGATGCGGTTCATGGTCGGCGCGGAGTACGTGGCGCCGCGGATCTCCCACCACCTGGCCCAGGGTGCGCCGGCCATCCGCTCGCGACGAAGGCGGTGGCTGGTCCGTTGATCGTCTACAAGGCGGGTGGGGTGCGGATCGACCTCGAACGCGAGGGCACGGCCGGCACCTTGGTGCTGGTGCCGGGCCTTGAGGGCGATCCCGCGGAGCTGGCCGGTGTGATCGCCGGCTACACCGGTCCGGAGTCCGTCTACTGTGCCGCGCCGATGCTCGTCGACGACAACGGCGAGGCCATCGAGACGGTCGAGCGGATGGCGGAGCTGATGGTGGCCGCCCTGGACGAGGTGCTGGGCGGGCCTTATCACCTGGGCGGCTACTCGTTCGGCGGGCTGATCGCGTGGGAGATGGCCCAGCGGCTCAAGGCTTCCGGGCGTCCCGCGGGACACGTGTTCCTGATCGAGGCGATCTTCGACGAGCGGTTCTGGAACCGTCGACTGTGGCTGGTCGCCATGCGGCGGCGGGGTCTCAACCAGCTGGCGCGGATCCGCCAGTTGCCGCCGCGTCAAGCCGTCGCCGAGTTCGGTCTGCGCGGGCAACGACTGCTGCGGCGGCTGGCTCGGCGATCGGCCGGCGGCGAGGCGACATCCGTGTCATCCGGTGAGACGGATGCGGGGCAGCGGGCGTATCGGTCGATGCCGCGCTACCGACCGTCGTTCTACGACGGCGCGGTGACGGTGGTGGCGGCCACCGACAACCGGCATTTCGGTTGCGACACGGCCGAATGCTGGCAAGGGCTCGCCCGTGAGATGTACGTGCGGCGGGTCGTCGGTGATCACCTCACGATCGTCAGCGCGGCCGACGCGGCCGACGCGGTGGCCGACGGCATCGCACGAGACCTCAACAAGGGCCCTGGTGTTCGGCCCGAGCCGGGGTTCGAGCGGGTGCTGATCGTGTCGACCATGCGGTGGTTCTCGGCGGCCCGGCTGGCCGACGCGATGATCGAGTCCGGGTTCACTGTGTGGGTCTGCCGGCCGTCCGGTCATCCGCTGGAGGTGGTGGACGGGTTGGCCGGCTCGTATCCGCTGCACAAGTCCCGTCCGCTGCGGTCGATCGCCCGGGCCATGGCGGCGGCGCAGCCGGATCTTGTCGTGTGTGACGACGAGCGGTCGCTGGTTCTGTTGCGGCGCCTGCATTCTCGGCGTCCGCACGACGAACTGCTGGCCCGGTCCCTCGGCGAGTGGACGCGGATGGTGTCCCGGTCCGGTGTCGCCGAGGTCGCCACTGACGCCGGCGTTGACGCGCCGGCAACCACCGTGATCACCGATCCTTCGGTTCTGCGGTCGTTTCCGGTGGTGCTCAAGACCGACGGCAGCTCGGGTGGGCGAGGTGTCGCAGTTGTGGAGCAGGCGTCGCTGACGCGGGCGTGGCGAAGCATCTCACGGCCGCCGGCGCCGCACGTGGCCGTGAAGCGGGCGTTGGTGAACCGGGAACTGCACTCCCTCACCGCCACCGTGTTGCGGCGGCGGCCGACCGTGAACGCGCAGGAGTTCCGTGCCGGCAAGGACGCCATCGCCACGGTGGCTTGCCGTGACGGCGAGGTGTTGGCGTTGGTGTGCTTGGAGGTCGTGCTCGCGGAGGAGGTCCGGGGGCCGTCGGCCGTGGTCCGGGTGATCGATCATTCCGGCATGGCCGAGGCCGCCCGGCGGATCGTGCATCGCCTGGGGCTCAGCGGCTTCTGCGGTCTCGACTTCGTGCTCGGCGAGGACGGCGTCGCGTGGTTCATCGAGCTCAACGCCCGCGTGACGCCGACCTGCCATCTGCTGTTCGACGCCCCGCGCCCGCTGGGGCAGGTCATCGCCCTGTTCCCGCTCGAGCATGGCGCCTCCGCTTACGTCGACTGCGTCGATGTGCCGGTGCGGGCGCCGCTGCTGGCCGAGCGTGGGCGGCAACTCCTGGTCCGGCAACAACATCCGGTGTTCCGACGGGTCCGGCAATGGACCAGCCGGGCTAGGCCGGAGCTGCCCTAGGGTTTTCCACGAGCACGCGCAACGCGGTGCGGGCGGCGTCGAGCATCGCCTCGTCCCGCACCGCCAGCGCGAGCACGAACACACCTTGCACCAGGGCCAGCACCGCGTCCGCCAACTGCTCGACGGCGAGCCCGCCGCGGACGTCGCCGCGTTCTTGCCCGCGCCGCAACAGTTCCCGTAGCGGGACCTGCCACTCCCTGACGTGATCGGCCAGCACTGCCCGGAATTCCGATGAGCCGGCGGACATCTCCGTCGACAGCTTGCCGAACAGGCACGCCCGCTGGTACTCGGAGCGCGTGAACGCCTCGGCCATGTCGGTGAAGTAGCCGACGAGCACGTCCGCGGTCGGCAGGTCCGCCTTGGCCGTCCAGCTTTCGAGCAGGTCCAGCTGGAAGGTCAGGTAGCGCCGCAACGCCTCCTTGGCCAAGGCCTCCTTGGACCCGAAGTGGTGATAGAAGGAGCCTTTCGGCACGCCCGTCGCCGCGAGGATGCCGTCGACCGTGGTGCCGTGGAAGCCGTGGCTGTAGAGCCGGCGCGTGCCTTCACGCAGCAGCTTTTCCCGGTGCGGCAGCGCTTCCATTCAGATTTCGACACCCATGCCGACGGTCGTGCTCAGGCCGCCGTCCAGCGGGATGACCGCGCCCGTCATGAAGGTGGTGGCCGGCGAGGCCAGGTAGATCGCCGCCGCGCCCACGTCCTCCGTGCGGCCCACTCGGCCGACCGGGCTCTTGGCGCGGATCGCGTCCCCGTGCTTGTCCAGTGTCGCGTCCATCATCTTGCTGGGGAACGGGCCCGGGGCGATCGCGTTGACCAGGATCTTCGGCGCCAGCTCCGCCGCCATGTGCCGGGTCAGGTGGTGCAGCGCCGCCTTCGAGGCCGAGTACGAGAAGTTCTTGAAGCCCGGCACCATCAGGCCGTCGATCGAGCCGATGTTGACCACCCTGGCCGGGTCGTCCTCGGTCGCCGACGCCTCCAGCAGCGCCCGCCCCAGCTGCGTCAGCACGAACGGCGCCCGCACGTTCAGGCCCAACACCTTGTCCCACGCCGAGTCCGGGAACTCGTCGAACGCCGCGCCCCACGTCGCCCCGCGTTGTTCACCAGCACGTGCAGCTCCCCCGCCCGCTCCCCCACCTCCCCGATCAGCCGCTCGCACTGGCCCCGCTCCGACACGTCCGCCGGCAGCGCCGTCACCTCTCCGTACTGCGACAGCTCCTTCTCCGCCGCCGCACACGCCTCCGCCTTGCGCGACGACAGGAACACCCTCGCCCCCGCCCGCAGGTAGCACTCCGCGATCATCTTCCCGATACCGCGCGAGCCCCCCGTCACCAGCGCCACCTTGCCGCTTATCGAGAACAGGTCCTGCACAGCGACGTCCCCTTCCAGCCCGGACTAGACGAAGTCGTCTAGACGATACCGTCGCAGTCCCTCCGAGGTCGGAAGGGTTGACAGCGTCAAGTGTGAGTGGTTTATTACTCACCAGCACATCAGTGAGTGGTCAATCACTCCTTAGCCTGGGAGGGCGTCTTGACGTCACTGCCGTACATCAGCGATCACTACGCCCCGGTCGCGGAGGAGCGGACGGCGCGGGAGCTGCGGGTGCGGGGGACGCTGCCGAAGGAGCTGGAGGGGCGGTATCTGCGCAACGGGCACAACCCGAAGCCGGGGGTGACGCCGACGCACTGGTTCAAGGGCAGCGGCATGATCCACGGCTTACGGCTGCGAGAGGGCCGCGCGGAGTGGTACCGGAACCGGTGGGTGCGGACGCCGCTGCTGGAGGGGGCGCCGGAGGGCCACGGGGACCTGACGGCGAGCGTGGCGGGCACGCACGTGATCGAGCACTCGGGACGGCTGCTGGCATTGCAGGAGGCGAACCTGCCGTTCGAGATCGACGCGGAGCTGAACACGGTGGGGGCCTACGACTTCGGCGGCAAACTGAAGACGAACATGACGGCCCACCCCAAGGAAGACCCGGTCACGGGTGAGCTGCACTTCTTCGCCTACTCACCCTTCCCGCCGCACCTGATCTACTACGTGGCCTCGCCACGGGGCGAGATCACCAGGCAGGAGATCGTCGAGGGCGCGGGCCCGTCGCTGATGCACGACTTCGCCATCACGGAGAACTTCGTGGTGTGGATCGACATGTCGGTGATCTTCGACGCGGCCGAGACGGGTGGCCTCCCCTACCGCTGGCACGACGACTACGCGCCGCGGATCGGCGTCATGCCGCGCACGGGCCGGGCGGAAGTGACCTGGCACGCGGTGGAGCCGGGCGTCCTGCTGCACGTGACGAACGCGTACGAGGACAACGGCCGGATCGTGCTCGACGGACCGTGCTTCGACCGCGGCGCCTGGGAAACCTCCTCGAAGTTCTGGGCGGGCCGACCGGCGCACCCGGAGACGCCGGCGGTCGGCATCAGGCAGCACCGCTGGATCCTCGACCCGGCTGCCACCATCGCCAAGGAAGAAGCGGTGGACGACCTGGTCGTGGACTTCCCGGCGATCAACAACCAGGTGCTCGGCCGCCCCAACCGCTACGGCTACGCGGTGGCCTTCCCCGGCGGCGGCCTGCACCGGCACGGCATCGTCAAGTACGACAACCACTCCGGCGCCAGGAGCCTGACCAGCGGCGACGAGCACCACATCCCCGGCGAGGCGGTGTTCGTGCCGGCCGAGAACGGCACCGCGGAGGACGACGGCTACCTGCTCACCATCGTCAGCGACACCCGCCGACACACCTCCGAGTTCATCGTCTACGACGCCAGCACGCTCGACACCGTCGCCACGGTGGAGCTCCCCCACCGCGTGCCCGGCGGCATCCACGGCTCGTGGATCCCCGACGCCGACCTCTGAATCTCATTACCAGCAAAGGACTTCTGACATGGACCTGATCGACACCTGGCTGCGGCTGTGGAACAACGACCTCACCCTGGCCGAGAAGATCGTCTCCCCCGACTTCGTCGCCCACGCCGCCCCGCTGGTCGACAGCGGCAGCGACGAGATCCGCGGCCGCGACGGCCTCACCGAGTGGATCGCCGGCACCCACACCACGATCCGGGATCTGGAGTTCACCGTCGCGGTCGGCCCGATCGCCGATCGGGACTTCGTGGTCGTGCGCTGGCACGCGAGCGGCACGAGCGCCGTCGGCCCGGTCTCCATCACGGGCACCGACATCCTGCGCCTGGTCGACGGCATGATCGTCGAGTACTGGCTCAACGCCGACAGCCTGCAACTGGCCCGCCAGGTCGGCCTGATCCCCCAGGCCTGACGTCATTCCGGCTGGTGCAGGCCGACGGTGACACCGGCGGCCAGCACCCCCGCATTGGGCAGCAACAGGGTTCCGTTCTCGGCGGCCAGGGTCACGTACGTCAGCCCCAGGGCCCGCACCCGCCCGGTGAACGGCCCGTTCAACGCGCCGGACCGCACCTCGATGGTGTCGCCGACCCGAAACGGCCGCACCATCAGGATCATCAGCCCGGCAAAGACGTTGCCCAGGGTCTGCTGCGCGGCGATACCGACGACGACACCGGTCAGCGCGCCGCCGACCACCAGCTGCTGCAACGGAATCGCCAACGCGCTCAACGCCGTCAGCACGATCACGCAGTATCCGGCGGCCGAGATCACCACGGCCAGGATCGACCCGGCGGAGCCCATGCCGCGCCGGCTCAGCCGGGCATCGACGTAGCCGGCAGTGCGTCTGACGGCCAGCACGCCGGCGATCACGAACAGCAGCGCGCCGACCAGCGAGATCGCCTTCTCCACCAGGCGATCGTGAATCGGCAGCAGGCCGGAGTCCGGGGCATTCACCACGATCAGGAACACGACGGCCAGACCCGCCCACAGCAGCGGCCGCCTCAGCTTCTCCTCCGTTCCGGTCATGAAGATCGCCTACCCGGCCCACCCGGGATGGCAAACTTCAGGACGCCTTGCGAGTGGCCCGTTTCACCGCCGACGCCAGCTCGTCCCGGCTCATCTTGGACCGGCCCTTGATACCCAGCTCGCGCGCGGCCTCCGCCAGCTCGGCCTTGCTCGAATCATCCACCTGCGACGATGAACGCGCGGGCCTCCGGCCTTTTTCCACGCTGCGGCGCAAGGCTTCCAACAGGTCCGTCGTCCCGGTCGGCTCCGGCGGCTCGGCCTCGACGACGATCTTGCGGCCCTTGTGCTTGTCCTGTATGAGCTTGTTCACCTTGCGCGTGTAGGTGTCACGGAAGTCCCGCGGCCGCCACGGCATGGCCATGGACTCGATCAGCTGCGTCGCCATCTTCAACTCGTTGGCATGCGGTCGATTTCCGCTGGGCAGCGTGTCGAGCATGTCGTGCGGGTCACGGATCTCGTCGGCGTAGTACAGCGTGTCCAAGGCCAGCACGCCGTCATCGGCCCGGATGTCCGTGAGATACTGCTTGCCCCGCATGACGAACGAGGCGATGCCGACCCGATTGGTCTTGGCCAGCGCCTCGGTCAGCAGCGCGTAGGGACGGCCGTACTCCTCCTTGGCCGGGGCCAGCCAGTACGTCTTCTGGAAGTGGATCGGATCGATCTCGTCCAGATCGACGAAGCCGGTGATCTCGATCGACTTGGACCGCCCCGGCGCGATGGCTGCCAGCTCGTCCGGCTCGACCAGCACGTACTCGCCATCGCCGACCTCGTGGCCGCGCACGATGTCGGCGTACTCGACCTCCTTGCCGGTCCGCTCGTTGACGCGCTGGTAGCGGATCCGGTCGGAGGTGCCGCGCTCGAACTGGTTGAAGTGGACGGTGTGGTCGTCGGTGGCGCTGAACAGCGCGACCGGGATCGTCACCAGCCCGAAGCTGATGGAACCGCTCCAGATCGACCTGGCCATCACGCGCCTCCGCTACGGGCCTGTCGCATCGCCTCGACCCCCGGCGCCCGGCGCCCGGCGATACGCAGGCGCCGGGCCGGCGGCCGGCCCTGAGGGGCGTCCAGGTCCGTCATGACCGCGCCTCCGCGAACTCCCGCACCAGCGCCTCGCAGAACGCCGGCAGGTCGTCGGGGTTCCGGCTGGTGACGAGGCCGCCGTCGATGACGACTTCCTTGTCCACCACCGTTCCCCCGGCGTTGCGGATGTCCGTGCGCACGCTCGGGTACGACGTCAGCGTCCGCCCGCGCACCACGTCGGCCTCGACCAGCAACCACGGGCCGTGGCAGATCGCCGCGACCGGCTTTCCGGCCTCGAAGAAGTCGTTCACTAGCGACACGGCGCGGTCATTCTGCCGCAGTTTGTCGGGATTCGTGGTGCCGCCGGGCAGGATCAACGCGTCGAAGTCGTCCGCGTCGGCCCGGTCCACGGTCACGTCGACGGCGAACGTGTCGGCCGGGTTGACGTCGGCGTTCATCGCCTGGATCTCGCCGTCCTCCAACGACACCAGCACGGCCTTGCCGCCGGCCCGCTCGACCGCGGCCTTGGGCTCGGTCAGTTCCACCTGCTCGACGCCGTCGGTGGCGAGAATCGCGACCGTGCGGCCGCGCAGCTGCTCGGACATCACTGCCTCTCTCGGGTTGCCGTACACGTCGGGTTCTTCCTCGGCGAGCCGCTCGTCCAGGGTCTCCCCCTCGCGCTCCTCGCGGGGCGTCATGCCGAACCGGTCCGCGGCCGCCCAGTCCTCGGGCGGCTCGACGCCCTCCTCCAGCGGATCCTTGCCCAGCTCGTCCTCGTCGAGCTGCTCGCTGGTGGTCAGGTCCGGGTCAGGTGGGCTCGTCATGCCCATCGGGTACCCCGTCAACGCTGCTCAAACGCCGCCGGTGGCGGAAATCCGGCGTGGCGGCGGCGGGCGCTCTGCGATAATCACCGCCGTGAACAGAGGGGACGACCAGGCGGGGGTTCACTTCCTGCTTTCGCTGATCGAGCCGGAGGACGCGGCGGCGGTGCGGCGGCGGCTCGGGTCGGGCGTGTCGAGGAACCAGAGCGGCGAGATGGCACTGTGGCAGCTCGAACGGCTGAACGCACCTCGGTCGGCGTGGCTGTGGATGATGGAGCAGAACGATCCGGCCGTCAACCAGCTGGTGTTCCACCGGCACGACATTCCCGACGTGCTCAAACGGGACATCCTGCGTGGACAGCCGTTCGGCGGCACGAAGCCGCGGCTGCTGCGGCGGCGACTGCCACACTGCGGGCAACGAGGCTGCCTGCACGAGGAACCGGTGATCCCGGTCGGCCGGCGCGGAGTTATCGGTGAACTGCGCGAGGCGAGCACGATGGGGGCGGGCCGGGTGGCGGCGCGCGCGGTCGACTGGAGCCTCTGGGCTCAGGTCGCGGAGGCGGACCGGGAGCAGCCGCTCCCCGGCTACGCCCGCTGGGCGCTGGCCGTGCGGATCGACTGCCCGCCGGAGCTGCGTGCGCAGTTCGGCCAGCACCCCAAGTTCGTCCACCGGCTGCGTCAGGCCGGCATCGTCGAGCTGCGGGATTACGTCGAACGCGGCCGACCGCCGCGCCAGGTGTTGGGCGTGCTGCACTGCGGCACCCAACTGTTCCCGCAGCGGGCGGCCGAGGCCGCCGCGCTGCTGGCCCCGTTGGTGCGGGCCGAGATCGGGACGAACCTGGACGCGTGGGCGGTGCTGGCCCAGTTGTTGCCGACGTTCGCCGGCACGGCGCCGGAGCTGATCAGCACGAGCGGCGCCGTGGCGAGCCGATAAGGGATATGTAGCTGTGAGGGACGGGCGGCTGGATTCGAACCAGCGTGGCCACCATGCCGTAGTGGTGCGACTGCCTCTGCGCTACGACCCGTCGACACCGATCTTACAGAGGGGAAAATGGAGCACCGCAAGCGGTTGCCGGTCGTCGACCTGCGCGACCGACGGGCACTGGCCGACTGGCAGCCGGCCGCGCCCGAGGTGATCGCCGAGGCCGAGCGGCTCAAGGAGGCCGCGCTGCTCGATTTCGGGCTGGCCGAGTCGGTGGTCGGCTCGTGGCTGTTCGCCAAGTGCCGGCACCAGATCGCCACCACGGCGATCGACACCGCCGCGGTCGTCGCCTCCGGCGACGGCGCCTGTCTGCTCCTGTTCAACCCCGACTTCTTCGTCGACATCGGACTGGGCGGCGTCAAGTTCGTGCTCTTCCACGAGGCGCGACACCTCGTGCACCGCCACCTGTTCACGGACGGGGAACTGCGGGACGACCCTGTCTTCACGCTCGCGGCCGAGGTGTCGATCAACCACGTCGTGAAGACCCGGCTGGGCCGCGGCCTGCCGACGGTGAACCGGAGACCCACCGGCATCGACCCGAACGGCATCCATGCGATGTACGAAGCGGATCTGACCGCGCAGCACCTGGATCCCCTGTCCTATGAGGACTTCATCCGCACCGACATGACCGTCTATGCCGAACTCAAGCGCATGAGACAACCACCGATGCCGGACACGCCGTGCGTCCACGTCACACACGACCTCCAGCAGGATCAGCAGACGGTGGACGGGGTCGTCCAGTCGGTGCTGCTGAACTCGCTGCTGGCGGCCCGTCGCGGCAACAGCAGGGCCGAGTCGGAGATGCTCGACCTGATGGGACGCACCGAGGACGCCGCCAGCAAGATCTGGGGCAAGCTCGGCGCCGGCATGCTGCGCGGCGAGACGGCCCGCACCGGCAAGGTCGACTGGTGGCAACGGTGGCTGATCGACGTGCTGGGTTCCAAGCTGCGTGCCGGCGAACGGTTGGTGTATCCGAAGAAGCGTGGCGCGGTGCTGGCCATGCTCGGCCATGAGCCGATGCTGTCGCGCAGCGGACCGGTGCGGGACAAGGTGTTGGTCATCGCCCTCGACACGTCCGGGTCGATGCCGCAGAGCGTGGTGGACTGGATGGTCGAGCTGGTCGGCGGGATCGACGGCGTGCAGGCGCACTGGCTGTCGTTCGACTGGGTCGTGATGCCGTTCAAGCCCGGTGATCAGGTGCGCGGCGGTGGCGGCACGAGCTTCTACGCCGTGATGGAGTACGTCGAGGGGCGGTCCACAGTGGATGGCAAGCACTTCGAGGAGCGACCCGACGCCGTCATCGTGCTCACCGACGGCCATGGCGGGCACGTGACGCCGGTCGAGCCGGACAAGTGGATCTGGCTGATCACCGAGGGCGGCGACGACTGGCCCGACGCGCACACCCCAGCCATGGCCTGCCACCGAGTGCGGCCCGTGAACGGAAGAGACCGATGACGACCACCCGGCCGAACGCCACCTACCGGACCCCGCCCGAGGACCCTTCCCGGCTGGCCGCGTTCATCGACGCGATGATCGACATCGGGCAGACCGGTCAGATCTTCGGCCCGCACGGCATCGGCAAGACCGCGACCTTCTTCTCGCACGTCGCCGAGGCCCATCCGGACGCGGCTCTGGTGTTCGTGCCGGCGGCCAATCTCACGCCGGACGACCTGCTGATCAACGCCCCGGTGCGGGAGGACGGCGAGCTCGTGCTGCGGCAGCTGGTGATGAGCCAGCTGCGGCCGGGCAAGCCGTTCGTGCTGCTGATCGACGACTCGTCGCAGGCCGGCGAGACGATCCAGTCGCAGCTCATGCAGATCGCCTGCAACTGGACGCTGGGCGAGCACGATCTGCGTGAACTCGGCTGTATAGGCGTGTTCCTGACCGACAACGAGTCTCTGGCCGAAACCTCCGCACGGCGCGGTGACCTTGCGATCCTCGACCGCATGGTGACCGTGCGGATGACCGCGAACGACACGGCATGGCGCACCAACCTGGCCGCCCGCCACCATGACTGGGACCTGGGCCCGTTCTTCGCCGTGTGGAACTCGCTCGGCCCGGAGCTACGGGAGTTGTTGTCGCCGCGGACGATGGAGCACATCCTGGCCAACGCGCGCGAGGGATTCCCGTTGCGCTGGGCGCTTCCACTCGTCAATGGCGAGCGGCTGCGGCTGGAGGACACGCACAGCCAACGGATCGTCAACCTCACCGCCGAGATCCTCGACCGGATGGCCACCGCGCTCGGCGTACGAAACCCTGACACCATACCGGATCCTGTCCGGCAGGTGCTGCGGGCCGCAGTGCGCAACCGCTGGTGTGTGCTGTTGCAGGGGCCGCCCGGCTGCGGCAAGACGGAGCTGGTGCGCGAGACGATCCGGGCCGAGCTCGGCCGCGAGCCGCTGTACTTCTCGTTGCCGGTGACCAATGTCGAGGATCTCTGCGTGCCGCTGCCGACCGCGGACGGCACGCTGGAGAACCTGTTGTCGCGGCCGTTCACCGGCGGCGAGCCCAAGGCGATCGTGTGGGACGAGTACAACCGGCCCAAGGACAAGGCCGCCTTCGCCCGGCTGATGGAGGTCACCCAGGAGTGGACGCTGGCCGGGCAGCCGATCCGCAACCTGCGGGCCCAGGTCGCGATCCAGAACCCGCCGTACCACCTCGGGCGTAAGCTTCTGGTGTCTCGCAACAACATCGCCCAGGCCACCCGCTTCACCGTGTCGCTCCAGGTCGAGCCGGCCGACATCCCGGCCAACGAGTGGCTGATCAAGCGGTACGGCGGCGTGGCCGAGACCGTGCTGGAGTGGTGGAAGAACGACATCGACGACGAGGGCCGGGAGTGGATCACCAAGCGGACCCTGGAGCGGTTCGTCAAGCTGCACCAGCGCGGCCTGCCGCTGGAGCTTGGCACGATCTACCTCGGCGACGGCGAGTACGCGCCGGTTCCGCTGACCGCCCTGATCGAACGGCTGGCCAACCGCAAGGTCACCGGCCTCGGCGAGCTGGCCGCCGACGTGAACGGCTGGGAGGCCCGGCTGCGGGCCGAGTCGGCGTCGCCCGAAGGCGGCGACGCCGGCGACGTCGTGCACCAGGTGCTGGCCAACGCCGAACTGTCCCAGCTGCGCCGGCACCGCAAGGTCGTCCCGCGGCTGGTCGCCCTGCTGCCGCCCAAACTCCGGGCCACCTACCTGGTCGGCGTGGCCGAGGACCGGCAGCGGTTCTGGATCGAGGTGTTCGGGAACATGCCGCGCTAGGCCGGCGGAGGCTGGCGGTGCACGCTCCGCACGGCCGCCACATCGGCGGACACCGGCGGCCGCGCGGGGATGGCGGCGCTGAAGGCGTCGAGCCGGCGGCGGACGCTGGTGGCGATGCCTTTGCCGAGCACGAAACGGGTGGGCGTGGTGGCGCGCCGGGCACCGTCCAGGAGGCGGTGGGCGGCACGGCTGTCGAGGCCGGTGTTGTTCAACACGAGGTGCCGCAGGCGATGTGGGCTCGAAGAAAGCGCATTGGCGATGGCGGTCGTCGCGGCCTCGTCGAGGCGGTTTCCTTGAGTCCCAAGGACCCCGGCGGCCTTCACGCGTCCGAGATCGCACGTCTCGACACCGGCCTGAGCGGCCGCGACGACCAGCGCCGCGGCCGCACGCGGGCCGATGCCGTTACTGGCCAAGGAGATCCTGCGCAGCCGGCCGCGCCGCAACGCGCCGGCGATGGCGTAGGCACCTTCGTCGCAGAGCCGGGCGGCCGAGACGTACAGCTCGCTCACGGCATCGGCGGCCACCAACGCGGCCAGGTGTCCGGCACCGGCCGGGCCGAGCGGATTGCCTCCGACATAAAGACGCTCGATCCGACGGCCGCTGGTGGTGGCGGCCAGGATGGCGTCGACCACACGGGCCACGGCGTCGGCATCGAGGTTGGTCTGCACCAGGTCGATGGTGCGCAGCGACCGGGCGGACTCGATGATCGCGGCCGCCGCGTCGCCGTCGCCGATGGGGTTGCGCTTGAGCCAGATGCCGGTGACGGCGCTGGCCTGCGGTGACATCCTCAGCTGGTCGGCAATGCGGCACGCGCCGCCGGCGGTGATGCCGTTGCAGCCAAAATACAGGGTCTCGACCTCGTGCTGGACGGCCTGCGCCGCCACTTCGGCCGCCCCGTCCCCCAGGCCGTCGGTGCCCAGCAACAGGTGCCGGACCACGCCGGGGTGCAACGCTTCCGCCACCAGCGAAGCGCCGTCCGGCCCGAGCGCCTGCTTGCACAGATCGAGCCGACCGTCGGGCAGCGCGGTGCCGGTCGGGAAGTCCAGCCGCTCCGTGGTCGCCGTGCCGGTGCGCAGCCAGGCCAGCAGAGGTTCGAGCTCGCTCACCACGCCGCCTCCCGATAGTCCTTGAGGAAAACGCCGGCCACCGGGGCGCCCCGCTCGCCCCGCACGATCGGGTCGTACACCCGGGCCGCACCGTCCACAATGTCCAGTGGCGTGCGGAAGCCGTTGTCGGCCAGGTGGGCCTTCTTCGGGGCGGGGTTCTCGTCGGTGATCCAGCCGGTGTCGACCGAGCACATGTACACGCCCCGCTCCGCGAGCTCGGGCCCGCTGGTGCGGGTGAGCATGTTCAGCGCGGCCTTGGCCATGTTGGTGTGCGGATGCCCGGAAGTCTTGTTCCGCACGGTGAATCGCCCCTCGACCGCCGTCACGTTGACGACGTAGCGGCGTGGCCGCGGCGAAGCCAGCAGCAATGGCAGCAGCCGGTCGCACAGCAGGGTCGGCGCCAACGCGTTGACCAGCTGCGTCTCCAGCACCTCGGCCGCGTCGAGCTCGCCGACGCGGGCCGACCAGGAGTTCACAGGCGCGGTGTCCGGCAGCAGCCCCGCCTCGTCGATCTCGGCCAGCGCCAATGCGCCGTGGCTCTGACCCAGCGCGAGCATGGGGCTGAATCCCGGCGCCACCATGACGTTCGACGGCAGCGCACCGACCTCGCCGCCGATCAGCGCCGCGTAGGACTCGGGCGGCCGGCGCACGGTCTGGGCCGCGTTGTTGACGAGGATGTCCAGCGGCCGGCCGTCCTCGCGCAGCGACTCCGCCAGCCCCAGCACCTGCCGTGGATCACGCAGGTCGATGCCGACCAACGTGAGCCGGTCCAGCCAGTCCGCGCTGCCCGGCGCCTCCTCGAAGCGCCGCCGCGCATCACGCGGGAAACGGGTCGTGACCAGCAGCTCCGCCCCGTCCCGTAACAGCATCAGCGCCAGCTGGAACCCGATCTTCACCCGGCCGCCGGTCAGCAGCGCCCGCCGCCCGGCCAGATCGGCCCGAGCGCTGCGCCGTGAGGCGTTCTCCCGCGCGCAATCCGGACAAAGCCGGTGATAGAAGGCATCCGCGAGTTGGTAGGTCTCCTTGCAGATGTAGCAGCGGCGGGTTCGGGCCAGCGGCATGGCCGCCGCCTCCGGGTCGTGCCTCAGCGGCGCGTCCTCACGCCGGTCCGTCCCACCCGTCGCCGTCGTGGCGTCGATCGCCGCATCCGCCTGCGCCCGTTCGGCCGAACGCACCTTCTTGCGCCGCTGCTTGCCGTCACGGGCGAACGACTCCGCCACCCGCTCCGCCTTCAGCCGCACCGGATCGTCCGCCGGCAGCTCCCGCAGCCGCGCCACGGTGTCGTGAAACGCCTTCAACTCCCCCTCGCCGACCATGCTCCCCCCTCTTCATGCAGGGAAGGACGCCTTACCCTCGTTGAACGCGGGTAAGGCGTCCTTCCCTGCATCATGAGACCGCTAGCTGCCAGGGCGGCCGGATTCGAACCGGTGTGCTTCGGATCAGCAGTCCAATGCGCCTGCCTCTGCGCTACGGCCCTGGCATTGCCGGACATCGTAGCTTTGCCGGCGTCGTCGGCCCGCGGCCGTCGCCGGTCGGCCGACAATCGCTACCACGGAAAGAAAAGCCGATCCCACAACGGCCGCCAACCCGGCATCGGCCCAGGTCAGCGCGGACTCGATCAAGCGTGACCATCGTCAGGAATTTTCGGCACCGGTTCCGGGCAGCTCCGGGCGGCCAACGGCCGATCGGGCCGGCCGATGTGACCCTTGACACTAAATAGGAAACTTTCCTAACTTTTTCACCATGCGGGAGACAACTGGACGCCGGCTCACGTTGGCCGAGCAACATGAGCAGTACACGGCTCGGTACTCACGGCGCGCGCTGTTCCGTGCCGGGGCGGTGGGCGGGGCGGCGCTGGCGGTGGGCGGCGTGCTGCCCGCGACCGCCTCGGCCGCCACGAACGTGCCGATGACCAAGGCCACGGACAAGGTCTCGGGCTCGGCGGTGCGGCCCTTCGGGCGGCACATCGCCTTCGGCGCGGACCCGTCGCAACAGGTGGTCGTGTCCTGGCAGGTGCCGGCCGCGGTGACGGCGCCGTTCATCCGGATCGGCACCAGCCCGACCGACCTCGGCGCGGCCCTGCCGGTCGAGGTGCGCACGCTGACGAGCCAGCTGTCCTGGCAGAAGCCGACCGAGGACGAGCCGCTGGTCAAGCCGAAGACCGTGGTGCAGTACTACCTGCACGCCCGGCTGGACCACCTCGTCCCGGACACCGCCTACTACTACGTGGTGGGCCACCAGGGATACGACCCGGCGGGCCGGCTGGACGGCGTCGCCACCTTCCGCACGGCGCCGGCGGTCGGCAAGGGCGCCGGCTTCGGCTTCACGGCGTTCGGCGACCAGGGCGTCGGCTACAACGCGACGGCCACGACCGGCCTGATCGCCGGCCTCTCGCCCGCCTTCCACCTGCACATGGGCGATCTCAGCTACGCCAACTCCAGCGGCGGCGGGGACACCACCGACTCCTACGACGCCCGGATCTGGGACACCTTCTTCAACCAGAACGAGCCGGCGGCGGCGCAGATCCCGTGGATGATGGCGATCGGCAACCACGAGATGGAGCCGTGGTACGCGGCCGACGGCTACGGCGGCGTGCGGGCCCGGTTCACCATGCCGGACAACGCCTGGAGCGGCTCGACCGGCATCTACTCGTGGCGGTACCAGAACGTCGGCCTGATCAGCCTGGACGGCAACGACATCTGCTACAACACGCCGACGAACCTCAACTACACCAAGGGCAAGCAGCTTGCCTGGCTGAAGGCCACGCTCAAGGCGATGCGGGCCGACGCCTCCATCGACTTCATCGTGGTGTACTTCCACCAGTGCCTGTACTCCACGTGCCAGGACAACGGGGCCGAACTCGGCGCGCAGCAGCAGTGGGCGCCGCTGTTCGATCAGTACACAGTGGACGTGGTGCTGAACGGGCACAACCATATCTACGAGCGCACCGACCCCATCCGCGCCGGCAAGCCGACCCGCAAGCTGGCCTCCGGGGACACCGTCACCCCCGCCAAGGACGGCACCACCTACGTGGTGGCCGGCGGCGGGGGCGGCGGCATCTACAAGTTCCCCGGCTCGGACACCTACCTGGGCCACGAGACCGCCAACGACGGCACACAGCCGATGAAGGTGTCCGATGAGGACGGTCACGACAAGACGATCAAGGTGTCCTGGTCCCGGGTCCGCTACACCGGCTACTGCCTGGTCGCCGTCGACGTCGTGCCGGCGACGGCGACCACACCGGCGAAGATGACCGTCCGGTCGCTGACCGAGGACGGCACCGCCGTCGACCAGTTCACCGTGCAGCGTTAGCCGATCACCCTGGTGAGCTCCGGCAGGCCCTCCAGCGCCGTCCACGGCCTGCCGGACCACACCAACGACTCCACCGCGCCGCCGACGATCATGGCGGGCCCACATGTGCAGCTCGAAGCGTTCCGCGATGGCCCGCGCGGTCGACGCGCCCTGGTCGCCGAGGCCGACAAAGCCCACCGCGGTCACGTCACGCCCCGATCGCGTTGAGCTCGGCCACGACCTCGGCGTCCAGGCGCAGGTCGGCGGCGGCGATGTTCTCTCGCAGGTGCGCCACCGAGGACGTGCCCGGGATGACGCCGACGGCCGGCGACCGCTGCAACAGCCAGGCCAGCGCCACCTGCTGCCGCGACGCCCCGAGCCGCTCGGCCACGGCCGTCAGCGCGTCCGACTGCAACGGGGAGAAGCCGCCCAGCGGGAAGAACGGCACGAACAGGATGTTCTCCTGCTCGCACTGGTTGAGCAGCGCCTCGTGCCGGCGGTCGGCGATGTTGTACAGGTTCTGCACCGTCACCACCGGCGCGATCGCCTGCGCTTCCTTGAGCTGGCGGGCGTTGACGCCGCTCAGCCCCAGGTGCCCGATCAGGCCCTGCTCGCGCAGCTCGGCCAGCGCCCCGAACTGGTCGCTGATCGGCTCGTCGTCCGACTCGTCGTGGCCGGCCACCCGCAGGTTGACCACGTCCAGCGCGTCCAGGCCCAGGTTGCGCAGGTTGTCGTGCACCTGCGCCTTCAGGTCCGCCGGGTGCAGGATCGGCACCCAGCCGCCGTCGGCCGCGCGGCGGGCGCCGACCTTCGTCACGATGTGCAGGCCCTCCCGGTACGGGTGCAGCGCCGCCTTGATCAGCTCGTTGGTCACCACCGGCCCGTAGAAGTCGGCCGTGTCGATGTGGTTGATGCCCGCCGCCACCACCGCGCGCAGCACCTCGACCGCCGAGCCGCGATCCTTCGGCGGGCCGAACACCCCCGGCCCCGCCAGCTGCATCGCGCCGTACCCCATGCGGGTCAGCGTCAGGCCCTCCGCCGGCGTGAAAGTGCCACCGCCCAGACTCATCGCTCTTCCCTTTCGTCGTCTCGCTCTTGCTTCTCCAGCTTGCCGCGACGACGAGCGCGGTGGATGCACCCCGCGTTTCCTGGGAGTGGCAGGGCTAGCCTCCGGACGGGCAGGGATCGGGCAGATCGGGTGACGGAAACCCGCCGTGCTCCCCCGGACCCATCACCCGCGGCGGGGTGCAGATCGCCTTGGCCGCGAGGTCGACGTCGAGGCCGCGGACCAGGACCGTGCCGGCAGCGGCGGCGATGCGGTTCTCGGTGCCGAAAGCGAGCACATGGGCACCCGTTTCCGGCCCGGGCAGCACGGCATAGTCCACTGGCCGCGTGGGATCGCTGACGTCCCGCAACACCACCGTGTTGTCGCCTTCCGCCGTGGCCAGGTAACGGCCGTCAGCGCTGAACACCGGCAGCGCGGGCGCGATGGCGGTGGCCACGTCGCGGATCTTCGTGATCGCGCCTTCCGGCGTGTGCCGCCACAGCGTGACGTATCCGTCCTGTCCCTCGCGGTGGGCCACGGCGATCAGCCGGCCGTCCGGCGACACCGCCGCGGCGTCTTGCAGGCCGACACCGTCGAGATCGATCGGCTTGGCCGGCTTGCCGCTCAGGATCTGCGGCACGTCCCAGACCTTGGCCGGGGCCGCGATGATGTCGGGCTCCCAGGACTTGTGGTCGGCCGGTGCGGGAACGGCGACGGGAGCGGTGACCAGGGTGCGGCCGTCGGCGGAGAACTGCATGGCTGCCGGCGAGATCGGCAGCACCGCCCGCGGTTCGGCGGCGGCGACGTCCGTGGTGTCCCACAGGAACGAGCGCTGGTCGTCCGGTCCGTGCCCCGTCTTGCCGCCGTCCTGGTGGTCGGCCTCGGTCGCGCCGAGGCTGCCGATCGCCAGCAGGCGGCCGTCCGGGCTGAAGGCGACCCCGACCGCCGCGTCCGTCCGATAGATCCGAAGCATCTGAGGGTGGGCCATGGTGGCGACGTCCCACAGCGCCACCGTGCTGGCGGACTCGCCGGCCGCATACGCCACGGCGACGCGGCGGCCGTCGGGCGAGAGCACGCAGAACGTGATCTTCCCGGTGGCCTCCGGCGGCCTGGGCAGTTTCGCCCACTCCGAACTCCCGCCGACCGGCCTCAGCTCCTCCACTTCGACCGCGTCCCCTTGCGCGTAGGCATGGCGCTTGAGCGCGGCGTCCAGGGATTCGGCGAAATCGGACTGCCGGGCCGAGGCGTACTGGATGCTGTTGGTGAACGAGCTCAGCACGAGGCCGCGGGTGCGGGGCGACGGCTCGCTGCGGTAAGCGGCCAACGCGAGCTTGGCGGCGCCACGCGGGTCGCTGAGCGCGGTGGTCGAGATCTGGTCGATGACGTTTCGGACGACGGCCTCGTCGCGTTGCCTGGCCACGGTTTGCTGGCTGATCAGCGAGTACGCGGTCGTGCCGGACAAGGCGACCAGGAGCACCACCAGCAGGGCGATGAACCGGCGCTGCCGACGGGTCTGGCGCTGGGCGGCCAGCAGCTCCTGCTCGCGGACGTCGACGCTGCGGTCGTAGAAGGCCTGCTCTCGGTGGGAGAGCGACGGTGTGCAGGAACGGACCCAGTCGCGGGCGAGTTGGAGGCGGGCGCCGCGGTAGAGGGCCCCGTCGTCATGGTTGAGGGAGTCCCAGATCTCGGCGGCCTCGGTGAGCGCGCGGTGGGCGCGCAGGCTGTCGCGGTCCTCGGTGAGCCACTCGCGCAACCGGGGCCAGTGACTGATCAGGGCCTCGTGGGCGATGTCGACGCTGTCCCGGTCCACGGTGATCAACCGAGCCATGACCAGGGCGTCGAGCACCTCGTCGAGACCCTGGACGTGGTCGAGCTCGGCCCGATCGACGCGGCGGCGCGTGTCCTCGGTGCCGTCGCCGAGGGCGGTCAGACGGAGGAACACCTGACGGGCAACGGCTTGCCGTGTCGCATTAAGTCCACTATGGACGGATTCGGCGGTACGGCTGAGGGCGTGGCTGATGCCGCCGGCCGCGTGATAACCGGCGGCGGTGAGCGTGATGCCCTGGCGGCGGCGCCAGGTCTCCAGCAGGGCGTGCGACATCAACGGCAGCACACCGGGCTGGTTGGTGGCCTCGGAGACCAAGCGCGTGACCAGCGCCGTCTCGACGGTGTAGCCGAGGTCGATGGCCGGCTTGGTGATGGCCAGACGCAGCTCGTCGGCGGTCATCGCGCCGACCAGCACCGGTCCCTCGCCGAGAACCTGGCGCAGCTGCGGGTACTGCAGGCAGTGGCCGAAGAAGTCGGCGCGGACGCCCAGCACCAGCCGGGCGCGGCTGGACGGCGCGGCGGCCACGTGCATGAGGGCGGTGATGAAGGCCAGCCGCTCCTCCTCGTCGACGCAGAGGGTGAAGACCTCCTCGAACTGATCGACGATGACCAGCGCGTCCCGGCCGGCGGGTTCCTCGGCCACGGCCTGCCGCAGCCTCAGGTGCAGCGCGGTCGGATCGGCCCGCAGCTCCGCCCGCAGCTCGGTGGCCGGTGCGCCGATCGGCCCGGCCAGGCCCAGCGCGCACTCGTCGATCGGGTGCGCGCCGGGCGTGAAGACGACGGTCGGCTGCGGGCCGAGGCCGTCCACGCCGTCCCGCAGGCCGGCCGCGGCGAGCCCCGCCCGCAGCAGCGACGACTTGCCGGCGCCGGAGGCGCCGAACACCACCACCAGCCGGCGATTGAGGATCTGGTTCGACAAATGGGCCAGCAACGCGCCCCGGCCGTGAAATCTCGTCGCGTCCTCGATCTGGAACGCCGACAGGCCGAGATAGGGCGGTTGCCCGCCGTCCGGATCGGCGGGAGTCTCCTGCGCCTCCGCCACGTCACGCCATTTCCGCTCCCATTCGGCCAGATCGCCGGCACAGGCGTCGACATAGGCCAGAGTCACGGAGAGCGAGGGCAGTTTCCGGCCGCCCGCCGCTTCCGACAGCACGGCCACCGAGTAATGCGCTTTGACGCTCAGTTCCCGATAGACCGGACTGCCGGCCGATTCCCGCAGCCTGCGGAGATCCGCGGCGAACCGCAGCAGCGGCGTGTCGCCCGGGTCGAGCGGCCGCTCGCTTCGTGGCATGGCCAGACACCCCCCGATGTTCGTTGCCTCGATCGTCGAGCAGCGGGCGCTTGTCAGGCAAATCTCGAACGAAGCCGAACAAAGCTTGGTCAGTTCAGCTTGCCGTCCTCGATGCGCACGACCCGATCGGCCAGGTCGAGGGCCCGTTCGTCGTGGGTCACGACCAGCACCGCGGCCCCGCCGTCGTGGGCGTGGGCGGCCAGCAGCGACATCACCGCACGGCCGCGTTCACGATCCAGCGCCGCCGTCGGCTCGTCCGCGAGAATCACCGGCGCCCGCGTGTAGAGCGCCGCCGCGACCGCCGCCCGCTGCCGTTCACCACCGGACAACTGCCCCGGATAGCGATGCGCTTTCGCTTCGAGGTCCACGGCTTCGAGTAACTCTTCGGCCCGTTCACGATCGGCGTCGGTCGTTCTTCTGCCGGCGGTGATGTCTCGTACCAGCAGATTGTCCATCACCGTCAGGAAACCGATCATGGCCGACGCCTGGAGCACATAGGCGGTGTCACCGGCCGCCTTTCGATTCACCTTGCCGTTCACGTAGAGCGGCGATTCCCTGATCTGCACGACGCCGGCGGCCGGGGTGAGCAATCCGCCCGCAATGGCCAGCAGCGTCGTCTTTCCGGAGCCGCTCGGGCCCAGCAGGGCGACCAGTTGGCCGGCCGGCAGGTCGAGATCGATGCCGTGCAGCACCTCGACGTCGCCGTAGCCGTGGTGGATGTCGTGCAGGACGGCGGCGTTGGCGCCCATCAGGCGGTCCTTCCCAGGCTGAGCAGCGGATCCACGGTGAACAGCCGTCGTACCGAGGCCGCCGCGCCGACCAGCGCCACGACCAGCAGCAGCGCGCCGGCGGCGGCCGCTTCGCCCGGCGGCAGCACGAAGACGTTCGACGGCATCACGGCACCCATGGCCACGCCGGCCGCCGCGCCGAGGAGCACGCCGGTCAGGGCCGTGGCCAGCACCTGGGTGACGTACGCGCCGATCAGCAGCCGCCGGGACGCCCCCGTGGCCCTAAGCACCGCGAGCGGGCCTTCCTTCTGCAGGGTCAGGATCCAGAACACGACGCCGATCAGCAGCGCCGCCCCGGCGTACAGGAAGGTCCTGATCATGCCGATCGTGCCCGTTTCCGTCTGGTAGCCGGGGACCGCGTCGATCGCCGCCGCCTTGGTCAGCGGTTCCGTGTCCGGCAACGCCTTCGCGATCGCCGCCAGGGTCTTGTCGTCCTTTGTGGACACCGTGTAGGCGCTGACTCCGGCCGCGTCGCGCAGGCGCTGCCAGTCCCTGAGCGGCAGCGAGGCCACCGCCGCGTGCTGGATGCTGCCCAGGTCGGCGAAGCCGGTGATCTTCAGCGGCACGTTGCCCGGCTGCACCCGGACCTCGTCGCCGGGGCTCAGGCCCTTGTCGCGGGCCTGATTGTCCAGCACCACACCGCTTTCGGCGTTGTCCGTGGCGAGCAGCGCCACCGGCACGCTGCGCTGCCCCGCGGTCAGCGAGGCCATCGTGAACCCGAGCGGCTGCACGTCCGTCACGCCGTCGACGCCTTCGATCAGCGCCTTGTCGCTGGTCGGGAGGCTGCTGCGGGACAGGTCCCCGTCCGCACCCTTGGCGTACACGACACCGTCGACCGGCAGCTTTTGCAGGCCCGACACGTCCGCCGCTCCCAGACCGACCGTCAGTCCCGTCAGGACAAAAACCAGGAAGGCCGTCAGCGCGACCAGGCCCGCGATCAGGCCGAACCTGACCGGCGCGTGGCGCACCTCCCGCCAGGCGAGAAACCGCATGAACACCTCTTTCCGACACCTTGTCGGCAACCATTCCAACACGGCGTCGGGAACCCGTGCCCGCTTTTCCGACGTGACGTAGGCAACACCCGGTAGACTCGGCCCCGTGCCTAAGATCAACGCCCCCACCGTCGCCGAACACCGTGCTCAGCGGCTGCGCGCGCTGCTGGAGGCCGCCCGCGTCCTGGTCGCCGAGCAGGGCCCCGAGGCGCTCACCCTGTCCGCCCTCGCCACCCAGGTCGGTCTCTCCCGGCCCAGCCTCTACGAGTACTTCCGCTCTCGTGACGACCTGGTCGCCGCCATGGTCGAGGACGAGCTCCCCCGCTGGATCACCGAGCTCGACGCCGAGGTCCACCGGCACCCCGCGCCCGCCGACCGCGTCGCCGCCTTCGTCCACACCCAGCTCCGCATGCTCTCCGACGGCCGCCACACCGCGCTGGTCGTGCTCGCCGGCCACGCCCTCGGCCCCGCCGCCCAGGACCGCATCATGGCCGAGCACGCCCGCCTGTTCGCCCCCCTCGTCTCCGCCCTCACAGACCTCGGCATCGACCACCCCGACCTACGCGCCCGCCTCATCCAGGGCATCGTCACCGCCGCCACCCCCATGCTCGGCGCCGACGAGCTGGCCAACCGCCGTGTCATCGACGCCGCCACGCACCAGGCCGTGCACGGCCTCTAACGATCGGCTTCCAGCAGATCGAGGGCCTTGGCCGCGTCGGCACGGCGGGAGACGTTGAGCTTCCGGAGGATGTTGGTGACGTGGACGCTGACCGTCTTGGGGCTGATGACCAGGACGGCGGCGATCTCGCCGTTCGAGCGGCCGGCGCGGAGGTGGCTCAGGATCTCCAGTTCCCGGGCGGTCAAGCCGGCGCGGGAGGCAGCGGGAGGGGGCAGCACCTCGGCGAGGGGAATCCGATACCGGCCGGCGGTGCGCACAATCGCCGCCTGCAGGGCAGAAGCGCCAAGGGCCTGAGCGGAGCGGTGGGCGTCGCGGAGGAGGAGGGCGCTGCGATCACTCGACGACTGCCCGAGCAAGGACTCGGCGGAGCGCCACCGGGCGAAAGCAACAACAAAGGGCTGACCGACTCCCTGCCAGCGGCTCACAGCGGCGGACCAGGAGTCGGGGTCGGGAGAGCGGCGGACGTCGGCGGCCAAGGCGTGGCAGAGGGCAGCGTGGGCCTGCTGCTCGGGCTCGGCGCAGAGCTTGGACACGGCGGCGACGATGCGGTCGGCATGGCCCGGCTCACAGCGGCCGGCAACGACGGACAACTCGGCCTCGGCCCACAGGCCAAGGACGAGAAGACCGCCGAGCCGACGCTCGGCGGAGGTGCCGGCCAGCCGGGTCAGGGCGGTGTCGACCAGCCCTCGCACAACGGTGAACTTTCCTTCCCAGCCGGCGAGTTCGGCCTGGAGACCCAACACACGGGCGACGGTGGAGGGACGTGCGGTGTCGAGGCTGATCACGGCATCGAGGCGTGAGAGCAACGCTCGGCCGCCACTCAGATCGCCGCGCAGGACGGCCAAGCGGACACGGACCAGATCGAGCGCGGCCGCGACGTACGAACCTGGATCGCACGCATCGGCCTCAACCAGCAGACGGTCGGCGCAATCCCAGTTGCCACGTAGAATCTCGATGTCGGCGGCGCTGCTGAGGAGACTGGCGCCGCCGGTGGCGCCGGCCCCGACGGCGTCGAGCTCCAAGCGCCCGGCCAGGGCCGCCGCAACGGCCTCGTCGAGCCGATTGGCATGGCGCAGCGCGGAAGTCAGGTACAGGTGCTCGCCGTAGGCGTCGGGCGACGCGGCCAGCTCGGTGGCCATCCGCACGGCGGTCCGCAGCGAGGCGATCCCCTCCTCATGACGGTCGTCCTCGGCCAAACCGTGCCCCAGCGCCAGATGCCCCATCTGCTCGGCCTGCCAGACGCCGCCGGCCCGGCCGAGGGTGATCGCTTCCGCGCCGAGGCGACGGGCGTCGGCCGGCTGGTCACGGCGGACCGCCAACCAGGCCCGGCTGGCGGCGAGCTCGGCCAGCCACGCGGCGGGAGGATCGCTCGGCAGGAGCTGCTCGGCCAGGTCGAGCGTGGCCACGGCCTCCGATTCCTGGCTCTCGCACAGGTGATAGTCGCTCAGCAACAGGCACATGCGCAGGATGCGTTCGGGTTCACGGACACTGGGCACGTGGGCGATGGCGGTCCGCATCAGCTCGATGGCCCGTTTCCCGTCGCCCAGCCGATCGGCGTACAAAGCGGCCTGCTGCAACAGATGCCCGCAGTCCAGACCCACGAGCTGGTCGGCATCCGGGACCTCCGGCCACAGGGCGACGGCGTGCTCCAGATGACGCAGCGTCTCCTCATGCGCGTGCACCTCGGCCGCGGCGAAGGCGGCGTGGACGGCGGCGGTCAGAGCCCGCGGACGGTCGCCGGCGGCATGCCAGTGCCGGGCGATCTGGGCCGCGGCCCCGGCGGGAGCATCGTCGGCCCACTGCGGATTCGAGCTCAGCAATTCGGCCAGGGTGGCGTGGATCCGCCGGCGTTCGGCCGGCAGCAGGTCCGCGTACATCGCCTCGGCGATCAACCCGTGCCGGAACCGATATCCGCCGTCGGTTCGCACAAGTAGGTGGCACCGCACGCATTCCCGCACCGCCGCGTGGTCCTCCCACAGGGCGGCGAACAGGTCGTCGCTGATCGTGGGCCCGGCCACGGCGGCGATGCGCAACGCGGACAACGCCGATTCCGAGAGTTGGTGCGCGTGCCGGAGAACCAGGTCGGCCACCGAGGGCGGCACGTCGCCGTGACCGGGCGGGTCCATGCCAGCCAGCACCTCGGTCAGGAACGGGTTCCCTTGGGAGCGCTCGAAAATCCGGCGCACAACGACCGGCCCCGGGGTGCGGCCGAGCAGGTCGAGCACCTGTTCCCCGGTCTCGCGGAGGGTGAGGCCGTGCAGCGCGACCGTGGCGGCCTGGTCGTGACGGACCAGTTCGGCCAGCAGCCGGCGGGTCGGATGGCCGGCGTCCAACTCGTCGTCGCGGTACACGCACACCAGCACCACGGGCGTGGCCCGCAGCCGCACGGAAAGGAAGCCCAGCAGGCTCACGGTGGACGGATCGGCCCAGTGCAGGTCGTCCAGACCCAACAGCACCGGGGCGGCATCGACCAACACGCTGGCGACGTGTTCGAACAGCTCGGACCGGGCCTGCGGATCCAGGCGCAGCTCGCGGCCGGGCGGCGACAGCAGTTCCGCCACATGTCCGTGCAGCGCCTCGACAATGGGCGCGTACGGGATCGGGTAGTCGCCCACCGGCGGGCACGCCCCGCGCAGGGCCACGCCGCCGGACGCCACGTGCCCGTCGCAGATCTCGGCCAGCAGACGGGACTTGCCGACGCCGGCGGCGCCGCTGATCAACAGCACGCCGCCGCGGCCGCTGCGCCGCACGTGTTCGGTGAATTCCCGCGCCGCGTCGAGTTCTTCGCGACGCCCGATGAAACGCGGGCTGCCGACCCTGACGTGGCTGACCACGACCCCACCTGCCCCCAGGTTGGCGGCCCCCTAAGGCACCCGCCGCGGAAAAATAAGGTAGCACGCCCGATGCCGTCCTATCGGCCCCGTTCCTACCGTCGAGGAACACGAATTCTCGATCACGCGCATCGATCAGGTGCGTGGACGGAGGAGATCATGAGGGGCAGCAAGCGGGCGGCATCGGTGGTCATGGCGATGGCGCTGTTGTTCACCGGCATCGCGAGCGCCGCGTCGGCGTCGGCGCAGCCGGCCGGGGCCGGCAATGCGAAGACCGCGCTATCGGGCAGCGAGGACTTCAAAGAGTTCACCATGTGGTTCGACATCGGGGAGTTGTCCAACACCAACGCGTGCATCCCGTCCTGGGTGACCGCGCGGTACCGGGACCCGAACTCGGGCAGCGACACCTGGACGCAGCTGGTCAGGACCAACAACAACGGCTGCGAGGCCGACCAGACGCACCTGCAGGCCTGGGGCGACTTCCAGAACACCTACACCAGGGTCAACCTGCTGGGCGGCCCCAAGCCGGGCCAGCACATCCACTGGGACCAGCTCACCAGCCTCACGTTGACGGTCACCACGCCCAACACCCCGCCGGGGCGGCAGAAGTGCGTCGCCATCAACCGGGAGGGCATCTGGGCGCTGGACACCAACAACTACTGGCACGAACTGGTGAACCAGCCGGAACGGCGGGTCCTCTGCGACGGGCACAACGATTTCGAGATGTTCGTCGAGCACTGAGTCGAGTGAGGCGCCGGCGGAGGACCGCCGGCGCTTCCCCACTCCTGGCTCAGGAGAACGTGGTCCAGGTGTCGACGGCGCGGAAGTGCAGTGCGTCGAGGACGGGCTGGACGTTGGGGTCGCTGGGGGCGACGGCGAGCTTCGCGCCGTGGATGAAGGCGTCACGGAGGGCGGCCGAGGCGGCCAGCACGGTGTAGCCGTGGCCGGCGTAGGCGGGCAGCGTGAACAGGTAGCTGGTGATGACGGCATTGCCACCGCGGACGGCGAGGGCCGAGGCGACAGGCTTGCCGTCGACGTAGACCAGGTACGGGCTGGCGGCCGGCGAGTCGAAGACGGCGGGAATGAACTGGTTGCGCACGCTGTCGGCGGGGACACCGCTGGCGGCGACGGCGATGTCGAGGAAGGTCGAGGCGGCCGAGCCGTCGACGCGGCGCACGGTGACGCCGGCCGGAGAGCCGATGAGCGGGCGGTATTCGGTGGCCGGCAGCGCCGTGAGGGAACGGTGGTCGACGGTGTTCAGCCCGTGCGCGGCGGCGACCGGGTTGGCGGAGACGTCGCCGCGCACGCGAACGACCCATGGCTGGTTGAAGGACGGCAATTCGTCGGCGAAACGGGCCAACTGCGCCGGATCGGGATTACTGGCGATGCCGAACACGCCATTGGCCCGAGGCTGGGCGAATCCGCTGACCATGAGCGCACTGCCTCCCGCGGTCTTCACCACGGCGTGCGGCTGCGCGGAAATCAATTGGGCGGTGGCGGCGAACCAGCCGGCATTGGCCTGATCCGCAAGGTCGGAACCGGGTGCCGCATAAGCGGTCTGGGCTGTCGTCAACAGCGTGAGGCCGGCGACGAGGCCAGCAAGTCTGCGCTTCATTTTCGGACTCCTTCACGGGGAAACTCCGAGCCCGACGCTAATGGCGGCAATCACGACAACCTAGGCGTCAGGTACGCGTGAGGTTGTCTCGACTACCCCTTTGGACGGAGACGTGACGGCCGTTACCGCAACTCCGGGCGCGGTCGGCCGGATCGTCACCGGCGAGTCGGCCGTGGGACGCCGCGACCCCGAGCGTATGCTCCCGCCCCGATGGACCCGTTGGATCCCGAACCCCCGGGCGGCGACTCCCACCGGCACGACCGGCTACTGGTCTGGGCCGCGACCGTCGGCGCGCTGGGCTGCTCGGCGCTGATCTTCCTGGCGACGAACTCGTTCTTCGACGCCGATCCCGTCGCGGAGCCGGCGCCCACCACGGCGCTGCCGCTGGCCGCCTCGTCGACGATCACCACCACGACGACAACGACCACCACTCCCCCGCCGACAACGACAACAACGACGACGGCAACACCAATGTCAACGACGCCGCGGCACATCACCACGACCACCCGCACCACGACGACGACACACGCCGTCACGACAACAACAACCACGCCCCGGCCGACGACGACCCACCGGTGCGTCACGACCGAATGGCGGCGTGACACGGCGTACGAGGGCGGCTCGATCGTGGCCTACAACGGCCATCTCTGGGTGGCGAAGTGGTGGAACTACAACGCCGTTCCCGGCGCGAACCAGGAAGGCGTGTGGCAGTTCGCCCGCGACTGCTGACGGGATCTTCTCCGGCGCGGCGACTCAGTTCAGGGCGGCGTCGAGCAGGATGGTCGCGGCGGCCCGGGCGATGGGCATGCTGTCCGGGCCGCGGTCGTTGCGGGTGGCCATGCCGTTGCCGTCGAAGACCATGTGCAGCTGAGTGGCCAGCATGACCGGGTCGGGGGCGCCGGCCAGCTCGGCCAGCTCGGTGAACAGGCTGCGCACCCAGGCCCGGTACTCCCGCGTCGTCAGGTCGATCCGGTCGCCGGGGCGGGACTCGGCGCTGGCCCGGTGGAAGGCGCAGCCCTGGTAGCCGGACTCGGCGTACACGGCGATCTGGCCCTCGAACACCGCCAGCACCTTCTCCCGCGGCGTGTCGGCGGCGTCGACCGCGACCTGGATCCGCTCGGCGACCTGGTGCTGGCGGCCCTTGAGGTAGGCGTGGATCAGCTCGTCCTTGCTGCCGAACGTGTTGTACAGCGAGGCCTTGGCGACACCGGCGTGCTCGATGATCCGGTCGATGCCGACCGTGTGCACGCCCTCGTTGTAGAACAGCTCGTCGGCCGCCGCCAACAGACGCTCACGCGCTGACACACGCCCCGTGGTCGTCGGCATTGACATCCACTCCCTCATACCAGACAGATCTGTTCAGTTTACGCCACGCTGGTCCGCCGCGCCCGCACCAGGGCGGCCACCGCCAGCAGGGCGAGCACCATCACGGCGACACCGTAGGCGGTCGCCGCGCCGAACAGGCCGGGGCCGTCCACGGTCAGCACGCCGGCGACCACCGCGGGCACCCCGAAGCCGAGGTAGGACACCACGTACAGCAGGGACAGCGTGCCGGCCCGCTCGTGCGGCGCGACCTGCGGGACCACGATCCGGATGCCGCCCTGGAAGCCGGCGCCGAAGCCCGCGCCGGAGATCGCGGTGCCGACGAAGAACAGTGCCACGGAGCCGAGTCCGAGCGAGGCCAGCGTGACGGCGACGCCTGCGAACAAGGTGATCGAACCGGTCAGCATCACCGCTGTCGCGCTGATCGAACGCAGTACCAGCACCATGGCGCTGGCAACGCCGGCGAAGGCGACCAGCAGCACACCGGCCAGGATGGTGTTGTTGCCGCCGAGCAGCTTGCCCAACAGGGCCGGGCCGAGCGCGCCGTACAGGCCGGCCAGCGCCCACGCGGCGAACAGCACCGGGGCCGCGGCGATCAGGTGGGCCCGGACCGAACGGGGCAGCGCGATCTCCGGCCGCAGGCTGGCCAGCGCGCCGGGGGCGCGGGTGACCGTCTCACGAATGAAGGTGACGCCCAGCGCCTGGAGCAGGAACAGGGCGACCAGCACGTAGTAGACCAGGTGGGTCGGCGCCGGCAGGAAGCTGACCAGCAGCGCCGAGAGCAGCGCGCCGGACCCGGTGCCGATGCCCGGGGTGAGGGCGTTGGCGAGCTGACCGCGCTTGGCGTCGATGTCCAGCATCATCGCCCCGATCGCGCCCACCGCGGCGCCGGTCGCGAGGCCCTGCACGATGCGGGCGACCAGCAGCGCCGGGACGCCGCCCGCGGTGGCCAGCACGATCATCGTGGCCGCCTCGACGACCAGCGTGACCAGCAGGACCGGCTTGCGGCCGACGTGGTCGGACAGCTTGCCGAAGATCAGCAGCGAGACCAGCACCGAGACCGCGTACACCCCGAACACGATGGTCGTGGTGATCGGCGAGAAGCCCCATTCGGCCTGGTAGATGGCGTAGATCGGGGTCGGCGCGCTGGATGCGGCCAGCAGCGACACGACCAGCGAGGCGAGCAGCAGCAGCGTCGCCGTGCCGGAGCGGCGGCCCCGTGTCCCCGATCGGGCCGCGGCGTCGACCGTTCGGCGATCGGCGCGGGTCCGCGTGATGGCCTGGGTCATGGCACACACTCCGTGAATGAGTAGACAGGTCTGTTCAATCGACTGGAACTGAGGCTAGACAGACCTGTTCACTCGGTCAAGTGAGCCCTGGCACACATCGTCAGCCGCGGTGGCCCTGATGCTGACTCCCAGCAGGAATCCGTGACCAGGCGGGCCGGCCATCCTGCGCCAGAAACCCCTGGCCGCGGATCTGGATGTTGGCACGCGTGGGCCGAGAATTCCGCCCGCGCTGCCGATCAAGCTTCAGGATGGTGACGAGCTGCGGAAGGTGCGGCGGTAGGCGTCCGGGGGCACGCCGACGGTGCGGTTGAAGTGCCGGCGCAGCGTCGCGGCCGTGCCCATGCCCACTGCCGCCGCGATGGCGTCGACACTGTCGTCGGTGGTCTCCAGCAGTTCCTGGGCGTGGCGAATCCGCTGGGTCAGCAGCCATTGCAGCGGGGTGGACCCGGTCACGGACCTGAAGTGGCGCCCCAGGTTCCGCGAGCTCATGTTGGCCCGGCGGGCCAGGTCCTCGACGGTCATCGGCTGGTCCAGCCGTTGCGTCGCCCACGGCAACAGCTCGGCCAAGGGGTGGTGGTCCTGGGCGGGCACCGGGGCGGTGACGAACTGCGCCTGGCCACCGGCCCGGTGCGGCGGCACGACCAGGCTGCGGGCGATCGTGTTGGCGATTGCCGAGCCGTGGTCGGAGCGGACCAGGTGCAGGCACAGGTCCATCGCGGCGGCCTTGCCGGCGGAGGTGAGGACGCTGCCGCTGTCGACGTAGAGCACGTCCGGGTCGACCTCCACTCGGGGATGACGGGCGGCCAGTGCCCCGGTGTGAGCCCAGTGCGTGGTCGCCCGTCGCCCGTCCAGCAGGCCGGCGGCGGCCAACACGAACGCGCCGGTGCACAGGGAGACCACCCGCGCGCCCGCCTCGTGGGCCGCCCGCACCGCTTCGACCAGGTCGGCGGGCGGGTCGGCGTCGACGTCGGCCAACGCGGGAACGATCACCGTGTCGGCGTGGGCCAGCCGGTCGAGCCCGTGGTCGGGCTCCAGTCGGAACCGGCCGATCCGCACGGCGCCCGAAGCGCAGATGACCACCTCGTACCAGGGCGCGACCACCCCGGACAGGTCGGCGCCGAAGACTTCGCACGCCACGGCCAGCTCCAGGTGCCGCATCCCGTCGGCGGCGGCCAGCGCGACAGTGCTCATGTCCGGAATTGTACGCATCTTGGCGTTCCGGACACTCGCGCCGGGCGGCCGCCGTCGTCAGGATGTCCACTGTGGATCACTTGAGCATGGCGGTGCAACCGAGCGGATCGGGCCAGAAGGTGGTGGTGTACGGCGCTTACGGGCACACCGGGCGGTTCGTGGTGGCCGAGCTGCGCGAGCGTGGGCTCGTGCCGGTTCCGTCCGGTCGCGACGCCGCCAAGCTGGCGGCGTGCTACCCGGGTCTCGACATCCGGCCGGCGCCGGTCGACGATCCGGCCGCCCTCGACCGCGCGCTGGACGGCGCGGCGGCCGTGATCAACTGCGCCGGGCCCTTCGCCGCAACCGCCGCCCCGGTGATCGAGGCGGCACTGCGCGCCGCCATCCCGTACGTGGATGTGGCGGCCGAGATCGAGGCCAACATCGACACGTTCGCCAACTTCGCGGACCGGGCCCACGCCGCCGGCGCGGTGGTGGTCCCCGCGATGGCCTTCTACGGCGGCCTCGGCGACCTGCTGGTCACCGCGTCGATGGGCGACTGGACGACGGCCGACGAGGCGCACATCGCGTACGGGCTGAGCAGCTGGCATCCCACGGCCGGAACGCGCCTGGCCGGCAAGGTCTCCCGGGAGCGGCGCAACGGCCGGCGCATCCGCTACACCAACGGACAGCTGGAGTACCGCGACGACGCCCCGCCGACCCTGGAGTGGACGTTCCCCGCCCCGCTGGGCACCCGGACCGTCATCGGCGAGTTCACGATGAGCGACGTCGTCACCATCCCCAGCCACCTGTCCATCCCCGAGGTGCGCACGTACATGACGGCCGAGGCGGCCACGGACCTGTCAGCTCCGGACGCCTCGGCCCCGACCGCGATCGACGAACGCGGCCGGTCCGCGCAGACCTTCCTCGTCGAGGTCGTCGTGCGATCCGGCGACGCGGAACGACGCGTTGTCGCCAGCGGCCAGGACATCTACGCCGTCACCGCGCCGCTCGCGGTGGAAGCGGTCCAGCGCATCCTCAACGGGCAGACCAAGGCGACCGGTGTCGCCTCCGCCGGTGAGATCTTCGACGCGCCCGATTTCCTCCAGGCGCTGTCCGCGCACATCACGGTCGAACCGAACCGGCGGTGACCGGCCGGGTCCGGCACGCCCCACGCCAGAGGCGGCCGGACCCGCGGCCCGCGTCGGCCCGTCACCGCGATGTCACGCGTCGACCGGCAACTCCTGGTCCTGCCGCTGCGCCGGCACCTCGGGCGCCTCGAAGGTCGAGTAGCCGGCGTCGAACGCGTGCTGCCGGTCCTGGATCTCCTTGAGCAGCAGCTGCGACTGCTCGACCGCCTGCTGCACGATCTGGCCGGCCTGCTCGGCCGCCTTGGCCAGGCAGCGCTGGGTCTCCTGCTCGGTCTGCTCGACCAGCTCGACCCGCTGCCGCAGCAGCTGCTCGGCCCGGTCGCGCAGCTGCTCGGACTGCTCGATGGCCGCCTTGCGAATGAGGTTGGCCTCCTGCTCGGCGTTCTCCAGCATCACCTGCATGTGCTGCGCGGCCGGCGTCTGGGCCCGCCGCTTGTCCGGGTCGGGACGCAGCCGGTCCAGTTCGGACTGCATCTGCTCGGCCCGCTGGGCCAGCTCCTGGTACTGCCGCAGCACGGCGTCGCGGTCGGACCGGGTCTGCTCCAGCGTCTCGGTCAGGTGCTCGCAGCGGCGGGTGGTCGCCTCCAGGTCGGCCCGCACGGTGCGCAGCTCGTCGTCCACCGCGGTCATCTCGTCGTCGACCTGGTTGCGGGCGTAACCCCGGAACCGGACCCGGAAAACACGCGGCTGTCGCTTCGATACCTCGTCGATCAGCATCTTGGGCTCCTTCGTCCACCAGGTGGTTTCCCCGTCAAACCCGCGCGCATGCCACCCATGTGGGTGGTCAACGAGGCACGTCGTGGCCGGCGCTGACGATCAGGGTGATCCCCGTGTCGGTGGGGAACGCCCCGGCGTGCGACTGACCGAGCACCGTCCCGTTCGGACTGTTCGACTCCTGCGCGGTCACATCCACTCGCGTGTAACCGGCCTGCCGCAGGGTGTCCCGCGCGGCCGTCATGCCGCTGCCGACGACCCACGGCACGGTCGGCCCGTGCGGCCTCGCGTCGAGGTAGCCGGGATCCGCGGCCGGCAGTCCCTGGTCCGGCGCAGTGCCGAGCAGCTTCGTGAACGCCGCGAAGAACGGCGGCGAGGCCAGCGAACCGCCGAACGCGCCGGCGCACCCGCTGTCGTCGGAGTCGAGTCGGGGCGGCTTCGAAGCGCAGATCGGCGCCGGAGCGGACCCGTCCGCGAACACCAGCGAGGACACCGCGTAGTTCCGCAGGCCGGCCACGAAGCCGACGGACTCGTTGTACTCGGTGGTCCCGGTCTTGCCGGCGAGCTCGCGCTTCCAGTGGGCCTTCAGCGCCGAGGTGGCCGAGGTGCCGGAGACGGTGTCCTTGGCCAGACCCCGCATCATCGTGTCGGCCAGCGCCGGCGCGACGACCTGCTCGCACTGCTGGTGGGGCAGCGCGACCGGGTGCCCGTCGTGATCCAACAGCTGCCGCACCGGCGTCGGCGGGCACCACTTGCCGCCGTCGTCCAGGGTGGCCATCACGTTGGCCAGCTCCAGCGGGCTCACCGCGCTGACTCCCAGCGTGAAGGACGGGTTGTTGTTGAAGTACTCCCGCTGAGGCGAGTTGTACTCGGCTTTCGTGGCCCGCTCGTCCGACGGGTCGGTGGTCGGCGGGCTGCCCGCCTCGGAGGCGGCCAGCGTGCGGCGAAGTCCCAGCCGGTAGGCCATGGTCAGCACCTGCGGCAGCCCGGCCCGCAGCTCCAGGCCGGTGAACGCCACGTTGGGCGAGGTGGCCAGGGCGTTCTCCAGGGTGATCGGGTCGGGGTAGCCGACGTAGTCGTTCTGCACGGTGTGGCAGACGGTGTAGTCCTTGACGATCGGCGGCATGAAGCACTGGCTGTTCGGATTGGACAGCTGCGTGTTCAGCCCGACCTTGCCCTGTTCCATCGCCGCGGCCGTGGTGAACAGCTTGAAGATGGAACCCGCGCCGAAGGGGTCGCTGACCTCGACCGGAAGGTTGGTCATGGACTGGCCGGCGTCCACGCCGTACTCGCGATTGGCCACCATCGCCGCCACCTCGTGCGCCTGGCTGCCGGGCCGGATGACGACCATGGTGTTGGCGATGCCCGGCGTGCGCGGCGGCACGTTCTCGTCGACGGCCCGCTTGGCCAGTCCGGTCAGTCCGGCGTCGACCGTGGTGCGGATCCGGTAGCCGCCGGTCTGCAGCTGATCCCGGGTGAACCCGTTGGACAGCAGGTAATCCCGCACGTAGTCGCAGAAGAAGCCGTAGCCCGGCTGGACGCCGACGCAGTCGCTGGCCGGGATCCGCGGCTCGGCGACGATGCCGAGCGGCTGCTTCTTGGCTCGGTCGGCGACGTCCTGGTCGAGCTTGCCGATCGACACCTCGGCGTCCAGCACGGCATTGCGGCGCACGGTCGCCGCCTGTGGGTGGTCCCACGGGTTGTAGGCGACGGGATTGTTCACCACGCCGGCCAGCAGGGCCGCCTGCGTGACGGTCAACTTGTCCGGGGTGGTCTCGAAGAACACCTGCGCGCCGGCGGCGATGCCGTCCACATTGCCCACGAAGGTCACGAGATTCAGGTAGCGGGTGAGGATCTCGTCCTTGGTCAGCTGGCTGTCCAGCTCGACGGCCACCCTCGCCTCGCGCACCTTGCGCACGGCGGTCACCGCTCGGGCCTGTTCCTGCGCCTTCTTGTCGTTCCTGGCCGTGACCAGGATCTGGTAGTTCTTCACGTACTGCTGGGTCAGCGTCGAGGCGCCCTGGGTGGTCTCGCCCGCGGCGCCGTTGCTGATCAGCGCCCGCATCGTGCCGGCCGGGTCGATGCCGTGATGGCTGTAGAAGCGCTTGTCCTCGATGGCCACCATGGCGACCTTCATGTTCGGCGAGATGCGCTCGGACGGCGTGTCCAGCCGGTACTGGTCGTACAGATAGGCGATCGGCGTGCCGTCGGTCGCCTCCAGGATCGAGGCGTAGGGCGGTCTGCCTCTCTCCAGCGCGAGCGCCAGCGAATGCACCGCGTCCCCGGTCGCATTGGACAGCAGCCCGAGGCCCGCCGCGGCCGGAAACGCCAGTCCGGCCAGGCAGACGCCGGCCGCCACACAGGCCACGATCAGCTTGGTCACCAACCACAGACGCCGCATGGCAGCCCCCTTTCCTCCCTTGTGAAATCCCCCGGCGGTTGCGTGCGGAAACAACCGAGCACTCCTCGATCGGGTGGTTTGCGGGTCGCGCGGAGTAGTCGGCCGCGGTTGGGGCACGCTGCAGCATGTCCGTCAGCGAGGCGTTCGACGCCGTCCCCGGCCGCGTGCCGGCGCGACGAGTTTGGGAGCTGCGCCAACAGGTCCGGGCGCTGGAGGCCGAGCGGGACGAGCTCGCCGAGGAGGTGTCCGAACTGCGCAGCCAGCTGATCGGCGCCTACCAACGCCTCGCCGCCGGCGCCGGCGGCCCGGACGTGCCGAGTCGGCTGCTGCGTCTGGTGTGCGACGAGGCCAACCGCATCCGACTGGAAGCCCTGCGCTACGCCCAGCAGATAGAACACGAGGCCCGCTCGCAGTGATGCCGAGCGGGCCTCGCCGTCATTCGTGCCGGTCAGCCGTTGGCCAGCGCCTTCAGCCGGTCGTAGGCGCCGTTGAATCGGTCCTGGTCGCCGGGGAAGGTGCCCTTGTCCGCGTACTGCCAGATGGTCAGGAAGCCCCAGCCGGCCGGCAGCGCGCCGACCGAGCTGCCGTAGAACGGCGTCCACAGCGGATTGTTCGCGCCGAACCCGCCGTTGTTGCCGGTGCACTGGGTCCACCACTTGGTGCTGGTGTAGATCGTCGGGTACCGCTTGGTCCTGGCCACCACCCGGTCGCTGAACGCGTGCACCCATGCCACCATCGCCGCCTGGCTCAGGCCGTAACAGTTGGCGCCGTAGGGGTTGTACTCGATGTCCAGCGCCGGCGGCAGCGTCATGCCGTCACGCGACCAGGCGCCGCCGTGGTCGACGAAGTAGTCGGCCTGCGCCTGGCCGCTGGACTGGTTGGGCACCGCGAAGTGGTAGGCCCCGTGCAGGAGGCCCGCGCCGAACGCGCCCGTGTACTGCTGGGCGAAGCTCGGGTTGGTGTACGTCGTCGCCTCGGTCGCCTTGACATAGACGAACTTGCCGCCCTTGCCGGCCACCGCCTTCCAGTCGATGTTGCCCTGGTGGCTGCTGACGTCCATGCCGGGCGTCTGCGCGACCTGCGCGGTCAGCGGTTGGGATGCCGGCATCGCCCGGCCCTCCACCAGTGCGATCTGCGAACCCATCTCGTGATCGCCGTCGTCGGGCGCGGCATTGGCGGTGGCCTGCGCGGCCACCACCAGCAGCAGGGCCGAGAGCAGGACGACCGGCCGACCGGGGTTGGACATGGTGACCTCCAGGAAGCGAGAGCTTCTGTTGTTCACCGAGGCCTACCCGGACACGGGCGAACTGCACGTATCGGCCGTCAGGTTAAGCCTTTCGTGTGCACTGTGGACGCTGCGTCACCGTTACACGGCAAGCAGGACACGGCCGAACGGTCCGCCCTCGATCAGGTGCCGCTGCGCGTCGGCCGCCTCCGCGAGTGGGAAGACACTGTCGGTGATGGGGCTGATCTCTTTGCGTGCCACCAGGTCCAGCAGCCGCGCGTTGGCCGCGGCGACCTGTTCGTCGGTGAACAGGGCGAAGCGGAAGCCGTGGATGTGGGCATTGCGCCAGATCAGGTCGGTGACGTTGATCGTGCCGGTCATGCCGGCGGAGTAGCCGATGCTGACCAGCGAGCCGTCGACCGCAAGGGCCCCAAGGGCTTCGCCGGTGAGCGCGCCGCCGACTCCGTCCAGCACGACGTCGACGCCCTTGCCCTCGGTGATGCGGGCCACGCCGTCGCGCAGCGATTCCTGGGTCAGGTCGATGACTTCGAAGCCCGCCTCACGCCCCTTCGCGGCCTTGGCGCTGGAGGTCGCGGTGGTGATGGCGTGGGAGGCACCAAGGACGCGGGCGATCTCGACGCCGCCCTGGCCGACAGCTCCCCCGACGCCGGGCGCCAGCACCGCCTGGCCCGGCCGGAACCGGACCACCTCGGTGAGGGCGAACAGCGCGGTCAGGTGGCCGGCGCCGGTGGTCAGCGTGGCGGCCGCGGTGTCGTCGACGGCGTCCGGGATGGGCACGAGGTGCGCGGGGTTGACGGCCACCAGCTCCGCCCACACGCCGTCGACACCGAGGCCGTACCCGCCGCCGCCCATCGCCACGCGGGCCCCGACCGCCAGGCCCGAGGTGCCGGGCTCGACCAGCACACCGACCCCGCTGCTGCCGGGGACCACCGGGAACGGCTTGATCACGCCGGCGGGGAGTTTGCCCAGCCGGGCGGTGTTGTCGAGGGGGCTCACGCCGGCCAGGGCGACCCGCACGATCGCCCAGCCGTCGGGGGTGGCCGGCTCCGGGGCGGTGGCCGAACCGAGGACGTCGTAGCCGCCGAAGCGGTGGTACTGGATGGCACGCATGTCGGGCTCCTAGGTCGTGGTGAAATAACCGTAGCACTTTCACTCCTTACATTGGCCCGATGAGGTGCACGAACGGTCGTTGCCCCGGGCCGTCGACTGCGCGAGGTTGGTCACATGACCGACGAGACCGACGTCTTGATCGTCGGCGGCGGCCCCGTCGGGCTCTCCGCCCGCGCACTGCTGGCCCGGTGGGGCGTGCGGACGTTGCTGGTGGAGAAGCGCCGGCAGCTGTCGCCGTTCCCGCGCTCGCGGCTGGTCAACGTGCGTTCGATGGAGATCTTCCGTCAACTCGGCGTCTCCGCCACGATCCGCGACCGCGCCTTCGAGCCCCGCTTCGGCCGCGTCCGCTTCCGTGACCGGCTGTTCGACCCCGACTTCGCCACGGCCGCCATGATCGGCGTGCACGAGTCCATTCCGGACAGTCCGGAGTTCGGCGTTGTCACGTCACAGGACCGCTTGGAGCCGATCCTCATGGGAGCGGCCGACGAGCCGCTGCGATTCGGCTCCCCGCTGACCGGCCTGTCCGAACAGGACGATGGCGTGGTCGCGACCTTGGCCGGCGGCGACACCGTTCGCGCCCGGCACATGATCGCCGCCGACGGCGCCAATTCCACCGTGCGGGACCTGATGGGCATCGGGATCGACGGCCCCGGCCAGCTGCGGGACATGACCACCGTCGTGTTCGACGCCGATCTGTCGGCGTGGTCGGCCGAGCAGCCCGCCGGTGTCTATTTCACGGCCCACGGCATGTTCATGCCCATCCACCCCGAGGGCGGCTGGGCCTGGATCTCCCCCACCACCGCCGACACCGACTGGGAAACCCTGGTCTCGCAGGCCATAGGTGCCGATGTGGCAGTGAAGGTGCTGCGGGTTCAGCAGTGGACCGTGACCGCGTTCGTCGCCTCGTCCTTCCGCCACGGCCGGGTGTTCCTGGCCGGCGACGCCGCCCACACCGTGCCCGGTGCCGGCGGCCTCGGCATGAACACCGGTCTCGCCGGCGTGCACAACCTGTGCTGGAAGCTCGCCGGGGCCCTCCAGGGCTGGGCGGCGCCGGACCTGGTGTCCACCTACGAGACCGAACGCCGCCCCGTCGCCCAGCTCACCCTTCGCCAGGCCGTCGCCAACACCCGGCTCATGCAGGAAGCCGTCGACCACCGCCGCGCCCAGATCCGGGCCGGAGTTCCCGCCGATGCCGTCTCCCTGCCGTGGTCCGAGCAGTACTTCGCCCAGCTCGGGCTCGTCCTCGGCGTCGCCTACGACTCCTCGCCGGAACCCGGCACCGAGTACGTGCCCAGCACCGCGCCCGGCCATCGCCTGCCCCATGTGCTGCTGCCCTCCGGACGATCCAGCCTCGATGCCCTCGGCGAGTGGTTCACCGTCTTCACGCCCGACCCGGCCGCCTGGCGGCAGCACACCGCTCCCTGGCCCGTCCGCGTGGAGGAAATGTCGTCCGAGCCCTGGGATCTCGGCGCTCAGGGCGCGGTGCTCGTCCGGCCCGACGGCTACGTCGCCGCCCGCCTGACGACGCCCGGCGCCTGGCTCTCTTGACACTGTTCGATCGATCGATCTAATCTTGGATCGTGCGATCGAACGGCCGGACCTTCGCCGACACCGCCCGGCGGACCCAGATCACGCTGGCCGCGATCGAGGTCATCGCCGAGATCGGCTACGCCCAGGCCTCCATCCGCAAGATCGCCGAGCGGGTGGGGGTGGCGATGAGCGTGGTGCTGTACCACTTCGGCAACAAGGACGACCTGGTCCGGGAGATCGTGCACCACTCGTTCCGCACGGCGCTGGACGCGATCCTGCCGGCGCTGGAGAGGGAGACCACGGCGGCCGGCAAGCTGCGCGCGTACATCGCCGCCAACGTGGACTTCCTGCAGTCGCACCGCACGCAGTACTCGGCGGTCCTGGACATCGGCATGAGCTACCGCACGGCCGACGGCGCCCGCATGGACGCCATCGCGCTGGACCCGGACCTGATGGCCGACGTCGTGAAGCTCGACCTGGCCACGATCCTGCGCCAGGGCCAGGAATCCGGCGAGTTCCGCGACTTCGACGTGAACCACATGGCAACGGCCGTCAACGGCGCCGTGCGCAACGGCCCGCTGCTGGACTACGCCATGAATCCGAACTTCGACCTGAACGGCTACACCGGAGAGCTGGTGACGTCGTTCGACCTGGCGACAAGAAGGGGGTAGACCATGGCCAAGGTGGTGATCGCGGCCGTCGGCTCGCGGGGTGACACCGCGCCGCTGATCGCGATCGGAACCCGGCTGCAACAAGCGGGGCACGAGGTCACGATGTCCGCGCAGAGCATCTTCGAGGACCTGGTCACCAGCTGCGGGCTGCGGTTCCGGCCGCACGACCTGAGCCTGCCCGGGCTCGACACGGCCGCGCCCGGCATGGTCGCGCCCGGGGTGCCCGAGATGAGCGACATCGAGAACCCGGCCAAGGCGGTCATGCGCTTCATGTCGCCCAAGGGCATGCAGGCGACCGGCGAGGGCCTGCTCCGGACGCTGCGGGACGAGCCGGCGGACATCCTGCTGCTGTCGCCTTTCGCCGAACTGGCCGGGCATCCGCTGGCCGAGGCCCGGGGCGTGCCCAGCATCGGGATCCGGCTCCAGGCCATGTCCACCACCGCCGACTTCCCGCCGTCGATCCTCGGCGGGTGGTCGGCCGGGCCGATGCTCAACCGAGCCGCCGGACGGTTCGGGGCCGGCTGGGTCGAACGGTACTGCGCCAAGCCCATCGCCGCCCTCCGCTCCCAGCTCGGCCTGCCGAAGGTGTCGGCACGGGCACTGCGGCGTCGGCGCACCGAGGCGGAATGGCCCATCCTGCATGGGTTTTCGTCCACGGTCGTGCCGCGCCCGCGGGACTGGCGGCGTGGCCTGGAGGTGGTCGGCTACTGGTGGCCGCCGCGTCCCCTCGGCTGGGAGCCGCCGGCCGACGTCGTGCGGTTCCTGGAATCCGGGCAGCCGCCGGTGTACATCGGCTTCGGCAGCCTGCCGATGCCCAAGGCCAAGGCCGCCCAGGTGTCCGACCTCATCGGCCAGGCCCTGCGCAAGGCGGGCGTACGTGGCATCGTGCAGTCCGGCTGGGCCCAGCTCGCTGTCTCCTCCGACGACGTGCTGACGGTGGGCGAGATCCCGCACGACTGGTTGTTCGACCGGGTCGCCGCCGTCGCGCACGCCTGCGGCGCCGGCACCACCGGCGCCGGGCTGCGGGCCGGGGTTCCCGCCGTCGCCCTGCCGAACGCCGGTGATCAGTCGTTCTGGGCTCGTCGCCTGGACAAGCTCGGTGTCAGCGCCGGCACGGTGCCGCTGAAGAAACTCACCGCCGACTCCTTGGCCGGCGCCATCACCACCGCGGTCACCGACCCCGACCTCCGCGCCAACGCCAAGGCCGTCGCCGCCCACCTAGCCACCGAAGACGGCCCCGCCGCCGTCCTCCAGACCGTAGAACGCCTCACCACCTAAACCGCGAGTCCCGCTCTCCAGCAACCGAAATGCAGTTTCAGGACCCGAGGGCGCTGAGCGCGTCGAGGGCGGCGGCGTGGATCCGGTCGTCGAGCACGATCGAGCGCAGGCCGGTCGGCTCGGTGAGGCGGTCATCCCGCTCCAACACCGCCAACACGCGCGACCGCAACACCTTCGCCGGCGGTCCGACCTTCGCGACGGCGCGCAGGGCCTCCAGGATCACCGGCTCGTACTCGGGGGCGTCCAGGGCGCGGGTCAGCACGGTCACGGCGAGCTCGGTGTCGCCGCAGGCCACCACGGTCTCCGGCACGCCGAACATGCCCCAGCGGTCCGGGTTGTCCCGCACCCACTTCTCGGCCCGCGCGAGAACGGCCGCACGGTCGGCCGGATCGAGCAGCACGGCCGAGCGCACGAAGGCATGCGCGAACCGCCAGTCCTCGGGCGGGCCGAGGCTGTCGAGCACCTCGCGCAGGATCTCCTTGTCACCAGTCACAATGCAGTGCACCCGCGCGGCCCACAGTTCCAGCCACCGATCCTGAACCACCCGGACCAGCGCCTCGATCCACGGCCCCAGGTGCGCGGCGGCGGAACCGAAGCCCTCGAACGCCATCAGCGCGGGCTCGGGCCGCTTGGACGCCAGCATCAGCGTCAACGCGTCCTCGGCCCCGTACCCGGCCGGCCCGCACGCGGCGAGGGCCCGCCACAGCTGGTACTGCACGGAAGTCGGCTCGGGGCCACACTTTTCGAGCACGGCATGCAGCACCGGAACCACCCGCTCCGGGTAGCGCGGCGCGCACTCCTTCACCATGTCGCCGAGTTCCGGCTCGAAGCCGGACAGGTGATGGTAGGCGAGCTTGTCGCTGTTCTCCTTGACAGCACGGAGAACCGTCGTCACGGCGCGCTCGTCGCCCTGCCGCGCCAGCGCCCAGGCCGCGGCCATCTCGACGACGGGGTCGCCGTCGGCCAGCAGGCTGGCCAGCCTGCTGGCATGGGGCGTGCCGGCCTCGCCGACGGACGCGAGGAGATCGGCGGCCCTGGTCCGGATCTGGGCGTCGTCGTCGAACAGGACCTGTCCGAGCAGCGGCAGCAGCGAACGGGTGGCGGAGCGGGATTTCGTCATCACGGCACCGGCCGCCCGGAGCGCGCCCGACAGCACGCCGCCGGTGCCGCGCGCGATCAGCAGGCGGATGATCTCCATCCGTGCCACGACGTTCTCGTCCGGGCACAGCGCTTCGATCAGGTGATGCCCGTCGTTGCCCCAGGCGCTGTAAGCCCCGCGAGGCAGCGTCGGCGCGAGGGCGGCGTCCACCAGTTCTTGCGCGGACACCGATTCCCGGTCGAGGCAACGGCGGGCCATCAGGTTGGCCAGCCGCAGCCGCTCATCCGCCGCCTCGGCCAGGCGGAGCACCGCCTTGCGACCGGCGGCCGCGCCCTCCAGCCGGGACTTGACCCGGATCGCCAGCTCCTTCTCCCGGACGTCGCGCGCCACCAACGCCTTCTCTATCTCCTTGGCGCGAGGCGACATCGCGGCGTACTGCCAGAGCAGCGTGACGGCCTCGCGGCGCACGTTGGCGTTGCGGTCCTTCACCAGCATGATCACCCTGTCGTGCAGGGAAAGCAACGTCTCACGGCACGCGACGGCGTGGGGATCCGACTGCTGGCCCGGGTCGTTCAGCCGCATCACCAGCCGAGCCAGCAGGTCCACGATGTCGGGCCGGATCCGGACCTTGGGCGTGCCGACAAGCTCCACCAGATACTGCACGGTCGGCGCGCTCGCCGAGCAGATTCCGCCGTCCGGCGGGAAAAGCGCGAGCTCGATGCCCTCGAACTGGTCGCGCATGTTCCAGTTGCTGGCCAACGCGCGCAGCCGGCGCGGGATGTCCGAGGCCTTGCCGTTGGCGTGCCGCAGCTGCGCCCACGGGATGTCGTCGAGCCCGTCAAGGGGCGTGTACTGCTCGCTCGCCACCGTCAGGACACCGGGGCAAGCAGGATCCATAGTGGACCGTCAGCGGCCGGCACGGCGTTGCCCGCGGCGTCGGCGTAGATCGTCGCGGCGGTGCGGCTCGTCCGCGACCACGTGGCCGCGAACAGCTTCCCGTCCCGAAGCACGGTCGCCGACCCGCTGCCGACCGTCACCCCGACCGGCGACGGATTGCCCGCCACGTCACCGGGAACCGTGCCCGCGCGGGTGGTGACCTTCTGCACGATCACCGTGGCCGCGCCGACCCGGCCGCCGTCGGTGGTGGTCAGCGGCGTGCCGTCCATGGAGACCAGCCACTTCTGGTCCGCCCACTCGAAGTCGAAGCCCACGGTCGCCACCTGCTCGTGCTGCTTGGTGGTCGACGTGCCGCCGGCCGGCGCGGGCCCGGTGGCCTGCGGCGTGACCGTGCCGGTGCCCTTGGGCAGCTTGTCCGGGTGCACGAACAGATCGTGCGGCGCCACCCGGCTGTTGTCCCGGAAGTACGCGCCGGGAACCGCGCTCTGGCACCCGGTCTCCAGGCCCGCGTCGCGCAGCAGCGGCACCAGTTGCGGCGCCGAGCCGGAGCAGGCCAGCGTCGGCCGGCCGTACTGCCCGAGCAGGTCGATGTCCGTCTCGCGGGCGCTGCGCACCGGCCCGATGACCGGCGGCAGCTGGCCGAGGAAAACCGCCGCGATGCGGGTCAGGCCGCCCTCGACCGGCTCCACGTAGACCACGTTGGCCGCGGCCAGGCCGGTCTGCGGCCGGGCCGCGGCGACGTTGTCGATCTTCACGACGAGGGCCGACCCGGCCGGCACGGCCGTTGTCGCAGTGGTGGTCGGCGCGGGCGCGGGCGCCTGGCCGGCGCAGGCCGGGATCAGGAGCAGCACCGCCGCGGCGGGAACCAGCCAGAATCGCGCCATAACGTCATCTAACGCCATTCGAGCCCGCCGCGGCCGGGCTGATCACACGATCAGGTCACCCGTGGTGGCCGCCGCCCCCTCCGTCGCCGAAGCCGCCGCCGTGGTGGCCGCCGCCCCAACCGCCGCCGTCGTGGTGGTGGCCGCTGTGGCCGCCGAACGGGCCGTGGTGGTGGTGATGCTGGCTGCCGCCGTCGTCGGAGCCGGTGTAGCTGTCGCCCCCGCCGAGGTTGCGCCGGCGCCGTCCGGACGTGGCGGACTGGACGATGCCGACGATGAGCAGGGTGATACCGACCAGGATGAGCAGGCTGAACGCCATGACGTCACCTCCTGCGGCCGCGTCGGCGGTGTCCCCCTGACCCCGGGTCCGCGACCTGTGACATCGGAGTGTTCTCCCTGTCGTGGCCCGAATTCCACGCACTTGAGCAAGGTTTGAGCCAACGGGTTGTCTTCGATCGGCACTGAAGCCATAGTGTTGGCTCGTGCAGACACGCGTCGGCCTGGGCGTCATCCTCGCGCAGTGGGGGCGGATCGGGTGCATCGGCTTCGGCGGCCCGCCCACGCACATCCTGCTCCTGCGGCGGCTGTGCGTGACCGAGCGGGGCTGGCTGACCGCCGAGGAGTTCGAGGACGGCATCGCCGCCACCACCCTGCTGCCCGGCCCCGCCTCCACCCAGCTGGCGATCTTCTGCGCGTGGCGGCTGCGGGGCGTGCCGGGCGCGCTGGTCGGGGCGGTCGGCTTCATCTGCCCGGGGCTCGTCGTGATCCTGGCGCTGGCGGCGCTGTTCCTGAGCGGCAACCCGCCACTCTGGGTCACCGGCGCGGCGGCCGGCGCCGGCTCGGCCGTCGCGGCGGTGGCCGCACACGCGGCGTCCGGTCTGATCCCGGCCAGTTGGCGGCGGGCCCGTCACCACGGCCGTTGGATCGCCTACTTGCTCCTCGGGGCGGCGTCCACGGTGCTGTTCGGGCCGTGGGTGGTGCTCGCGCTGGTCGGCTGCGGGTTCGTCGAGGTCACGTGGCGGAGCCGCACCGTGCGGTCGTTCGCGCTGCCGTTGATCGGCGGGATCGCCGGCGGGCTGCCCTGGGTGGCGCTGAAGGTCGGCGCGCTGTCCTACGGCGGCGGGTTCGTGATCATCCCGCTGATGCAGGCCGACGCCGTCGACCGCTACCACTGGATGACCGGCGCGCAGTTCCTCAACGCGGTCGCCCTCGGCCAGATCACGCCCGGCCCGGTCGTGCAGACCGTGGCCGTCGTCGGTTACGCCGCCGGCGGGCTGGCCGGCGGCCTGCTCGCGTCGCTGTTGGCGTTCGCACCGTCATTTCTGTTCGTGGTGATCGGCGGCCCCAGGTTCGACCGCCTGCGGGCCAGCGCGACCGTTCAGTCCTTTCTGGACGGTGCCGGACCGGCGGCGATCGGCGCGATCGCCGGCTCCGCCGTGCCGCTCGGGCTGACGCTGCACCATCCGTGGCAGGCGATCGTGCTCGCCCTGGCCGCGATCTGGCTCCTGCTGCTGCGCCGCGGCGTGGTCACCGCCCTGCTCGGTGCTGGCCTGCTCGGGGTCGGCGCCGCACTGGCCGGTTTCGCCCTGATGTGAACCGCTCGGCACTCCCCCGCGTACCGAACAGTGGCAGCGCACAACAGTGTGATCATGCAACGATCCATAGTGGAGCGTGGACGATGAGGGCACGGACGTTCCTGGGGGTGTGCGGTGCGGTGGCCGTGCTGACGACGGCGGGCTGCGGCAGCACGCAGCTGGGCGTGACGGCCGCAACCGCGCCCCAGCAGCAACAACAGCAACAACAGCCGCCGGCGGCGCAGCTGACCGACACCAAGTACGGGCCGCTCAGCGCGGCCGACATGAAGCTGATGAACCTGGTCCAGGAGACCAGCATCCGTGAGATCGAGCTGTCCCAGTGGGCCCTGCAGCGTTCGACGAACCAGCAGGTCAGGGCGTCCGCGCAGATGATCGTCACGCAGCACGTGGAACTACAGAAGGAGGACCTCGCCGCCGCGGCCAAGCTCGGCCTCACCCTGCCCGACCGGCCCGCCCCCGACATGCAGGTCGGCATCGACCGCATGCAGCAGGAGAACGGCAAGACCTTCGACGTCGACTACACCAACACCCTGCGGCAGGCCCACGGCGAGGCGTTCATCCTCATCGCCCAGGTGCGTGCCGACACCCGCAACTCCGTGGTCCGGCCGCTGGCCGACTCGGCCAACAACTTCATCAAGATGCACATGCAGGTGCTGGAGACGACCGGCGAGGTGGACTGGGGCCAGCTGCCCGTGCCCGACGCCTCCTAGGGCAGCAGCCGCTCCCGGTGGTGCTCTTCGTGCAGGTCACGACGCCGAGCGTGCAGCAGCTGGGCCAGCGTGATCACGCCCAGGCGGGTCGTCGGATCGTGTCGGTCGACCACCGGGGCGCTGGTCACGTAGCCCTCGGCCAGCTTGTTGGCCACCTCGCGCAGCGTCTCGTCCGGGTGCACGGTCACGCGGTCCGGCGTCGTGAGGTCCGGCTGCGCCTCGGGCGTCATCACCTCGTGCGCGAAGAACGTCTCCAGCGGATCGGTGGTGTACTCACGGGTGAGGTGCAGCCGGCGACGGGCGATCTTCTCCGTCAGCACGGATCGCTTGAGCAGCAACACCGACAGCGCGTAGGCCGACACCGACGCGACCACCAGCGGCAGCAGGTAGCTCCAGGCGTGGGTCAGCTCCAGCGTGAACACGATGCCGGTCAGCGGCGAACGCATCACGCCGCCGACCACCGCCGCCAGGCCGCACGTGGCCCAGAATCCCGGCGAGAACTGGGGCAGCAGGCCGCTTTCCGCCGCGCCGAGCGAGGCGCCGATCATGAACACCGGCGCGAGCACGCCGCCCGAGGTGCCCGAGCCCAGCGACAGCGACCAGATCGCCGTCTTCACCACCAGGATGCCGATGATCAGCGACTGCGTGGCGTGGCCGGTCAGCAGCTGGTCGATCACGTCGTAGCCGACGCCCAGCGCCCTCGGCTCGACCAGGCCGCCGAGGCCGATGACCAGGCCGCCCAGGGCCGGCCACCACATCCAGTGCACCGGCAGGCGGGCGAACAGGTCCTCCGCGAAGTACACCAGCGCCGTCGCGCCGATCGCCAGCAGGCCGCCGGTCAGGCCCGGGACCAGCGCCAACGCGTCGAACGCCGGTCCCGGTGCAGACGACGGCGCAGGCACTGCGAACACCGGGTCCGCGCCCAGCATGACACCTCGGCAGATCGTGCTCACCACCACCGCCGCGCCGACCGGGATCAGGCTGCGGGGCCGCCACTCGAACAGCAGCAGCTCCACCGCCAGCAGGATCGAGGCCAGCGGCGCGTTGAACGTCGCCGCCATGCCGCCCGCCGCGCCCGCCACCAGCAGCGTCTTTCGTTCGTCCGCCGACAGTTTCAGCATCTGGGCCAGGATCGAGCCCACCGCCCCGCCGGTCATGATGATCGGGCCCTCCGCGCCGAACGGCCCGCCCGTGCCGATGCTGATCGCCGCCGACACCGGCTTGAGCACCGCCACCCGCGGCGCCACCCGGCTGCCGCCGGTCAGGATCGCCTCGATCGCCTCCGGCATGCCGTGGCCGCGGATCTTCTCCGAGCCGTACCGGGCCATCAGCCCGATCACCAGGCCGCCCGCCACCGGCGCCGTCAGCACCAGCCACCAGGGGTGATGCACCGCCCCCCGGCGCCACCAGGTCCGTGGCCAGGCGTTGGTAGAACACCGCGTTGGTGATCAGGCCGATCAGCTTCAGCAGCACGTACGCCGCCCCCGCCGCCGCAGCCCCCACCACCAGCGCGATCCCCGTGATCACCAGCACCCACGGTCGGACGTGGAAGTCCCCGAGCCTGGCCACCGAATGTTGCATACAGTAACCATTGCCTAGTGCAACAGATTGCGTCAATTCCTGGTGGCGGAGCTCACGGGCCGCCCCCTGCCGTCCACGCATGCCCGAATTCGCCTGGGTGGAGCTGGACCCGGCCATCGCCCGTGAGCCGGCCGTCCGGGCCGTGACCGAGCTCAACCACGGCGTGCTCACCATGATGCTTCGCCGCGACGGCCGCACGGTTGACGGGTGAGGTCCGGTCAGTCCAGGTCGAGCATCGGGAAGAGGCGGGCGACGACGGCCACCGGGGCCGCGTCGGAGGGCCGGGCCGCCGGTTGGGTCTCGCGGTGGCGGAAGAGGGTGATCACCGAGCGGATGGCGTCCCCCATGGCCGCCATCTCCTCCGGCGTCAGGTAGACGACCTCGCTGAAGGCCTCGTCGTCGCGCCACTCCGCCGGGGCCTGGGCCCGGTTGTCGCGCCAGCGCTGGTAGCTCTCGTCCTCCAGCCGCCGATTCAGCTCCCCCAGCTCCGGCGACGGCTTCGGGCCGGTGGCCAGCCGCCACGGCCGGGCCCGCCCCGTCGTCCCCGGCACGTCCTCCACCAACCCCTGCTCGGCCAGCTTGCGCAGATGGAACGAGTACAGCCCGGTGTTGCCGCCCAGCTCCCTCGCCGCGTCCGTCGACGTCAGCTCCGCTCGCTCGCGCAGCAGCTCCAGCAGCGCTTCCCGCACCGGATGGTTCTCCATATTTGCAAACACTACACCCTTTGCAAACCCAGGGCCGCCGCCCTACTCTCGCCGCTATGACCGTGCTGCCCGTACGCCTGTTCGGCGACCCCGTGCTCACCCAGCCCGCCGCCCCCGTCACCGACTTCGACGCCGAGCTCCGCAAGCTCGTCCGGGACCTCCACCACACCCTCGACGCCCAGCACGGCACCGGCCTCGCCGCTCCCCAGCTGGGCATCGGCCGCCGGGTCTTCGTCTTCGACATGGGCGACACGCGCGGCCACCTCGTCAACCCCACCCTGGCCTTCCCCGACGAGCAGGAGCAGGACGGCCCCGAGGGCTGCCTGTCCATCCCCGGCCTCTACTTCGACACCGTCCGCCGCCTCAACGTCGTCGCCAAGGGCTACACCATGCACGGCGACCCTTTGCAAATAGTCGGTGCCGGCGACCTCGCCCGCTGCCTCCAGCACGAGACCGACCACCTCGACGGCGTCCTGTTCCTCGACCGCATGGACCCCCGACGCCGCCGCGCCGCCCTCCGCGAGATCCTCGCCGCCGACTGGAACACCCCGCCGAAGGTCAAGGTCTCCCCCCACACCGGCGCTTTCTGGCAGCGTTAGAACAGGCGGCCGAGGTCCTCGGCGGGCGGTTCCTCCAGGGAGAGCAGGAATCGCTTGCGGGACAGGCCGCCGGCGTAGCCGGTGAGGCGGCCGCCGGAGCCGACGACGCGGTGGCAGGGGACGATGATGCTGATGGGGTTCCAGCCGTTGGCGTTGCCGACGGCCTGGGCGCCGGCGGGGTCGCCGAGGGCGAGGGCGAGTTGGCCGTAGGTGCGGGTCTCGCCGTGGGGGATCTTGACGAGCTGGTCCCAGACGGCGAGTTCGAAGGCGGAGCCGCGGGGGGCGAGCTCTAGGTCGAAGGTGGTGCGGGCGCCGGCGAAGTACTCGCGGAGCTGGGTGATCGCCCCGGAGAAGCCGCTGGAGTCCGAGGGTCCCAAAGGGATCCGGGGAGTGCGGCTGTGGCCGTCGAAGTAGAGGCCGATGAGGGCGGCGCCGTCGGCGACGAGGGTCAGAGGTCCGACGGGCGAGTCCGTGATCGTGTGCCGAACGCCCATGGCCCCAGACTAGCGACGACCATGGCCCCGGCGATGACGGCGATGGCCGTCCAGTCGAGCCACGCGAGCCGCTGCCCGAGCACGACGAAGCCGACGAGGGCGGCCAGCACGGGATTGACGCTCATGAACAGGCCAAAGAACTGGGTGGGCACGCGGCGCAGGGCGAACAGGTCGACCAGGAAGGGAATGGCCGACGACAGCACGCCGGCGGTCAGGGCCTCGCCCACCGAGTAGGCGGTCGGCGGGTGCAGAAAGAGAACCACCACGCCGATGGGCACGTACACGATGGCCGACACGAGGGCCGCGGCGGCGGATCCCTGGGCGCCGGGCAGGCGCTGGCCGACGGTGCGGTTCAACAGGATGTAGCACGCCCAGCAGGCGGCGGCGAGCAACGCCAGCCCGATGCCGAGGTAGTCGGTGCTGGCCTGGGGGCGAGCGAGCACCACGGCCGCGGGGGCCGCCACCAAGGCGCACCCCACGTCGACCAGACGACGCGAGCCGGCCAGCGCGATGGCCACTGGACCGAGGAACTCCAGCGTCACCGCGAGACCGAGGCCGATGCGGTCGATCGCGGTGTACAGGGAGAGGTTCATCGTGGCGAACACGAGCGCCAACGCCAGCACGGGCCGCCACTCATAGGCGGTGAAGGACCGTAATCGCGGACGGCCGGCGGCCAGCAGCACGGCACCGGCCACCCACTGCCGCACCGCGACCACGCCGGCCGGCCCGATCACGGGAAACGCCAGCGCCGCCGTCGCGGCCCCGACCTGGCTGGACAGCGCGCCGCCCAGCATCATCGCCATGCCCCCGACCCGTTCAGTCGCCATGGCTGGAGCCTGCGCCGCGCCGACGCATACGCAAAATGCATCTGACACGCCATCTATACGATAAACGCATGGATCTCGAACTGCGTCAGCTCCGCTGCCTGGTCGCGATCGTGGACACCGGCACGTTCACCGACGCCGCGATCGAGCTGGGCGTGTCCCAGGCGGCGGTGTCCCGCACGCTGTCCGCGCTGGAACACGTGCTCGGCGCGCGCCTGCTGCACCGCACCAGCCGCTCCATCACGCCGACGACCGCGGGCGTGCAGGTGCTGGCCCGCGCCCGGCAGCTGCTGGCCGAGGCCGACAACCTGGTCCGCGAGGCCACGACCGGCCACACCCGGCTGCGCATCGGCCACGCCTGGTCGGCGATCGGCCGGCACACCGCCGAGTTCCAACGCCGCTGGGCGGTCCGCCATCCCGGCGTGGAGCTGCTGTTCGTCCGCACGAACACGACGACCGGCGGCCTGGCCGAGGGCCTGTGCGACCTGGCCGTCGTCCGCACGCCGATCGACACCCAGCGCTATTCGCACGTGCAGGTCGGCAGCGAACCCCGCTACTGCGTGATGGCCGCCGACGACCCGTGGGCCAAGCGGCGGTCGATCACCCTGGCCGAGATCGCCGAACGCGTGCTGATGATCGACCGCCGCACCGGCACCACCACCGCCGACCTGTGGCCGCCGGACAAGCAGCCGAAGCTGGTGCCGACCAACGACGTGGACGACTGGCTGGCGGCTATCGCGGCCGGGCGCTGCGTCGGCATCACGCCGCAGGCCACGGTCACCCAGTACCGCCGGGACGGGATCGTCTACCGCCGCGTGCGTGACGCGCCGCCGGTCCCGGTGCACCTGATCTGGCGCCGCCACGACCCGCATCCCGCCACGCACGCGGCGATCGCCCTGCTCACGGAGCTGTACTCACCACGAACCGCACACTGACGAGGCCGACCGGGCGGCGGAGACGACGGCGCTCCACGGCGGCGCGCACTCCCCGAACACGGGCCGCTGCAACCATCGGCGCTCCGCCGAGTCGCCGGGCAGCGGCACCACGGTGCCGACGGGCAGGTAGCCGACCTGGATCCGCACCAGGTCGGCCCAGGTGGCCGTGCGCAGCTGGGTCCTCGCCTGCGTGATGAAGATCCACTCACGCTGCCGCCCGATCGACAGGATGATCGGGGCCCGCAGCAGGCAGCGGGTCAGAATGCCGTTCACCTCGGCCGCGAAGCCGGCGCGCATGATCAACGCGTCGGCGCTCTCGCCGACGACGATGTGGTCGCCGGCGAACAGTTGTGCCTCGGAACCGGTGTTGGCCAGAGCGGTCATGACTGCCTCTCCCTACGAGCAGGTTTGGGCTACCGCGTTGGTCGAGGATGCGCGCGAGGGGCGTGATCGTCGAACGCCGCGCGGGAGCGCGACCGGGACTCCACTTGAGCACTCCACGGGTGCTGGGTTTGGTCGGACCGGCAAAAGATAGGCGCACGCGGGCAATCCGTTCGTCCCCAGCACACCAGTGCGCGGGGAATCCCTTGAAACGCCGCGACTTGGCGGCGGTCATCGGGTAGACCTGTGTGGTGGGGAGCGAGATTCGGGAAGACCTGCTCAGGCCGCTGTTGACGTCTCTGAGCAGCCATGATGCCGATCGGCCGGCGTACAGCGACGGCCGCCGCACCGTCACCTACGGCCAACTGCGTGGCACCGGGTGCCTCGATGTCGACCGCGGCGACCGGGTCCTGATCCACATCGGGAACCGCGTCGAATTCGTCGAACACCTGCTGGCGACGCTGCGGGCGGCGGCGATCGCGGTCCCGGTGAGCGTGCGCGCGACGGAAGACGAACTCGCACACATAGCACGGGATTCCGGGGCGACGTTGATCGTCACCGAGGCCCGGAACGCACATCTGGTGCGGGGCCTGGACTTGCGCACGGTGATCGTCGAGGACGGCCCGGCCTGGCGCGAGCCACGCGAGGAGCCGGCCCTGGACGACCCGTCGTGGCTGCTCTACACGTCCGGCACGACCGGTCGTCCCAAAGGCGTGCTGACCACGCAGCGAGCGATGTTGTGGTCGACCGCGGCCTGCTACGCCCCGACGTTCGGTCTGTCCGAACAGGACACCATCGTCTGGCCGCTGCCACTGCATCACGCCTACGGGCTCTCGCTCGCCGTCGTCGGTTCGATCACGGTCGGCGCCCACACCAGGATCGTCGACGGCGACCTGGAACAGGTTCTCGCTCACCACCCCGGCTGCGTGCTGGCCGGCGTGCCCACGACATATCTCCAGTTCCGGGGCGCCGGGTCGCCGCGGCTGTGCCTGACCACCGGGGCATCCTGCACGCCGGCCGCACGCGCTGCCGCACAAGAGTTGTTCGGCGCGCCGCTGCTGGACGGCTACGGCAGCACGGAGACCGGCGGCAAGATCGCCGTGCAGCGTCCGGGCGAGGACGCGCTGTCTCCGTTGCCCGGCGTGGACGTCCGGATCGTCGGCGGCGAGATCCAGGTGCGCAGCCCCGGCCTGATGCTCGGCTACCACGGCCGCCCGACGGACTCCATTGTAGACGGTTGGTATCGCACCGGCGACGCCGGCCGGTCGGAAGACGGGAAGCTGACGGTCGAGGGCCGGATCGACGACGTGATCATCAACGGTGGGCAGAACGTGCACCCGCTGGAGATCGAGGCGGTGCTGCTGGAGTCGCCGTCGGTGCTGGACGCGCTGGTGGTCGGCCGGGCCGACGACATGGTCGGCCAGGTTCCGGTCGCGCACATCGTGCCGGCCCACGGCGCCTTCGACGCCGAGGAGCTGCGGCAGTTCTGCCTGCGTCGACTGTCGCTGCACAAGGTGCCGGTAGCGTTCGAGCTCGCCGACGAGATTCCCCGCACGGCCTCGGGCAAACCTTTGCGCCGCAAGTTCACCGCCAGATCCTCCTCCACCGCAACGACATCGGACCTGGTCGCGGCGGTGCGGGCCGAGGTCGTGGCGCTGTGCGGCCACGACGGCGGCGACCGGTGGCGCGACCGGACGTTCACCGATCTCGGGCTGACGTCGATCGCCAGTGTCCAATTGCGACACCGGGTCGCCGCGATCACCGGGGTCACGCTGCCCCATTCGCTCGTGTACGACTTTCCGACGCCGGGCGGGGTGATCGCCGAGGTCGAACGGCTCCGGGCGGGCCGGGTGACGCCGGAACCCGTCCGAACACAACCGGTCGACGACGAGCCGATCGCCATCGTGGCGATGGCATGCCGCTATCCGGGCGGCGTCCGGTCGCCGGGGGATCTGTGGCGGCTGGTGGCCGACGGTGTCGACGCCACCGGCGACTTCCCCACCGACCGCGGCTGGGATCTCACCGCCCTCTACGACCCGGATCCGGACCACATCGGCGGTTCCACCACCCAGCGCGGCGGTTTCCTCCACGACGCCGCCGATTTCGACGCCGACATGTTCCGGATCTCGCCACGCGAGGCGCTCGCCACCGATCCCCAGCAGCGGCTGCTGTTGGAGACGTCGTGGGAGCTGTTCGAGCGCGCCGGCATCGACACCACGCAGCTGCGCGGCAGCGACACGGGTGTGTTCGTCGGCGTGATGAACGAGGACTACGCGAGCCGGTTCGAGTCGCACGAACTCGAAGCGCGGCTGGGCATCGGCTCGTCGCACGCGGTCGCCTCGGGTCGGATCTCCTACACTTTCGACTTCCACGGGCCGGCGGTCACCGTCGACACCGCATGCTCGTCTTCGCTGGTGGCACTGCACTGGGCGGCCCGGGCGCTGCGTTCCGGCGAGTGCTCGCTCGCGGTTGCCGGCGGCGCGACGGTGATGGCGACGCCCCGCACGTTCCTGGCGTTCAGCCGCCAACGTGGTCTGTCCCCCGATGGTCGCTGCCGCTCCTATGCGGCGGGCGCCGACGGCACCGCATGGTCCGAGGGCGTCGGAATCGTTCTGCTTGAACGCCTTTCGGACGCCCGGCGCAACGGTCACCCGGTGCTGGCGCTGCTGCGAGGTTCGGCCGTGAACTCCGACGGGGCATCGAACGGCCTGACGGCGCCGAGCGGCCGGGCCCAGCGTGCCGTGATCCACTCGGCCCTCGCCGACGGCGGACTGTCCACCGTGGACATCGATGCCGTGGACGGCCACGGCACCGCCACGCCGCTGGGTGATCCGATCGAGGCCGAGGCACTGATCGCCACCTACGGACAGCGCCGGGACCGCCCGCTGTGGCTCGGCTCCGTGAAGTCCAACCTCGGCCACACCCAGGCCGCGGCCGGTGTCGCCGGCGTGATCAAGATGGTGGAGGCCCTGCGCCACCAGCAGCTTCCGCCGTCGCTGTTCGCCGACGACCCGAGCCCACGGGTCGATTGGTCCGCCGGCCAGGTGTCCCTGTTGGCCGAGCCGCAGCCGTGGCCCGCCGGCCGTCGGATCCGGAGGGCCGGCGTGTCCTCGTTCGGCATCGGCGGCACCAACGCCCACGTGATCATCGAAGAGGCGCCGGCGGCCGAGATCCCGCCCCGCACCGAGTTCCCGCCGGCTCCCTGGCTGCTCAGCTCGGCCGACGAGAACGCGTTGCCAGCCGTCGCGGCCGGCCTTCTCGACGCCCCCGATGACATCGACACCGCCTACACGCTCGCCACCCGCACCGCGTTGCCGCATCGGGCGATGGCCGCCGACATCGCGGCGCTGAGGGCCGTAGCCGCGGGTCGAACCGGCGGGCAGACCGTGCGCGCCGGGGCGAAGGTTGCCTTCATGTTCAGCGGCCAGGGCGCTCAACGGGCGGGCATGGGCCGAGAACTGTCGCGGCTGTTCCCGGTTTTCCAGAAGTCCTTCGACGAGACGTGTGCCCCCGAGGTGCGCGAGGCGGCGTTCAGCGGGGATCTGCTGGACCGCACCGACAACGCACAGGCCGCGCTGTTCGCGTTCGAGGTGGCGATGGCGCGGCTGCTGGAGTCCTGGGGCGTGCGCCCGGACTTCCTCGTCGGTCATTCCATCGGCGAGATCGCCGCGGCTCACATAGCGGGCGTGCTCTCGCTCGACGACGCGATGACGTTGGTGACGGCCCGCGGCCGGTTGATGGCGGCGCTGCCGCCGGGCGGCGTGATGATCGCCGTCGACGCGACCGAGGCGGACATCGCCCCGCTGCTGGACGGCCAGGTGTCCATCGCCGCGATCAACGGCCCGAGGTCGTTGGTGCTGTCCGGTGGCGAAGCGGCGGTGCGGGCCGTCGCCGACACCTGCCGGCGCAGCACCCGGCTCCCGGTCAGCCATGCCTTCCACTCCCGACTCATCGAACCGATGTTGGAGGAATTCCGTGCTGTAGCGGAGAAACTGACCTACAACCGGCCGGAGATCCGGCTGATCTCCACTCTCACCGGCCGTGCGATGGAGATCATCGACGCCGATCACTGGGTACGCCACGCCCGTCACACCGTCCGTTTCGCCGACGCCCTGGCCACCCTGAGCCCTGATACCTCCATCTTCCTCGAAGTCGGCCCGGACGCCGTGCTCAGCCGCGCCACCACCCCGGCGATCTCGACCACCCACTCCGGTGCCGGCCTCCTCAACGCCCTCGGCGCACTGCACACCGCCGGCATCGCCGTCGACTGGCGCGCGGTCTTCCGCGGCAGCGGTGCGCGTCTCACGGACCTGCCCACCTATCCGTTCCAGCGCACCCGCTACTGGCTGGACCCACGACCGCCCGCCACAACCACGGCCCTGCTCGGCCCCGCCATGAAGGCCCCGGACTCGCCGCGAATCGTGCACGGCGGCGCGATCGGCCTGCGCACTCACCCCTGGCTCGCCGATCACGTCGTCGGCGGCGAAAACATCGTCCCAGCCACGATGTTCGTCGAGATCGCGCTCCAGGCCGGCCAAGCCGTCGAGGAGCTCGCCATCGAGCGGCCGCTGCCCGTGCGGGACGAGATCCAGCTCCAGGTGGTCATCGACGAACGGCGCATCGACATCTACGCCCTGGCCGACACCGAGTGGATCCGCCACGCCTCGGGCCGCCTCAAACGCCCGGAACCGGCCTCCCGGCAGCACGAATGGCCGCCCGTCGGCGCCGCCGAGATCGACATCGCCTACGACCTGCTCGGCTACGGCCCGGCCTTTCAAGCGGTGACAAGACTCTGGCGACGCGGCGACGAGATCTTCGCCGAGGTCGAGGCCGACGCCTTCCCCGTCGTGCTCGACGCCGCCGTGCACGCGATGGCCCTCGCCGAAGGCCCGGCCGCGCCCAGGGTTCCGTTCCTCTGGACCGGCATAGACCGTTATGCGACCAGCAGTCGGGCCCGGGTCAGCCTGGTGAGATCCGGTCCCGACAGCATCCGTGCGGAGCTCCACGACGAAGCCGGTGAGCCGATCGCGGCCGTGGCGTCCATGCTCACGCGGCCGCTCCCCGCACCTCAGTCCATGCTCTACCGTCCACACTGGACCGAGGTGCCGCGGACACCCGGCGACGCCAAGGTGGTCGAGATTCCTGCCGGCGACCTGAGATCGACTACCACGAAGGCGTTGGCAGAGCTGCACGACTGGCAGCACACCGGCGAGAAGCTCGTGCTCGTCACGAGAAACGCCACTGGTTCCGATCCCGATCTCGCCGCCGCGGCGGCCTACGGAGTCGGAGTCTCCGCCGCGGCCGAGCACCCCGAGCGGATCATCGTCGTCGACCTGGACCCGGACTTCCCGCTCGACCGCGTCCCCGGCCTCGTCGGCGGCAGCCTCGAACCACAACTGTCCGTGCGCGACGGCGTCCCCCACGCCCTTCGCGTCACCCGAGCGGTCCCCTCGACGAAACGCCCCATCGACCCCGCCGGCACGGTCCTGATCACCGGCGGAGCCGGCGCGATCGGCATCCTCATCGCACGGCATCTCGTGGCCGAGCACGGCGTCAAGCATCTGGTGCTGACCAGCCGAAACCCCGGCCCCGTCGACCTCGACGCCAAGATCGTCGCCGGCGACATCGCCGACGGTGCCTTCGTCGACGACCTGATCCGGCAGTGCGATCCCCCGCTGACCGCCGTGATCCACTCCGCCGCCGTGCTCGACGACGGCGTCCTCGCCGCCCAGACACCGTCCCGAATGGACACTGTCCTGCGCCCGAAAGCGGACGGCGCATGGGTTCTACACGAGGCCACCAAGCACCTGCCGCTCTCCGCCTTCGTGCTGTTCTCCTCGGTCGCCGGCGTCTTCGGCAAGGCCGGGCAGGCCAACTACGCCGCCGCCAATCGCTACCTCGACGCGCTCGCCCACCACCGCCATGCCCTCGGCCTGCCCGCGATCTCCCTGGCCTGGGGCCTCTGGGACGCCGGCCTCGGCAACCAGATCTCCGACCTCGCCCGCCGCCGCATCGCCGCCGCCGGCATCGCCGGGCTCACCGCCGAACAGGGGCTCGCCCTCTTCGACGCCGCCCTCGGCTCCGACGAGCCCGTGCTCGTCCCCGTCCGCTTCGACGGCGCCGCCGATCTTCCCGCCCTCGCCGGACGCCGCCCCACGACCGCCGCTCGCTGGCCGCGACGCCCGTCCGAGGACGAGCTCAAAGCCTTGCTACGCCAGGAACTCGCCGCCGTCCTCGGCCACCCCGACCCCGACCGGATCCCCGACGACAAGCCCTTTCCCGACCTCGGCTTCGACTCCCTCACCGTGGTCGAGATCCGCGGCCGCCTGGCCGCGCTGACCGGTCTCGACCTGCCCGCCACCCTGCTGTTCGACCGGCCGACCGTGGTGGATCTCGCCGCGCACCTGCACGGCGAGATCCACCGCTGATCAGCTCAACGGGTGCGCTCCAGCAGCGCGAACAGGTTCTCCCAGTGGCGCTGCTCGCCGGCCGCGTTGTAGGCGGCGGTGTCGGTCATGGTGAAGCCGTGCTCGGCGCCCTCGTAGACCTCGGACGTGTAGGTGACGCCGGCCTCGTCGAGGGCGGCCTCCAGCACCTTGATCTGGTCGGCGTCCATGGAGTGGTCGTGGTCGGCGTGTCCGAAGTAGACCTCGCCGGTGATGTTGCCGACGGCCAGGTGCGGGCTGTCGGGTTGGTCGGTGGCCAAGCGGCCGCCGTGGAAGGAGGCGATGGCCTTGACCCGGTCGGGCAGGGCCTCGATCACTCGCAGGGCGTTGGTGCCGCCCATGCAGTAGCCGGTGATCACGACGGGACCGGCCTCGACGCCGTCCTGCGCGGCCAGGAAGTCGAGGTACCTGGTGGCGTCGCTGCTGATCACGTCCGGCGTGAGGGCGGCGATCAGCGGCATGATCTGGCCGAACAGGGCGCCGCGCTTGTCGGGGTCGGCCAGGTCCGACAGGTCGAACAGGGGCGCCCGGCCGCCGCGGTGCAGCAGGTTGGGGGCGAGCACGGCGTATCCACGGGCGGCGATGGCGTCGGCCATCTCCTCGATCCGGGGCCGCAGCCCGAAGGCGTCCATGAACAGCAGGACCCCGGGGCCGCCGCCGTCCGGCACCACCAGGTAGGAATCGGCGACGCCGTCCTCGGTCGGCACGTCCACCATGCCCTTGCGCATGTGCTGTCACTCCACTCGCGGATCGGCGAAAACGTTGTGCGTTCAACCTACCGCTGGCAGAGGAGGACCTTGCCGACCGCTTCCCCGCTTTCCACCAACCGGTGCGCGGCGGCGATCCCGGTGAGCGGGAACCGGGCGGCGATCGGATGCGTGAGCACGGCGTCGGTCAGCATCCGGTTCACGTGCTCGGCGGCGGCCGACAAGGCCGGCGCGGGCATGGTGAAGACCTGCACGGCGCGAATTGTGACGTTTCGGCGCATCAACGGGTAGAACGGGAGCGCCGGCTCGGTCACCGCGTCGGATCCGTAGGCGACGATCGTCCCGTTCGTCGCGATCACCGCCGACGTCAACGGGAGATTGGCCCCGAACGCGACATCCACCACCCGCTGCACGCCCCCGCCGGACAGGGCCAGGATCTCGGCCGCGGCGTCCTCGGACCGGTAGTCGACGACGTGGTCGGCGCCGGCGGCCAGCGCCGCCTTCTGCTTCTCCGGGGTGCTGGCGGTGGCCAACACCGTTGCACCGCCGTGCTTTGCCAGCTCGATCGCGTAGTGGGCGACCGCGCCGGCCCCGCCGGTGATGAGCATGGTCTTGCCCGCCACCGGCCCGTCGACGAAGACTGCGCGATGCGCCGTCAAAGCCGGCACGCCCAGGCAGGCCCCGTCCTCGAACGAGGTCGAGTCGGGCAGGGCGACCGCCCGGTCCGACGGCACGACCACGTACTCGGCCGACGTCCCGAACGGACGGCCCTGGCCGGCGCAGTGCAGCCAGACCCGGGCCCCGAGCCGTGAATACGGGACCCGCGGCCCGATCCGGTCGATCACGCCGGCGCCATCGTCCCCGGGTATCACCCGGGCGCTGGTCATAGCCCGGCCGCCTGACCCGGCTCTCCGCTTCACGTCGACCGGGTTGACGCCGGTGGCGTGCAGCCGGACCCGCACCTCGCCGATCCCCGGCTCGGGATCGGGAAGTTCTCCCACGACGAGCACGTCATCGGCGGCGCCGACGCGGTCATACCAGGCCGCCCTCATCTCCAGAACTCCGCGAGGGCCGCGGCGACCAGGCCGGGCTGCTCCAGCGGCTGCATGTGCGGCGTGCCGGGCAGGACCCGGAAGTGCGAGCCGGGGATCCGCTCCGCGATGCCCCGCATGATCTCCGGGGTCGTCGAGACGTCGGCCTCGCCGGCGAGCACGAGCGTCGGCACCCCCAGGGACGCCAACTTCCCTTGCACGTCAAGGCTTTTGAACGCGCGCCAGGCGGCCGCCCAGTCGGTGGTGTTGCCGCCGAGCACGCGTTCCCGGGCGTACTGCACGCTCTCGCCGTTGACGGCGAGGGCATCCGCGGTGAACCACCGCGTGAGCGACGGCGCGACCTGGGCCGCCATGCCGTCGTTCTCGCCGGACGACGCCCGCCCCTCGAAGGCGTCGAACGGGAAGTCCGTGGTCGCCAGCAGCGCCAGCGACGCGAACCGCTCCGGCGCGAGCACCGCCGCCGTCTGGGCGATGCCGCCGCCGAAGGAGAGGCCGACGACGTGGGCCCGCTCGACGCCGATCGCGTCCAGCACGCCGATCAGATCCCGGGCGGTGTCGGCCATCGTGTAGGGACTCGGCGACCCCGTGGCCGAGCCGTGTCCCCGCACGTCGTAGGCGAACACGCGACGGCCGACGGCGAGGGCGTCCATGACCGGCTCCCACATCTGCCGGTCGAGGCCGAGCGCGTGCACGAGCAGGACGGCCGGCCCGGTGTCGCCGCGCTGCGCCACCACGGACTCGTGGTCGGCCAGTCGAACGCGGTGCAGCTGGGCCGGCGGATGGGCGTCGACCATCGTCACGGTCTCGAGCTGGCGGGGGAAGCCGGTGTCGAGCGACATCCGTTTGGCCAGGCCGAGCACACGTGCGTCGGCCAGCGAGGTGACGGTCATGACGGCAACGATCGTCCGTTGATCGTCATATGTCCAAGACCTGAAAAAGCTGATGGTCAGTCGTCGTAGATATCACCGTCGAGCGTCAGGTCGGGGTGCCCGACCATGAAGTCGATCAACGTGGCCAGCGCCGGCGCCGGACGGCGCGCGCCCGACCAGGCCAGCGACGGCGTCCACACCGGCTCCGGGGTCAGCTCCACCACCTGCACCGGCGGCCCGATGGTCCGGGCCACCGAATCCGGCATGATCGCCGCCGCCAGCCCGACGTTCACCAGGGCACGGGCCGTGGTGTAGTCGCGGGTCTCGAACCGCACACGAGGCTCCGCCCCGGCCGCGGCCAGCGCGCCGGCGATGATCTCCCCGACCGCCGAGCCCGGCGGATACTTGATCAGGTCGACGCCGTCGAGCTCGCCGACCTTCATCCGCTGCCGCCGGGCCAGCGGCGTCATCACGCCGGTGATCAACACCAGCGGCTCCGCGCCGAGCGGATGCGACATCAGGGTCCGGTCGCCGGGCGGCGGCGGGGCCGCCAGCGTCACCACGTCCAGCCGGCCGGCGTGCAGCCCGGCCAGCATCTCGTTGGTGTTCTGCTCCTGGAGCTCGATCTCCACCGCCGGGTACGTGGCCGAGAACGCCGCGAACACCCGGGCCAGCCGGGCCGTCAGCCCGCGGGCCATGCCCAGGCGGATGCGTCCCCGCACGCCGCCGGCCCAGCCCAGCATCTCCTGCTCGACTGCGACCAGGTCGGACAGCACGCGCTCGGTGTGCGCCAGCAGCGCCTCGCCGGCCGGCGTCAGCGCGACCTTGTGGTTGTTGCGGTCGAACAGCTCCAGGCCCAGCTGCCGCTCCAGCTTGCGGATCTGCTGCGACAGCGCCGGCTGGGCGATCCGCAGCGCCTCGGCGGCCCGGGTGAAGTGCAGTTCCCGGGCCACCGCCTGGAAGTACTCCAGCTGACGCGAACTGATCATAAGCCGAGTGTCTCACCACTCGGCTCGGTCAGACAGTTCAGACCAGCAGCACGAGCTTGCCGCGGACGTGTCCCTCTTCGCTCTCGTCCTGCGCCTCGGCCGCCTCCTCCAGCGGATACGTCGCCACCGACAGCTTCAGCTTGCCCTCCGCGGCCAGGGCCACGCCCTCGGCCAGCGCGCCCGGCACCTGCTCGTCCGGGCTGCCCGTGGTGAAGTGCACGCCGAAGTCGCCGGCGTTGTTGTCGGCGATGGTGATCACCCGCTCGGGGCCGCCGGTCAGCTCGATCAGCGCCGGCAGCCCGCCCCGCCCCGACGCGTCGAGCGCGGCGTCGACCTGGCCGAGGGCGTCCACCCGGTCCATCAGCCCGTCCCCGTAGAGCACGGGCTTGACGCCCAGCGACCGCAGGTACTGGTGGTTGCGCTCGCTCGCGGTCCCGATCACCGTCACGCCACGGGCCACGGCGATCTGGGCGGCGACGGTGCCGACGGTGCCGGCCGCGCCGTCGATCAACAGCGTCTCCCCCGGCTCCAGCTTGAGCAGCGCCAACGCCCGGTAGGCGGTGGTCACGCCGGTGTTCAGCGCGGCCGCCTCGGCCCAGGACAGCCCGGCCGGCTTGGCCACCAGGTTGTCGGCCGAGGCCAGCGCCACCTCCGCGTACGAGCCGGACGCGGCGCCCAGCACCTCGTCGCCCACTGCGAACGCCGTCACCCCGGGCCCGACCGCCTCGACCACGCCCGCGACGTCTGATCCCGGGACGGCCGGGAACGAGCCCGGCATCGACGGCCCGAACAGGCCCCGCCGCACTTTCCAGTCGAACGGGTTAACCCCGGCGGCCCGCACCGCCAGCCGAACCTGCCCTCGGCCCGGCTCCGGAACCGGGCGCTCCCCCAGCGTGAGAACCGAGGAATCGCCGTGCTCGCGGTACTCGACGGCCCGATAAGTGTTCGACATCGACGTTCGTCCCTTCCGACAACCGACCTGCTCAGGCCAACCCTGCCGGTGTCGGGCTTGTTCCGCGAGTGTTCGGCGTTTGTCGTTCAGCGTGTCGTCGCCGACACCGAACTTGCCGCCGGCGACTACTCCTTGCCTCGTCGGACCGAGGTGGGGAGCGGATCGTGGACGATGGGCAGTTCGGCAGATCGCTGCGGCGGCGTCGACAGACGGCCGGATTGACGCAGCGGGAGCTCGCGGTGCGGGCGGGGGTCAGCGTGCGGGCGCTGCGTTACTGGGAGAACGGCAAGATCGACACGCCGCGCATGGCGTCGCGGCAGCAGATCCAACAGGTGCTGGACGGCGCCCCGGCGCCGGCCACCGAGACCGTGCGGATCGGCGTGCTCGGCGCGCTGACCGTGCGGGGCCGCCACCGCGAACTGGGCCTGCTCCGGCCCAAGGCCGCGGCGCTGCTGGCGGTCATGGCGCTCCAGCCCAACCAGCAAGTCGGCCGGGACGAGGTGGTCCACACGCTGTGGGGTGACGCGCCACCGGCCTCGTACCTCCGGCTGCTGCGCGGGCACGCCGACGCCGTGCGGCGCATGCTCGGCCAGACGCCGTGGCTGTCGTCAGTCGGCAAGGGCGACGGCTACCTGCTCACGGTCGCTCGCGACCAGCTCGACGTGTTGGAGTTCAAGGCCCTCGCCGCCCACGCCCGGGCCACCCGCGGCATGGGCGACTTGGCGCGGGCGTACGAGCTGTACAAGGCGAGCCTCGACTGCTGGCGCGGCACGCCGCTGCTCGGCTTCCACACGCGGCTGCGCCATCACCCGGCGGCCGTGGCGCTCGCGAACCAGCGCGTGAGCGTGGCCATGGAGTATGCCGACCTCGGTCGCCGGATCGGACGACACACCGAGGTCGACGCCCGGCTGCAGCACTGGGCGCCGTTCAGCGCCTGACCACCGGGGCGGTGGGGCGACCGAGCCGCCCCACCGCTCGACGTCACCAGGGGACGTCGGGTGACCGGAAGTACTTGACGCCCATGACGTCCCACCGCGGCCCTTGCGCCGCCAGCCTGGTGCGGTAGGCGTCCCAGGAGTGCGTCCGCTGGGCCGACCACCCGATCTCCGCCACGCCGGGCAGCCGCGGGAAGGCCATGAACTGCACGTCGTCCCAGGTCGGGAACACGTCGGTCCACAGCGGCGCCTCCACGCCGGCGACGTCGTCGGCGACGCCGGGCACGAAGGTCGCCGGATCCCAGTCGTAGGAGTCCTGCACGCTGCTGTAGCCGGCCCAGTCCTGGCCGATGGGCGTGTTGGCGTCGTACTTCATGTCCAGGTAGACCTTGTCGGCCGGCGAGAGCACCAGCTTGTTGCCCCGCGCCTGCGCGACCTTGGCCAGCGCCTCGTCGTCGGTCGATCCGGCCGTCCCCCAGTAGTCGGCGAGCGCGGATCCGGCGAGGTCGCCCGCCTCGACCTGGTGCCAACCCATCAGCTTCTTGCCGTGCGCGGTGACGATCGCCTGCAGCCGGTTCACGAAGTGCTTGTAGTCGGCCGCGCTGGTGTTCACGGCCTCGTCGCCGCCGATGTCGATGTAGTCGCCGGGCGTGATCGCCGCCAGTTCGCCGATCACGTCGTCGAGCCACTTGTAGGTGATCTCCAGCGGCACGCACAGCGAGCTCCAGCCGGGGTTGAGCAGCGGCGGCGCGACGCCGTCGCAGTTCAGCGGCGCGTACGAGGCCAGCGCCGCCGTCACGTGCCCCGGCGTGTCGATCTCCGGCACGATGGTGACGTGTCGGCTGGCCGCGTAGCGGACGATCTCGCTGTAGTCGTCCTGCGTGTAGAAGCCCCCCGGTCCGCGCGAGGCGTCCGTGCTGCCGCCGTAGCGGGCCAGCCGCGGCCAGGACTTGATGTCGATGCGCCAGCCGTCGTTGTCGCTCAGGTGCAGGTGCAGCGTGTTCATCTTGTACAGGGACATCAGGTCGATGTACTGCTCGACCTGCGGCACCGGGAAGAAGTGCCTTGCCACGTCGAGCATCGCGCCGCGCCAGGCGTACCGGGGCGTGTCCCTGACCGTCACCCCGGCGACCGTCCACGGTCCACTCTGGACGGTCTTGGCCTCCACCTTGGCCGGCAGCAGCTGCCTCAGCGTCTGCACGCCGTAGAACAGGCCCGCGCTCGCGTTGGCCGACACCTCGACGCCCACCGGCGTCACCGTGAGCCGGTAGCCCTCGCTGCCGAGGCTCGACGGGCCGCCCAGAGTCAGCCGGATGTCGCCCGGCAGGCCGATGTCTCCCGGCAAACTGATGGTCGTCACCGGCAGCCGGAATCCCGTCGCCGGCCGCAGCAGGCCGGCCAGGTACTGCCCCGTCGCCGCCGCGCCCGCCGGGGCCACGATGTGGGCCGTCGACTTCAGCGTGAACACCTGGCCCGGCAGCGTCACCACCGAGGAGGGCTCAGGCACCAGCCGCACCGCCGCCGCCTGCGGTGTTGCCGTGGCCACCGGCGCGAACAGCAGCGCGGCCAGGCAGGACACCGTCAGGCACAGGAGTTTTCGGGTCATCTCCGACCACCGATCTCGCAAGGATTCGCCGAACGGTCGCAGGCTATCGGCGTGATCGATTCACCGGAACCCGCCGACCGACGGAATGTGGGAGCGCTCTCCCTCGACCACCCCGCGACCGGCCGTATCCTGGGCTCATGACGTCGTCGCTGGCCAGATGGGGCGGGACGGGCCGGTACGCGGACATCGACGGCCCCGTCCACTATGTGGACTTCGGCGGGCCGGCCGACGGTGTGCCAATGGTGATGGTGCACGGGCTGGGCGGCTCGCACCTGGATTTCAGCCTGCTCGCGCCCAGAATGACCGGCCGCTTTCGCGTCCTGGCGCCGGATCTGCTCGGTCACGGCCTGACGGCCCCGGACCACCGCAGGTCCACCATCGCCGCCAACACCGACCTGATCGACCGCTTCATCCGCACCCTCGCCGACCGTCCCGTGGTGCTCGTCGGCAACTCCATGGGCGGTCTGATCGCCGCCCGCCAGGCCGCCCAGCACCCCGAGACCGTGGCCCGGCTCGTCCTCGTCGACCCCGCGCTGCCCCTTGTCCCGCGCTCCCGCCCGGACGTCGCCGCCGCCATGATCTTCGGCCGCCTCGCGCTGCCCCTGGGCCGCCCCATCCTCGCCCTCCGCCGCCGCACCCGCACCGCTCGGCAGCAGGTCCGCGAGGCTTACGACCGTTGTTGCGTCGACCCTTCACGCGTGCCGGAGAGCCTCATCGTCGCCTTGGTCGAGCTCATCGAGCACCGCGAAAGCCTCCCCGGCATCGACGACGCCTTCCTCGCCTCGGCCCGCACCCTCCTGGACATCAACAACGCCCGCCGGGCCGCGTGGGCCGCCCTCGGCGACATCGTCGCCCCCGTGCTGTTGATCCACGGCGAGCAGGACCGCCTCGTGTCGGTGGGATCCGCGCGTGAGGCGGCACGACGGCTTCCACAGTGGACGGTCGACGTGCTGCCCGGGTTGGGACACCTGCCGCAGATCGAGGCGCCGGATCGTGTGGCGTCACGGATTCACAACTGGGTCGGGTGATCTGGCCTCAGTGCAGTAGGCCCAGGCCCGCGACGGCGCGGCTGCCGACGGCCTCGTCGTCGGAGACGGGCTTCTCGGGGCGCCACACGGCGGTGAAGACCACGCCGGGATCGACCACGTCGTAGCCGGCGAAGAACGCGGCGACCTGGTCGGGGCTGCGCAGGTTCAGGGGATGGGTGCTCCTGGTGTACATGTCGACGGCCTCGGCGACGGCTCCGGGCCAGTAGTCGAAGGACAAACTGTGCGCCAGGGCAAGGTAACTGCCGGACACGCAAGCGTCGCGGTACGAGGCGACCACCCGGCCGGGATCGTCGGAGTCGCGGATGAAAGGCAGCACCTGGAGCATCAGCACGGCGAGGGGCTGGGAGAAGTCCAACAGCCGCAGGGTTTCCGGGTGACTCAAGATGGAGTCATGGTCACGGACGTCGGCGTGGATCACGGCGGCGTAAGGGTTTCCGGCCAGCAGGCGCTGCGACTGGGCGACGGCGACGGGCTCGTGGTCGACGTAGACGACGCGGTTGCCGGGATCGACGGCCTGGGCCACCTCGTGCACGTTGCCGACGGTGGGAATGCCCGAACCCAGATCGAGGAACTGGGTGATGCCGGCGTCGGCGGCCAGGAAGCGGACGACCCGCTGGAGGAACTCGCGGTTGCGGATGGCGAACTCGCGGGTCTCGGGCAGGATCGCCAGCACGCGGTCGGCGGCCTCCCGGTCCACGGCGAAGTTGTGGGCGCCGCCCAGGTAGTAGTCGTACATGCGGGCCGGATTGGGGCGGCTGACGTCCACGGACTCGTCGAAATCGGGCATGAACACCATTCTGGATCACCGGGGCGCGCCCGACCAGACGCGCCCCGGTGACCGTTTCAGTTGGTGGCGGACTTGTCGTGCGGGACGGTCGTCCGGCTCAGGCCGTCCAGGGCCGCGCGCACGCCGTTGGCCACGGCGTCGGCGCTGGTACCGTTGCCGCCGGTCAATCCGCCAACCGGGTCCGCCACTCGGCGAGGGTCGCGTAATCGTCGAGAGTGAGGCCGACGCGCGGATCAACCCTGTGCAGGAGCGCGTCTCCGCCATGACGTGCGGAAACCCAGGCACGGTCGGCCGATCCAAGCTCGTCGTCCACCCAGGCGAAGGGATGGCCGGCCGCGTACGCCACGAGAAACGGCGTCTTCCAGTGCACGCCGGGGAATTCGGCAGGATCGTCGTCGGGCCACTCGACAACCGGCAGTGGCGGCAGGCCGAGCAGGGGCGCGATCAGATCATTGGCGTCGGACAGCCATGTGGTAGCCCAGACGAGTTCGCACGACAGTGCGGACACGGGCCGGGCACCTACACATACTTGCCCATGCCGCCGGCCACGTCGATGACGGCGCCGGTGATGTAACCGGCGCGAGAGCCGGCGAGGAAGGCGACCAGGCCGGAGACCTCGTCCACGCGGCCGAAGCGAGCAAGGGGGACCTCGGCGGCGGCGAGGCCGTCAAGGAACTCGGCGCGGTCCTGGGCGGGGGCGCGGCGGGCGTGGATGTTGCCCCACTGCGGGGTGTCGACGAAGCCGATGTTGACGCTGTTGACCAGGATGCCGTCGGCGCCGAACTCCTGGGCGAGCACCTTGTTCAGGTTGACGCAGGCGGCGCGGACGACGGTGGTGGAGAAGAACGCGGGATCGGGCTGCTTGGCGTAGACGGAGTTGACGTTGATCACGCGCGGCGACGAGTTGGCCCGCAGGTGCGGCAGGGCGGCCCGGAAGCAGCGGATCTGCGAGAAGAGCTTGACGTCGAGGTCGGCCCGCCAGTCCTCGTCACGCAGCGTCTCGAAGTTGCCGGGATGGGCCCGGCCGGCGTTGTTCACCAGGATGTCCACGCCGCCAAGGGAATCGGCGGCTGCATCCACAAAGGACTGTACGGCGTCGGCGTCCGTGACGTCGCAGACCTGATGGAAGACGTTGCCGCCCAAGGAGGCGGCGGCCGAGGCCAGTTCCTCGGCGTTGCGGGAGCAGATGGCCACGGCGGAGCCCTCGGCGATCAGCTCGGCGGCGACGGCCAGCCCGATGCCCTTGGAGCCGCCGGTGACGATCGCCCGGCGGCCGGAAAGACCCAGATCCACGCTCAGTCCTCGACCTTCGAACCCTCGACCTGCGTGGCGGCGTAGTCGACCAGGGTCGACCGCGGCGGCGTGAACACGTCGATCTCCTTGCAGGTGGTGTCCAGCGTCCTCGCGCCGTGCGGCACCCACGGCGGCACGACCGCGACATCGCCGGCCCGCATGGTCCGGGTGTCGCCGTCGATGGTGAACTCGAACTCGCCCTCGGTGACGATGACGATCTGCTCCTCGGCGTGGCTGTGCATCGGCGCCTCGGTGTTCGGCTCGTACGAGGCGAAGTTGAGCAGCAGGCTCTCGCCGAGCACGGGCTGGAAGTCCAGGCCCGGCACCAGGGTCATCGCCTTGATGGCGTTCACGTCCACGAACCGCCCGGGCGCGGTCGGGGTGCCGCCGCCCTCGGTGCTGAAATGCTCTGAGCTGGTGGTCATGGCCTCTCCCGGATGGATCGGACGGCGGCGGCCAGCCGGACGACGCCCTCCTCGATGTCGGATTCGCTGACCCTGCTGTAGGACAACCGAAGGTGCTCGTTGTCGCGCCCCGCGGGGAAGAAGCCCGCGCCCGGCACGAAGGCGACCTTGCTCTCCCGGGCCGTGTCGGCCAGCGCCATGGTGTCGACGCCGGGCACGCGCAGCCAGCTGAAGAAGCCGCCCTGCGGCACGGTCCACGTGCCCAGGCCGTCGAAATGCTGTGCCAGGGCACCGATCAGCACATCGGCCCGCCGCTGATAGAGCGCGCGGGCGAGCGGCAGGTGCTCGTCGAGGTGCCCGCCGCGCAGGTACTCCTCCACCATCCGCTGCCCCAACGCCCCGGCGCACTGGTCCGAGTTCTGCTTGGCAACGCACAGCTGCGCGATGATCGCCGCCGGCCCGGCCGCCCAGCCCAGCCGCACGCCGGGGAAGAACACCTTGGAGAAGGTGCCGATCTGCACGACCACGTCCGGCCCGAGCGACCACAGGCTGGGCCGTGGCTCGTCGTCGAAGCCGAGCTGGCTGTAGGCCACGTCCTCGATGATCAGAACCCCGTGCCGCCGGCACAGCTCGACCAGCGCCGTCCGCCGCTCGACGGACATGGTGCGGCCGCTGGGGTTCTGGAAGTCGGGAATGGTGTAGACGACCTTCGGCGGCGTCGGCAGCTCGCGCAGCAGCACGGCCAGCGCGTCCACGTCGAGGCCGTCCGCGTCCAGCGGGACGCCGCGAAGCGTCGGATCGAAGGCCATGAAGCCGGAGAGGGCCCCGAGGTAGCTGGGTTCCTCGACGACCACCACGTCACCGGGGTCGAGCAAGCTCTTGGCTATCAAGGAGATCGCGTCGATGCCGCCGCTGGTGATCATCAACTCGGCCTCGCCCGGCCGCCGCCCGTCGGTCACGGCCACCCGGTCGGCGACCGCCGCGCGGACGCTGGCGATGCCCTCGCTGGCCGCGTACTGCAGCGCCACCGCGGCGTCGTTGTCGATCAGCTTGTGGGCGATGTCGCCGACCACGTCCGTGGGGAACAGCGACGGATCCGGGAAGCCGCCGGTGAAGTTGATCAGGTCCCGCGCGCCGGCCAGCGCGAGAATGCCGCCGATGAGGTCCGGCGTGGTGCTGGTGCGCCGCGCCAGCCGTGTGGTCCAGTCGATCACGTAACCACCCCGCCTTGACATGTCCTTACGATTGCCAGGAGAGCTCCGCAACTGACCTTACATATCGGCCATCAAGGCGTCCAGACACCAATCAAGTGACGGAGAGTTACCATGGAGTGGGTCAAGCCGCTCGGCGGCATCGGCGAACACGCGGCGGCGGCCGTCGAGCCGGCCCAGCTGGACGCCATCGACCTGCGGCTGTTGCTGCTGCTCAGCCAGGACGCGCGGATCTCGCAGCGCAGCCTCGCCCGTGAGCTCGGCATGTCCGCGCCGGCCGTGGCCGACCGGATCGCCCGCCTGCACCGGCAGGGCGTCATCGAGGGCTACGGCGTGCGGCTCAACTGGAGCGCGCTCGGCTACCCGACCATCGCCTATCTGACCGTCACCGCCGGCCAGGGCTTCGAGCAGGGCACGATCATGACCAAGCTGGCCGAGCTGCCCGAGGTGGAAGAGGTCATGATCGTCACCGGCGGCGTGGACATGCTGGTCCGGGTGCGCGTGCGCGACCACACGCACCTGCGCGAGCTGCTGATCGACGGCGTGTGGCAGATCGAGGGCGTCCAGCGCACCGAGACCTCCCTGTCGGTGGCCGAGAACAAGCCGAAGAACACCGCCAGCGAGCTGCTGGCCGACATGATCCGCCGCACCGAACAGGGCTGACAACCCCGCCTTCTCGGGCGAGTTGGGTCACTTGGCGAACAGCTGGGCCTCGTCGCGGAACGCCTTGAACTCCAGGGCGTTCCCGGCGGGGTCGTGCAGGAACATGGTCCACTGCTCCCCCGGCTCGCCGGCGAAGCGCTGGTAGGGCTCGATCACGAACTTCGTGTCGACGGCGCGCAGCTTGTCGGCCAGCACCTGGAAGTCCTCGACCGTGAGCACGAGACCGAAGTGCGGCACGGGAACGTCGTGGCCGTCGACCGGGTTGTGGCCGGCCTCGGCGCGGGCGCCGGCGACGACGTGGGTGACGACCTGGTGGCCGTGGAAGTCCCAGTCCACCCAGTGGTCGGCCGAGCGGCCCTCGGACAGGCCGAGCACGCCGCCGTAGAAGGCGCGGGCGCGGGCCAGGTCGTCGACGGGAATGGCGAGGTGGAAGGCGGGGCGCGAGGTCATGTCCCCACCTTGCGGGCTCCATGTTCGAATGTCAACATTAGGACATGAGCCTGCCCAGGGCCGCCCGCCGCGGTCTCGCCGAGGAGTCGGCCGACCGGATCCGGGACGCGATCTTCGACGGCACCTTCCCGCCCGGCACCCCGCTGCGCGAGGTGGACCTGGCCCGCGACCTGGACGTGAGCCGCGGATCGGTGCGTGAGGGGCTGGCGCTGCTGGAGCGCGAGGGCCTGGTGCACAGCGCCTGGCACCGCGGCACGACCGTGATCGACGTGACCCCGCGCGACGTCGAGGAGGTCTACACGGTCCGGGCCGCGCTCGACCGCCTCGCCGCGCTGACCGCCCTGACCACGGCCTCCCCCGACGACCTGGCCGCGCTGGACGACATCGTCACGGCGATGGCCGCCGACATCGACCGCGGCGGCCCGCACCTGTTGGCGCTCGACATCGCTTTCCACGACGCCGTGTACGCCGCCAGCGGCAACAGTCGGCTGGTCCAGGCCTGGCAGGCCGTCCGGTCCCAGGTGTGCCTGTTCCAGCTGCGGCGAATCGCCGCCGCCCCGGAGGACTACCTCGCACGACTGGTGGCCGAACACCGGGAGTTGGCCGCGCTGATCCGGGGTGAGGAGCCCGAACTTCTCGCGCGGACAGCCGAGGAACACGTGCATTCCGCCCGTCGCGCCCTGCTGGCCCATCTGGCCGGGGAGAACCATTAGTCCACAGTGGACAGCCGCAAGACCGCGACGCGGGCATCACCGACGCGCAGCGCAGCCCTACCCCACTCACACCAAATACGGATCATCCACCGGCAACCACCCGTCCAGCTCACCGTCGCCCCAAGCCTCAGCCCCACGCATCACGGCCTCCACCGTGTCGAACACCGCCCGCCGCACCTCCTCCCGCCGCCACACCAGCGACCACGTCCACAGCGGCGTCGGCTGCACAATGGGCCGCCGCACGAGATCCGGTGGCAGCAGCACTTCCTGCCCCTTGGGGGAGTTCAAAACCGGCCGGCGCAGACGCCGGACGTGGTCGACGAAGGCTTCGCCGGTGATGCCGCCGTCGGAGATGCGCACGATCTGCGCGCCCGTGTGCCGGGCGAACTCCTCGGCGTAGGCGTTCCACGAGGACCAGGAAGTCTGGTCGTCGTCGACGGGCACGAGCACGTCCGAGGCACGAACGGGACGCTCGTCCTCGCCGACGGTCACCGCGTGGAGGCGGTCGACGCCGAGCAGCCGGGAGGCCAGTGCCAGGCGTTCGAGGTCGGGCTTGCGGATCCAGCAGATGGCCAGGTCGAGGCTGCCTTCGGCGACGCGGGCGGCCTGGGCGTGGGAGGGCACGACCCAGGTGTCGATGATCAGCTCGGCGGCGGGGGCGGCCCGCGCACGGAGGTCGGCGGGTCGCCAGTTGACGTAGCCGAGGCGCACCTGCTCGGTGCCGGCCAGGCGTCCGGCCCGGCGTTGGAGGTCCGCGGCCTGGTCCAACAGGGCCTTGGTGTGGGGCAGCAGGGTGGCACCGGCCTGGGTGAGGGCGACGCCACGGCGGTTGCGCTCGAACAGCACGACGCCGAGGTCCCGCTCCAGGGCCTTGATCTGCTGCGACAGCGACGGCCCGGCGATCAGCAGGCGCTCGGCCGCCCGCCCGAAGTGCAGCTCCTCGGCCACAACCACGAATTTTCTAATGCGCTCTAGGTCGAGCGTTGACCTGCTGTAATCCGTCACAGCTCCTCCTAGGCCCAGGGCGGGGCACCGACACGACTGAAACGATCATGCGGCGGGCCGCTGTGCTGTTCCCTCCCATCTTGCCGTGCAGCGTGGACCGGATGCGATCAGCGGTCAGCCTCTGCTGGTAGGCGGTTCTCAACTGGCGAACGCCGCCGGTTTGGCTGGCCTCGGGTGGGGTGAGTCCATCACGCGGTCCAACTCCGCCCATGCGGCTTTTGTGTCGATCCGTGTGAACGGTGGCGGCGCGGTCAGTGGTGCCCGGTGAAGAACGACACGCACCGTTGCCGCCCCGCCCGTGCCCTGAGCCGTGATCGTGATGGTTTCGTCGCCCGTGGGCGTCACGATGAACTGGTCGCCTGGCAGGCCGGTCAATGGGTGGACAAGCGCGGTGGCGACCTGGGCCGCCGTGCGTCCTCCGGACCAGCTCACGCGGAGACCGGTGGAGCCGTCGGGTTGGATGGTCAACCACACGGTGGTGCCCAGAATCCGGAGGCGACGCAGGAGCGCGCTGGCTACTGGCACCGGCCCGGGGACGCGACCGGCCGCGATCGCCGCGCGTTCCAATTGTGTGACTGGCGTGTCGAACGGCACCGGCCACTCGTGGCCGGTCACCACGCGGGCGAAGCCGAGCATGCCGGCCCAGCGGTTATAGGTGGTGCTCGACAGCGAGACGGACCCCGGCGAACTGCTGTCGGCAAGATGGAGCAGCACATTCCGGCGGCACATCCGTGCGCGTAGCCCGGCGAGTCCGTGCACCGTGCCGTCCACAACGCGGGGCAGGAGGGTCGCGATCATCAGTGGGGCGGACGCACGTAGGTGGAGCACGGTCTGTGTGCCGTCGCTGTCCGGACGGACCATCATGCACACCGGCATAGGCGCTTCCACGGTGGTTTCGGGCCACTGGTACGGCGCGATGTTGCCTAGCGCGAACAGGATCCCGGCTTCCAACTGCTGTTGGGTGGGCTCGGTTGCGTCGGCCAGCAACGCGCGCCGGATGTGATTGTCCAGCGGCACAAGGGAGTTCTCGCCAAGCAGACGGGTCTCGAAGCCGCCGTTCAGGGTCTCCAAGATCGCCACGCGGTCGTGTCCGGTCAACGAGCGGAGACCGGATTCGACAGCAGGCAACAAAGAGGAGTCGGTTTCCCCGGTGTAGGACCGGCGCAGCAAGGCGACCCGGTTGACGAGAGAGAGGCGGTGCGGAGGCATGGAAAAGAGGCTCCAAGCGTTACGTATCAGGACATGTAGGCCAGCGCCGCGAACGCCAGCGACTCGGCGGGGTCGCCGATGTCGGCCCAGTGCTCCGGTCGCCACTGCGGCGTGTAGACGACACCGGGGAACACCAGGTGATCGAACGGAGCGAGCATCGCGGTGATCTGTGACCGGGACCGTAGGTGCAAGGTGTTCTGCGTCTGCTGGTAGATCTGCACCACGTCGGCGAGCCGGTCGGGGTAGTCGGAGGCTGTGGCGTGTGAGAGAGCGAGATAGCTGCCCGAGGCCAAGGCGTCCGAGTAGGCACGCACGATCTCTTCAGGGCGGTGCTCGTCGGGGACGAAGTGCAGCACGGCACACATCAGCACCATCAGCGGTTGCGAGAAGTCGATCAGTCGTTTGGTCTCCGGGTGGTGAAGGACGCTGTTGGGCCGCCTGATGTCCTCACGGACACAGGTGGCGTGCTGGTTGTCGCGCAGCAGGTCCAGACTGTGGGCGACGGCGACGGGTTCGTTGTCGACGTAGACCACGCGAGCGTCCGGCACGGCGCGTTGGGCGATCTCGTGCACGTTCCCGGCCGTGGGCAGACCGGAACCCAGATCGAGAAACTGTTGGATCCCTCGCGTGAGGCCGTATTCGACGGCACGGCGTAGGAAACTGCGGTTGTGTCGCGCAGCCTTGCGCGCCTCGGGCTGCGCTCGCAAGACCTCTTCGGCCTTGATGCGGTCAACCTCGGTGTTGTGCGACCCGCCGAGGTACCAGTCGTACATGCGTGCGGCACTTGCGTTCTCCATGTCCACATCGGGTGGTTTCCACGAAGCGTTGCGGGTCCACTCGGGCGGATTGTGATCGTCAGAGGTGCTCATGCTGATCTCCCGTGATGGCGGAACTATTGCCCGAATCGTGTGGCGCGTCACGAAGACCTGTGCTTGCTCCGGCATGATGCAGGCGGTGCCGATTGAGTTGCGACTGCTTGGCAAATTCCAAGCCCTGCAAGGGAAACGTGGGTGCACTTCTTGGCTTCGTCCCAACAGCCGCGGCATGTCAACCACGTCCACTCGGGTGACGTTGAGCTGAGCCGTTGCGCTGGCACTGTCACACGCTCGCCGATCAGCGTTATGACTTCCGTGCCCGGCGTCACTGGGCCACCGGGCACGGCGTGTCGCATACCGTTGGCAGGCAACCATCGAAAAGTTCTGACCACAGGTCCAGTCATTCCGTCTCACCTCCCCGGTAATTTGGCCCTACCGAACCCCAAGTGCGGACATAGGCAGCGAGCCACAAGGAATCAATTTCGTGGCACAAGAAAAGCAAAGGTCAGTAAATGTCGTAAGGTCGCCACTCAATACAAGTCGGCCGAGTTCGCGTCTTTAGCCACTCAGCCAAAGCCCTTCGCGCGTCCGCGATGGGCACAGCCGCTGTACGTGGAAATATTGAGCCAATGGCTCCATTGAAAATTAGAAATACGTCCGGAAGTGGACGTCTCGGGTTGAACGAGTTAACTACGGGGTGTTCCGGATCGTCGTGATCCATATAGTTCAATGCCGCGTAGCCTGCGGACGGTGAAGCACTGACTCGCATCTGATGGTTGGGGAACGGACCGTCCCTGCTGGTGCGAAATTCGATGTCACCTACGGACAGGACGGACTCCCAATCGGAGTGCTCGATGCTTAAAATCTCGTCCATGAGGGCAAGCGACTCGGTCATACCGTGGGACACTTGGGCCACACCAGTTGAAAGCAATGCCGTGACTATCATGCGCACGGATTGGCAGCCGCTTCAGCGTCTGTTGTGTTCATTTCAGCTTCTTTCTCCATGTCCCCAACGGGTCGGCATTCTCTAGACGTCAAGTAAATTAGCGATCTCAATAATCGCGACGCCTCTGCTTGCGGTCTATATCGATCCGCGCATGGGCTATGCCGGCGAAGGAATAACCGCAGGCCCGGCGCCGGTCGGCGCCCTAAGTTTCACCCCACTGGTGGGTACCTGTGCTGCTATGTACGCTGGCCAGTGGGGATGTAGGCGCGGAGACTCGGAGATCACATGAGTTCACTCGGCCACCAGGGGAATCAGGAGGCCGCCGCATCGGGCGGACGTGGCTGCCAGGGCTGCGGGACGCAGCTCGCAGCCGACAACACCGCACGTCTGTGCGGCCGGTGCCACAGGGAACAGCGTGATCAGCTTCGCACCCCGCCCACACAGCTTAGGGACGAGTTTTTCGAGACTGACGAATTTCGTGCGGCATTCGAGAGTCAGCACATCGGCAGGATTTTCAGGGCGTACCGTAACCATCCTCGACACCTACAGCTGTTCGGCAAGGCTCTAAACCAGGAGCTACTTGGCCGATGGCTCGGTCTGACGCAGGCTCAAGTAAGCAAGCTTGAAAACGGGAAGGCTGAGCAGAACCTTGAAACGCTCCGCAGCTACGCCCGGGCGCTGCACCTCCCACAACACATGCTTTGGTTTGACTTTCCAGGCCAGAGTAGACTACAAGTCGTCGGACGCCAACATCCCAATGGTGCCAACAGTGGCGTTGTGGTTGCGCAAAATCGAGACGAAATCCTTGTTGCAAACACGGGCATGGACACGCTTGAGCTGATTCAACGCCTGCGGTCATCCTCGATTAACCCGGCGACGCTCGATGCCCTCAATATCACCGTTGAACAATTGTGTTGCGACTATGCACACAGGGATGCTTACGACCTAATGAACACGGGGCGGGATTGGCTGGGCAAGGTGACAGAATTGCTCGACAACCGCCTCACACTGGCCCAACATCGTGAAATACTCAACAATGCGGGCATGCTCTCCCTTCTTGTCGGTTGCCTTGAGTATGACGTGGGCGACGCCCGTTCAGCTGAAGCGACTCGACGGATGGCGCTAGAACTGGGCAGAGACTCGGGCGAGCCAGCGATTATGGGATGGGGCTACGAAATGCTGGCCTGGTTTCACCTGACCGCAGGAAACTACCGTGCGGCCATTTCGGCGGCCGAGACTGGCATCGCGCTGGCACCGTCACATTCTGTGGCCGTCCAACTCTTTGGTCAGCAGGCTAAGGCTTACGCCCGTATGGGTATGCCGAAAGATGTGCACGCGGCGCTAGAGAACGGTCGCGAACGGCTCGATATGCTTCCTTACCCCGAAAGGCCGGAGAACCATTTCGTGGTGGATCCGGATAAGTGGGACTTCTATGCGATGGACACCTATCGGATTGTTGGTGAAGATCAGCTGGCGGAGCGCAACGCGCAAGAGGTAATCCGACGTAGCATCACCCCCGAGGGGGTCGTCGTCTCCCCTATGAGAAGTCAGGAGGCGCAACTGACGCTCGCCGTCATTGCTGCACGGAGAGGCGACATCGAAGCCGCCAACGCGCTGGGCATCGAGGCGTTGCAGAGCGGCCGTCAGAGCCTGCCTTCCCTGGTCATGGTCGGCAGCGAACTTGCGCATGAGCTGGAAACCTACGGCCCGGGCGCTGGGGCGGACTTCCGTGCGCTGCTGCGTGAAGTTATCGCTCAACACTAGATCAACAACGGCCGTGAGCTGCGTATGAAGCTAGCACTCATCGTACGGCAAAGATCAACATTCTCGCCATGCATATATGGGCGGCAATATTCCTTTTCGGAATGTTGCCGCCCTTAAACACGTCCGCCACCTGGGATATTCTCGACCCGACATTCCGGTATTCCCATCTCAACATAGTGGTTGCCGCCTCCTGACGGCTTACTTGATTGCAGCGGCCCGCAAACCGGCGGGGCGAAACCATCAAGTAAGGACCAACCATCATGAAGTATTCTCGTTCTGATCTGATTTCTGTCGGTAAAGTCGCATGGCTGACTGGATGCAGCCAGGCCAGCGTATGCCGTGCTGTCCGGATCGGTCTGTTGCCGGCGGTCCGACGGCGTGGCCAGTTGATGATTCCCGCCTGTGTTGTGGCGCACCTTACGGACGGCCCCGTTGGGGGTGCGTCCCTGTGAACCATCAGCACTTCGCAGCGGTCGCCGCTGAACTGGACGACTACGTGTCGGCGTCAGAGGAGGAGTTGGCGCACGCTGTGCGCTATCAGGGGTCGTGTGGCTGGGTGGACACCAGCGGCGAGACACCCGAGTGGACCGGCGACGATGACGCCGATCGTGCACTGGCCGAGCCGATCTGCGCCGGGTGCCCGGTGCAACGGGAGTGCCTGGAGTGGGAGTTCCGGACTCACGGCTACGCCATCGGCAGCGTGTGGGGGCCGCTGAGCCCGGCTGACCGGCGGGCGGTCTATCTGCATTGGCGGGACCGGCGGGACACCGGACGGGCGGGTGGTCGGTGATGACCACGCTCAACTTGAGCCCAGTGGACATCATGGCCGGGGTCGGCGCGCTGCTGGTGTTGCTGTGGGTGTGGCGGGCCGGTGCGCGTCGGGCGAAGGCTGCCGCCGAGGCGACGCGGTCGGCGGCGCGATTGGTGTCGCTTTTCGGGCGGGTGTCATTCACCGCCGGCCTGGTAGCCGGCGTGCAATGGGTCGTACTCGCCCACAGCCCGGAACTGTGGCTGACCCTGGTCGTGCTCGGGGTGCCGGCGCTATTCGCCTCCTACACCATCACCCGCGCGTTGACCGTCACCACGCACGACATGCCGCGCCGCCGGGGCGGTGGTCGCCGATGACCGCATCCGAGACGGAGGAGCAGGTTCGGCGGCCGGTTCGTCCTGCTGGGGCCGAACCGGTCGAACACGTCGCCGCCGAGGTGGACCGGCTGTGCTGGACGGGGATTCTGTTGGGGCTGGCGTTCACGATGGCCAACGTTCAGCAGTTCGCCGCGAACGGTGCCGTGGTGTGGTCGCTGCCGTGGTGGTCGGCGTGGCTGTTGGACCCGATGGTGTCACTGGTGTTGTTGGCGATCCTGCGGGCCGAGCAGGTCACCGCCCGGTACCGGGTGCGGACCGGTGGATGGGTGCGGGCGGCGAAGTGGTTCACGCTCGCGGCCACCTACGTCATGAACACCTGGCAGGCGTTCACGGCCTGCTCCCCGGCGTTGGTGGTGCTGCACTCGGTGCCGCCGCTGGTGGTGTTCGTCGCAGCCGAGGCGGTCACCGATCTGCGAGACAAGTTGGGCCAGGCGATCACGGCGGCGTTCATGAACACTGCGGACACGGCGGTGCCGGCGGACACGGCCGTGCCGGCACCTGCGGTGCCCGATCCGGCGGTCGACACCTCAGCGCGGTCGGGCGGGCGGACGTCGTTCGCTCAGTACCTGGCTGTTGCTCAGGCCGCGTGGACGCCGGACGTGGTGATCACACCCGCGTGGGTGCGCGAGGCAACGGGGTGTTCACGGGGTCTGTCCTCCCGGCTGGCGCGAACGCTGGCCGCCTCAATGGCCGAACCGAACGGGGGTGCTGGCCGATGACCTCCGATCGAGACGACCACGACGTGAACGGCGCGGTGAACGGTGCCGCCGATCATCACGGCAGCGCCGTGGAACGGAAAGTGTTTGACGCGGATTTCGCCGAGGACACCCGCTCCGCCGCTGCGTTGGCTCGTCTACCCGAGAGGGGCCGCGCGGGTAACGCCGGGGCGGCCATGACGCGGTTGGCTGGTCTGGTGTGGCGAGTTCTGGCCACGCGGGCGCGGCGGGTGTGGGAATCGTCTTCGGGGCGGCGTGTGCGGGCGGTGGTGGCCTACCGGGTCCGGAAGGCACCGGCCGATGCGGCGCGGCTGGTGTGGTTCGTGGTGCGGGGTCACTGGCGGTGGCTGGTCAAGTTCTGGAGTTGGGCCACCTACGCCGATCTTCGGGCCGACGCGCGGCGCGCTCGGTTGGCCGGGGACTCCGCCGCGCGCCGCGACGCTCAGGAGTTGATCCGCTCGGACGCCACCGCGCGGTGGGCGAAGGTCGGTATCGCGGTGCGGCGCGCGGTGATCGCGGCACGGTTGGTCGGCCCGGTGGCCGTGGTCCTATGGATGGTGGATTCCTTTGTGAACCGTTCGTCGATGTGGCCGTGGTTGGCCGGCCTGTACTCGTTCATGGATGCCGTGTGGGCGGCTTTCCTTTTGGTGGAACCGATTTTGGCGGCCGCGGCGCCGATGGTGTGGGTGGTCGCTTCGGCGTTCGAGGGCCGCGACAAGGTGCCTGGCGCCGGGTGGCTTGTCCGTCCTGATCGGACAGATGCTGACTCGTGGGTCGATGAGCGGATGATCTCGAAGGCGTTGGCGCACTTGGGAATCACTCCGTTAGATCGGTTCTATAAGGACGGTGGCGAGCTGGTCTACCCGGTCGCGGCCCGCAAGGACGGTGACGGAACGTTCGCTCAGATCAGGCTACCGATGGGTGTAACGGCGGACATGGTCGCCGCGCGGCGCTCGAAGCTGGCCGCCAATTTGGGGCGCGCGTCGCTGGAAACGTGGCCCACCAAGGGAGATGAGGACGGAATCCTGGACCTGTGGGTCGCGGACAAGGGCGTGTTGCGGGGCGGTGCCGGCGAATGGCCGTTGGTCGGTGATGGGCAGGTCGACCTGTTCGAGGGTGTCCCGTTCGGCCTGTCGCAACGCGGCCTGCTCATCAACGCTCCGTTGATCGGCGTCAACTGGCTGATCGGCGGCCGGCCCGGACAAGGCAAGTCGTCCGCGCTGCGGACTCTGTTGCTCGGTGCGGCGTTGGATCCCACGGCCGAGTTGTGGGTGTTCGTGATGGGCCAGTCACCCGACTTCGACCCGTTCGCGCCGCGTCTTGCCCGCTACCACATGGGAATCGACGACAGCGTGGCCGAGGCCGCGACCCAAGCGTTTGAGGATCTGCTGTCCGAGATGGAGCGTCGCGGGAAGTTGTTGGGTGAGCAGCCTGGCCGGCCGCCCAAGGTGTCCCGCAAGTTGGCCGACAAGCGGGCGCTCGGGCTGCATCCGTTGGTGTGCGGGATCGATGAGTGTCACGAGTTGTTCCAACACCCCCGGTTCGGCAAGAAGGCGGCCGAGTTGGCGGTTCGGTTAATCAAGCGGGGCCGCAAGTACGGCATCGTGTTGTTGCTGGCGACCCAATCGCCCACCAAGGACAGCATCCCGCGTGAGGTCACCCGCAACGTGTCCTGTGGGGTGGCGTTCTCGGTGGCCGATCAGGTCGCCAACGACGGCCTGTTGGGGTCGGGCAAGTACGCGGCCGGCATCCGCGCGACCGAGCTGCGCATCAACACCGACCGGGGAACCTGCGTGGCGGTCGGCATCACTGACGAGACCTTCGAGTTGGTGCGCACGTTCTACGTGCCGTTGGAAGACGGGGCCGACGACGTGTCGCCGGTCATCGCCCGCGCGATGGCGTTGGTCGAGGAAGTCGGCCGCGCGATCGAGTCCAGCGCGCGACCGGCGATCGGACCGGCCTCGGCAGAGGTGGACCTTCTCGCCGATCTCGTGGAGGTGATGCGGCGCGGACGCCGGGTGCGCACACAGGTCGTGCTGTCGCGGCTGGCCCAACACAACCCGGGCGAGTACGAGGGATGGTCGGCCGGTGACTTGACCGCCGCGCTCGCGGAGATGGGCATCGTGCCGCGTAAGTCCGATGGCTTCATGGTCGTGCGCGCCGAGGACGTGGACGCCGCGCTGTCCGTCCGCGAGACGGACGCATCGGACAGGGAAGCGGGCGGGGAGTCGTCAGGGAGTCAGGGAGTTCTCCCTGATGACTCCCTGGCCGAAACTCCCTGCCCTGACCTGCGCAAACGCCCGTCAGGGAGGCAGGGAGGCCGCACCGCGCGAGGCAGCGAAACCCCCCGAAATCGGGGTGCGCGGGGGAAGTTTCCCGACTCCCTCTCTGACGGCCCGCCACCGGCCGAGGGGAGGTGACACACCAGTGACCGACCACCCCACACGTCATCCGAAACCGAGCACACCACCCCTACGCAAAGGCAGCGACCATGACTACCACCACCACAACGGCGACCGGCACGACACGACCGAGGACAGCAGGCACACCGCACCCGCCGACGCCGATCACGGCATCCCGGGGAACAACCCGACCAGCGCGCGGCACGTCGGCCCCGACGACCCGGAAACACCGCCGGACGCCGCGTCAGTGCCCCAGCCTCGACCGGGCACCGCCCGACACTCTCAGCCGCCCACACGGGCGGCAGCACGCCGCAGGGCGGGTGACCGTGCCACTGGGGAGCCCAAACCCGGCACAAGCGATCTGAGCGTGCCGATCCCGACGCCACAGCAGTGGGCGCGGCAGCAATTGGCCCATGCTCCTCTACGGTCCCGTGCGTGGGCGCGGTCAGTCGCGGCACTGTATGGGCTGGAACTTCCCGAGGAGTAGCCGCAGCGCAGTGAGGGGCGGTCAGCGTTACGTGCCGACCGCCCCCTCATGCTGCTGTCACGTCGTCGTTGCTCTCCCTGCCGGACGACCTGGCGTGTTTGAGCGGTCGCCGAAGTGGCCCGGTATGAAACGCACCTTCGGCCCGGCGCGCCATCCAGGCAGGCGGATAGGCGTCGCATTAGCATCAACGAGTGCGAACCAAACAGCAGATGGAAGCAAGAATCACATTCGAAGTGGAACAATCAAGAAAAAAGAATAGAGGCGACGAAGACCTATTTGTCGAGCTAAAGTCAGAACTTCCAGATGCTGACAGAAAGACCGCAAGACGCATTGCGGCGCTTTGCAACGCGGCACGCGGAGACGAAGTGGTCTGGATTATTGGCATCGACGGCAAAGACGGCACCGTGCAGGGATTGGAATCGACCGACCTCCAAGCATGGTGGCCAAAGATCGAGGGCTTTTTCGATGAGGTGACTCCCGAAATGAGGGATATTATTGTATACGTAGCTGACGGCCAAGCCGTTATTGGACTATTCTTCACAACTGACCGTGCGCCGTATGTCATCAAGCAAGCAGGCGGGGATCCTACAGACTTTGAAGTTCCATGGCGCGCGGCAACTAGAACGAGATCAGCCAAGCGGCGAGAACTTTTGCAGATCCTCATCCCCGCCGTCAGTCTTCCGGAAATCGAAGTACTCAACTACGAAATTCGCGCCACGCGCAAGCCGACGATACCGTCAAATACCCTGCAAAGACCTCCATCTCCGCCAAAGGTGAGTGTTGAACTGAGCGTAGAAACGTATTTCAATGTACACGGACCCGTCAATTTCCCAGAACACCGCCGGTCCGGCACGATAAAGCTTGGAGAGCTGGAGTTCGACTGCGGGGTAACTTTCGACCACCGTCGATCATCCACCGCGATAATCCACAATCCGGGGGTCGCAATCGTCACCCAGGCCACCCGGGTATCCATCAACGGGTGGCTAACCTTGAGCAACGACCTTGACGAGGATCTAAAGGCCACAGTCGGACAGCTTCGGGACAGCAAAACAGCAGAATTTACAATTAAGCTTGGAGTTGACCAGGTCACACAACCAGTGGTAATTCACGGCGAATTGCGGCAGACACCCAAAGCTGCGAGCTCTGAACCTCCCCCCACGGCTGATGTCTACTTCGAGGTCAACCACTGGGTTCCCCAACATCACGTTTCGCTTAACGAGGCAGAGACACCCTAACTGAGTCGACCCGCGCCAGCGTTGCCGAGTCAGCAGCTATCTACAATTTGGAGTTGCCCGATGAGTCGCCCGCGCCGCCATCGGACTGTCGACTGGACCGCCCTGAATGTGGTCAGCCTTCACCACGTTCGGGGCTGGCGGGCCGGGACGGGCCCGCCGGGCGCGCTGCCGGCAGGCCGCGTTGTGGTAGCGGGCCGGTCGACCACGGCCAGCACCGGCGGGAAGGGGCGGTCCGCACCCGGCGCACGTCATGGCGCACCCCCTTCGTTTCGTGACAGGTGCGTGACGACCGGGCGAGGCTGCCGCGCGATGTCACGAAACGCGTCACGGATTGTCCCGGAAAATCGGCGTGAGCTGATCAGGATGGAACCGCACACCCTTGCCGGCCACGCCGATCACCACGGCCGTCAACGTCCGCGCGACCGCCGCTTGCCGCTGTTCCATACTGAAACTCGGCTTCTTCCACTCCTCCGCCAGGTTGGCAATGACTTTCTTGCGCGCGTCCTGACGCGAGGTGTACTTACGCTGTTCGCGCCGCAGGCTGGCCTGTGTCGTTTCCATCCGGGCCAGACTCGGGAAATGATGCTCCGCCGAGTACCCGCCCGCCTCATACCTTCGTATCGACTCGTCGATACGCGCTTGAAGGCCGGCAAGCTCTTTCTCTTTCGGCCACGGTGGCAAGTCTTCCACTTTCAGCGATTCGATACGCTGATGGTCCGCGATGACCAGTGCTGTGATGTATTTGTCGATCGGCCGAGCGTCCCGCCTGATACCGGCACACCCACCCTGCCCCTTTGACGGACACCGGTAGACGGGGACCAGTTCCCCGGTCTTCGTGTCACGGCGAGTCGACCCGACCATGCGCGCGTTGCACTTGCCACACCGCACGAACGGGGAGAGCAGGTGCTTGGTCCGGTGGCCGGTGCCCTTGCCGGTAATCCGTGAGTGTTCGCTGTCCTTGGCCGGTCCCCACGCACGCACCACTTCCGCGTACTCGTCGTCCGTGAGGATCGCCTCCCACTTGCCCCGCACAGGGGTTCCGGACTCGTCCCTCAGGACGTCACCGCGATACACGACAATGCCGCACATGCGTGGCCGCGTGAACATGTTTCGCACGGTCGCCGCGCGCCATTCCACGCCCGTGACGGTCGGGATCTTCCGGTCGTTCCACTCCCGGGCGAGCGTCAGTGGACTCACGCCGCCCCGGATGCGTTCCAACGCCTTGCGAATGTGCGCCGATTCGCGCTTGTTCAGCGTCGTCCGGTCCTTGCGCCAACCGAACGGCCGATTCGGGCCGCCGTGGTTCTTGCCGGCACCCGCCGCCCTCCGCTTGCCGTCAATAACACGACGCGACGTGTTACGCGACTCGTTGTTGCGCTGGTTGACCAGATTTCGGGCGGCCGAGATACCGGCGTCAGTGGACAGGTCGATGTTGCCGGTCATGCTGACCACGTACACGCCGTACAACTCGACAGCGTCGATGAGGTCTTCCAGGATGCGCGGGTCACGCGTGGCGCGGTCGATGTCCACCACCGCCAGCGCGTTGGCCTCACGCCGTCGCAACCCGGTCAGGATCGCTTCCCAGTCCGGCCGCACCACGCGGTACCCGTAGGTGCCGTCCGGCAGCAGCACACGCCGCCGCTTGAACGACGACACGTTGGGCTCCGGAACCTCGCGAGCGACCCGCCCGCCGATCCCGGCGACGAACTTCCGAAGGTCACTCAGTTGGTAGTCAACCTGGCCCTCACCCGGCGCGTCCTGTCCGGGCGTCACCCTCGACTCACGGGCCGACAGGATCCAAACTAGCTGGTCAGGGTCGTGCTGGATCAGCGTCCGACCCCGCTCACGGCGCGGCTGCGAAGCTCCCATGCCACCGAGTGTGCACTAGAAGATGCGTAGCTACGGCGACGAAGTACTTCAGCTGGCGTAGCTCCACAGCCCGATCCTAGGAGGCTGCGCCTATCACAGGCGAGCCGGCCGGTCGTGGCGTCGACGCAGGCCAGGGGCCCAGGATGGAGGCATGAAGGACTTCGTCGTCACGATCACGACCACCATTCCGGACGGCACGGACCCGGCGGAGGTGGACCGCCACCGGGCGGCCGAGCACGAGCGGGCCAAGGAGCTGGCGGCCAGCGGGCACCTGTACCGGATCTGGCGGCCGGCCGGGGAGAAGCGGAGCATCGGCATCTGGCGCGGCGAGGACGAGCGGGACCTGCGCGAGAACGTGCTCGGCACGCTGCCGCTGTGGCCGTGGATGCACGCCGAGATCGTCGAGCTGGAGGCGCACCCGAACGACCCGGTGCTGAACCAGTGGTGACCGTCGCCGAATCCGGGCCGCCCTGGCGGCACGTGGGACGGTCGGCCGCGGCGTTGGCGGCCAGCATGGGCATCGGACGGTTCGTCTACACGCCGATCCTGCCGCTGATGACCGCCCAGGCCGGCCTCACGGCCCAGGGCGGGGCGGCGCTGGCGACGGCCAACTACGTCGGCTACCTGGCTGGTGCGCTGGCCGGGGCGTTGCCGGTATTCCGCCGGCCGGCCGTGGCCCGGGCGTCGCTAGTGGTCATCGTGCTCACGCTGGCCGCGATGCCGTTGACCCACAACGTGATCCTCTGGCTTGCGCTGCGCCTGATCGCGGGGATCGCCAGCGCCGTCACGTTTGTCGCCGCTGTGGGCTCCGTGCTGCACCACCTCCGCGAACATCCCGCACACCTGCCGGGCTGGGCCTTCGGCGGCATCGGCGGCGGCATCGCGATCTCCGGCGTGCTGGTGCTGATCCTCGGCACGATCGGCGACTGGCGGACGGCCTGGTGGTGCTCGGCCGCACTGGCCGCGGTGATCGCCGCCGGGGCATGGAACATGCGCCCGGAGCCCGATCAGAAGTCCACAATGGACTCAACACGAAAGAGCACCCGCGCATTTGCAGCGCTGTTCACCAGCTACAGCCTGGAAGGTGTCGGCTACATCATCGCCGGCACGTTCCTGGTCGCGGCCATCGACCAGAACTCCCCCGGCTGGCTCGGCAGCGGCGCGTGGGTGATCGTCGGCCTTGCCGCCACGCCGTCGGCCGCCCTGTGGGCATGGCTGGGTCGCCGCCGGTCCCGGCCGTGGCTGCTGGTCGTGGCGCTGCTGGTGCAGGCGGTAGGCGTTGCCCTGCCGGCACTTCTCGACGACACGGCAAGTGCGCTGACCGCCGCCGCGCTGTTCGGCGGCACCTTCATCGGTATCGCCACGCTGACCCTCGCCACCGGCGCCGAGCTGCGGTTCCCACGCTCGGTCGCGCTGCTCACCGCCGGCTACTCCGTCGGCCAGATCCTCGGCCCGTTGGCGTCAGCGCCGTTGCTGCACAACGGATATCGGCCCGCACTGCTGCTGGCGGCCGCGACGCTCGTGCTCGCCGCGGCCGCCGCCGGCGTGCTGGCCAGGCGCTACCCCAGGGCGGCCGTGATGGACCGCCCGGCGGTGCGCCCGGTGAAGACGCAGCCGCCGAGGAACGTGCCCTCCAGCGCCTGATAGCCGTGCACACAGAAGGGCAGATCAGCGTGCGCGTCCGGCCAGCGTGGCGCGGCCCGCCTCCAAGCGGGCGACCGGCACGCGGAACGGCGAGCAGGACACGTAGTCCAGGCCCACCTCGTTGAAGAAGTGCACGCTGTCGGGGTCGCCGCCGTGCTCGCCGCAGACGCCGAGCTTCAGGCCCGACCGCTGGGCGCGGCCCTTCTCCGAGGCGATGCGGACCAGTTCGCCGACGCCGTCCCGGTCGATCGACTCGAACGGGCTGATGCCGAAGATGCCGCGCTCCAGGTAGGCGGAGAAGAACGCGGCCTCGACGTCGTCGCGGGAGAAGCCCCAGGTGGTCTGGGTGAGGTCGTTGGTGCCGAAGGAGAAGAACTCGGCGGCCTCGGCGATCTGGTCGGCGGTCAGCGCGGCCCGGGGCAGCTCGATCATGGTGCCGATGAGGAACTCCAGGTGCGTCGACTCCGACTCCCGCACCTCGCGGGCCACCTGGATGATGTCCTGCTTGACGGTCTCGAACTCCTGCACGTTGGCCACCAGCGGCACCATGATCTCCACCCGCGGCACGGCGCCGGCCTTGATCCGCTGGGCGGCGGCCTCCAGGATGGCGCGGGACTGCATCTGGAACAGGCCGGGAATGACCACGCCGAGCCGCACGCCACGCAGGCCCAGCATCGGGTTCTGCTCGTGCAGCCGGTGCACGGCCTGCAGCAGCCGCAGGTCGTTCTCCCTTTGCTCACCCCGGGATTCGGCCACGGCGACCCGCACCGAGAGCTCGGTGATGTCGGGCAGGAACTCGTGCAGCGGCGGGTCGAGCAGGCGGATCGTCACCGGCAGGCCGTCCATCGACTCCAGCAGCTCGATGAAGTCCTGGCGCTGCAACGGAAGCAGCTCGCCCAGCTGACGCTCGCGCTCCTCGTCGGTGTCGGCCAGGATCAGTCGCTCCACAAGGGACCGTCGCTCGCCGAGGAACATGTGCTCGGTGCGGCACAGGCCGATGCCCTGGGCCCCGAACCGCCGGGCCCGCGCCGCGTCCTCCGGCGTGTCCGCGTTGGTGCGCACGGCCATCCGCCGCACGCCGTCGGCGTGACTGATCACGCGGTGCACGGCCTTGACCAGGTCGTCGGCCTCCGCCATGTCGATCTCGCCCTCGAAGTACCGCACCACCGGGGAATCCACCACCGGCACCTCGCCGAGGAACACCTCGCCGGTCGCGCCGTCGATGGAGATCACGTCACCCTCGTGCACGGTGACGCCGTGCGGCGCACGGAAGACGCGGCCCTTGGTGTTGACGTCCAGCTCCTCCGCGCCGCACACGCAGGTCTTGCCCATGCCGCGGGCGACCACGGCCGCGTGGGAGGTCTTGCCGCCGCGGCTGGTCAGGATGCCCGACGCCGCGATCATGCCGTTCAGGTCGTCCGGGTTGGTCTCGCGGCGGACGAGGATGACCTTCTCGCCGGAACGCGACCACTTCACCGCCGTGTACGAGTCGAACACGACCTTGCCGGTCGCCGCGCCCGGCGAGGCGTTCATGCCCTGCGCGATCTTGCGGCGCTCGGCCTTCTCGTCGAAGCGCGGGAACATCAGCTGCGCCAGCTGCGCGCCGGTGACCCGGGTGAGCGCCTCGTTCATGTCGATCAGGCCCTGGTCGACCAGCTGGGTGGCGATGCGGAAGGCCGCGGCCGCGGTGCGCTTGCCGACGCGGGTCTGGAGCATCCAGAGCTTGCCGCGCTCGACCGTGAACTCGATGTCGCACAGGTCCCGGTAGTGCTCCTCCAGGGTCTGCATGATTCGCAGCAGCTCGTCGTAGACCCGCTTGTCGATCTTCTCCAGGTCGCGCAGCGGCACCGTGTTGCGGATGCCGGCGACGACGTCCTCGCCCTGGGCGTTCTGCAGGTAGTCGCCGTAGATGCCCTGCGCGCCGCTGGCCGGGTCGCGGGTGAAGGCGACGCCCGTGCCGGAGTCCATGCCCAGGTTGCCGAACACCATGGCCACGATGTTGACCGCCGTGCCCAGGTCGGACGGGATGCGCTCCTGGCGGCGGTAGATCACCGCGCGCGGCGTGTTCCAGGAGTCGAACACCGCCCGCACGGCCAGGTCCATCTGCTCGCGCGGGTGCTGCGGGAACGCCCGGCCGGCGTGCTCCTGCACGACCTTCTTGAACACCTCGACCAGCTGGCGCAGGTCGTCGGCGTCGAGATCGAGGTCGCCCGTGACGCCCTTGGCGTGCTTGGCCTCCTCGATCGCGTCCTCGAAGTGCTCGCCGTCGATGTCGAGCACCGTCTTGCCGAACATCTGGATGAGGCGGCGGTAGGAGTCGAATGCGAACCGCTCATCGCCGGCCTGCTGCGCGAGACCGTGCACCGAGTCGTCGTTCAGACCGACGTTGAGGACGGTTTCCATCATGCCGGGCATCGAGAACTTGGCGCCGCTGCGTACGGATACGAGCAGCGGATCGGCCGCGTCGCCGAGCTTCTTGCCCATCGATTGTTCCAGCGCGTCGAGCTGCTTGGAGATCTCGTCGGCCAGCCCGTCCGGGAAGTCCCGGTCGGCCAGGTAGGCCAGGCAGGCCTCGGTGGTGATGGTGAATCCGGGCGGCACCGGCAGGCCCAGCCGGGTCATCTCGCCCAGGTTCGCCCCCTTGCCGCCCAGCAGGTCCTTCATGTCCTTGTTGGCCTCGGCGAAGGCGTAGACGAACTTGGGCATAACAGGGCCTCCTCGGCATGGGCGACAGATCGTCCAGTGTTGGGCCGGATCCGACGCCCCGCAATCGGTCGTGGCCGCGCTAACACCCGTTCGCGAACCGCATCGGTTCAGTTCTCGATACAGCTGGGCGAACGGGTGTAGCGGAGGTCATCACGGGATATCCCCCACTTTCGGAAATGCGCCCACCGAAATCCGGAATTGCCGTGTCAGCGCTTGCGCAGCGCGTGCCAGCCGGCCACGCCCGTGCCGAGGGTGAGCGCCGCCGCCGACATGCCCAGCGACAGGTGCACGCCGACCGCGGAGCCGAGCAGGCCCACCGTGAAGCCGCTGCCGGCGCGCAAACCGTTGGCGGCGACGCCGTACACGCCGATCACCTTGCCCCGATCGGCCGGATTGGCCCGCAGCTGCACCACCGTCTGCCCGATGGACATGGAGGCCAGGTTGGCCACGCCACCGATGACAAGAGCGACGACGGCCAGCGCGTAGCTGCCCGTGACGGCGAAGAACAGGCTGGTCAGGCCGTAGATTCCGGTGCTGACGACAGCTGCTGTCACGCTCGGTTTGATGCGGCCGGTGGCTTCGAGCAGGATGCCGCCGATCACGCCGCCGACGCCGTTGGCGAACAGCAGCACCCCGTAGGCCGTGCCGGCCGCGCCGGCGCCGAGGTCCTGGGCGTAGATCGGCATCGACGTCTGCAGTGACGCGCCGACGAAAAACGCCCCGAGGCCGCCCAGGATGATCATGCTGACGATGGTGCGGTCCGAGCGCACCTCCTTGAACACCCGGATCGAGTCCACCAGGCCCAGCTGGGTGCGCGGCACGCCGCCGTCCCGGCTGTGCCCGGTCACCTTGGTGCGGAACAGGAACAGCGTCAGCGGCAGATAGAACAGCACGTTGACGAAGATGCCGGCCTCCGGGCCCAGCCCCAGCAGCAGCGCCGAGCCGACCACCGGCCCGAACAGGATGCCGAGGCTGCGGAACGTGGCGTTGAGCCGGACCGCGCTGGGCAGGTCCGCGTCGCCGACGAAGTCGTGCAGCATCAGCTGTTCGCCCGGTCCCCAGATGGCGCCGGCGCAGCCGTGCAGCACGAGCAGGAGGCACGCCTCCCACACCTCCAGCGAGCCGGTGAGGAACAGGACGCCCCAGGCCACCGACACCGCCATGAACAGCACCTGCGCCGCCTGGATCACCCGGCGGCAGTCGTGCCGGTCGGCCAGGCCGCCGAAGTACACCGAGCCCAGCAGGAACGGCACCCAGTGGCTGATCACCTCGAAGCCGGTCAGCGCCGGCGAGTGGAACTTCTCCCACAGCACCCAGTACGTGATGACGTGCTCGATGTTGTCGGCCATCATGGCCAGCGCCGCGCCGACCAGGTAGGTGCGGCAGTCCGCGTTGCGCAGGGCCGCGAACTTGCGGGGCGGCGCCGGAACGTGCGTCGGCACGCCGCAGGTGGCGCACATGTCGTTACTCCCCTCTGTTCGGTCGTTCAGACGCGGCAGCTGATCTCCATGCCGTCGGCCACCGGGAACTCCACGCCCAGGTAGCCGTTGCGCGGGTCGCGGACGTGGTCGAGGTACGGGTGCATGGAGGGCATGGTGATGTCGTCGGCCACCACCAGGGCGCCGGGCGCGAGGCGGGGCTCCAGCAGTCGCAGCACGGGCACGCTCAGCTCCTTCCAGCCGTCCACCAGGACCAGGCCGATCGGGCCGGGGACGTCCGCGAGCGTGTCGAGGGCGTCGCCCGCAAGGATCGTCACATGATGGGACAGGTCGGCCGCGTCCAGATTGGCCCTGGCCGCGGTGACCTTGGTCGCACTCAGCTCGCTGCCGTACACGTGACCGATGCCGTTGTCGTGCACCGCGGCGGCCAGGTGCAGCGTGGAGATGCCGTACGAGGTGCCGAACTCCACCACTACTTCCGGCCGGATCGCCCGCACGAGTGAATACAGCAGCCGGCCGCCCTCGGGCGAGATCGGCATGTACACGTCCGCCAGCGCGTCCGCCTTGCCTTGCACGTCCGCGGGAATCTCGCCGTACACCCGTCGGTCGTCCTTCTCCGCCTCGGCGAACAGCGTCGCCAGCACCCCGCGCGTCTTCGGTTCGAGCAGTGTCGATGTCATGACCCGTACAGTAGACGCAACGTTGCGTCTTGTCTACAGCCGACTAGGCTGTGCCCCCATGGGCGCTGATCATCACGGCAATCGCTACGGCCGCAGCGAGGCGGCCCGGCAGGCCGTCCTCGAGGCCGCCGACGACCTGCTCGTCGAGCACGGTTTCGCCGGACTCACCATCGAGAAGATCGCCGCCCGGGCCGGCGTGGCCAAACAGACCATCTACCGCTGGTGGCCGTCCAAAGTGGACATCCTGCTGGACGCCTTCGGCGACGACATGGCCAAGGCCCTCACCCCCGCCGACCACGGCTCACTGGCCGCCGACCTCCGCGAGCACCTCGCCGCCGTCGCCGACTTCCTGACCACCAACGACGCCGGCGCCGTCTACCGCGCCCTGGTCGGCCAGGCCCAGCACGACCCCGCCCTCGCCACCCGCCTGCGCGACACCCACCTCGCCGCCCAGCAGCTGCGCGACCGCCTGCCCTTCGACCGCGCCCTCGCCCGTGGCGAACTCCCCCCGACCCTCGACCTCGACCTCGCCGTCCAGCGCCTCATGGCCGTCGTCCACTACCGCGTCCTGGTCACCGGCGAACCCGTCTCCCGTGAGTTCACCGACCCCCTGGTCGATTCCTTCCTACCGACGCTGCCGCTGTAGCCCCCTTACGCAGGGAAGGACGCCTTACCCTCGTTGAACGCGGGTAAGGCGTCCTTCCCTGCATGGGGTGGAGTCAGTTGCTGCTGAGGAACTGCTGGGCGAACTTGCGGCCCTGGGTCACCGCGTTGCCGTGGTTCTCGATGGGCGAAACCTTGGAGTTCTTGAACACGATGTAGGTGACCTTGTCCGAGGTGCCGCCGTTGGACGGGTCGGGGTCGATGCCGAGGGCCTTGGCCGTGGCGTACGAGGCCTCGCCGATGGAGTCGTCCGGACCCTCGTCGCCGAAGACCGCGTACTCGACGTGACCGTGGTAGATCACCGCGAGCACGTCACCGCCCTTGATGCCGGCACTGCCGTAGTTCCAACGGGAACTGGGCAGCGGGATGACGACGTAGGGCACCTGGGCGGCGTTGAACGGCTTGCCGTCGGACTGGTGGAACGACGTGTCGTCGTAGAAGCAGCAGTCGGTGTTCTCGTTGCACTGGGTCGTGCGCTGGCCGTCGCAGTCGATGGCCATGCCCGAGGTCCAGAAGTAGGCGCCGGTGGCGCCGCAGATCGGGGTCTGGCCGCCGTTCTTGTCCGAGTAGGTGCCGTGGGAGACCTGGTTGCAGTGGGTGGTCTTGGCCAGCAGCTGGGCGGCGGTGGGGTTGCCGTCGTCGGACCGGGGCGCGGCGGCGGCCTGGTGACTCGCCTGCGGCGCCGCGGCCGCCTGGCCGGCGGCCGCGAGCGACGTGCCGAGGACCACCGCGAACACGGCGACCAGCACTTTTCTGATCATGAACTTCCTCCACAGGGAATGGCAGGGGATATCGCGGCGGAGTCAAGGGGCGCAACGGACAGCGCGGTGTCGTGGCAAAAGTTCACGGCGCGGCAAGGGGGCGCCGCCGGACAGGGATCGGCGGCGGTCACGGCCGTTCAGCCGGGTCTGGAGACTGTGTTCCGCGACAAGGGATTCCCGTGTGGCGCGAACCGCGCCGTGCACCGAGCACCCATCAGGATTCCCTCCGCGAAGTCGCTTCGCTTGAGTAGAAATCCCTGTGGCGGCAGTGATTTCCGGTTCGACGGCCGAGGCCGCCTCACATCGGCAGTTAGGAAACCTACCTTCCTAATGCGGGGAGAGTAGCCGCACCCGCCGGGACCGTCAAGGACACGAATCCGAGACGGGCTCAGGGCAATCGGGCCTGTCCGAACCGGACAACAACGCCGGCCGGCCCGACGCCCACGCAGCCACAACGGCTCAGGACACCGGGTAGTCCGGCAGGACAACGTCGCTGGCCAGCTTGGTGGTGCCGGCGACCATCAGCTTCTGCACGGCCTTGGTGCTGAACATGGCGTTGCGCAGCCACAGCAGGGCGGCGTTGGAGGGGGCGAGGAACTGACCGGGGCTGGCGCCCTTCTGCCAACGGCCGGCGTAGCCGCGCATGCGCTGTTCGTACGCGGCGAAGGCCTTCCGGTGATCACCCCGCGCCTGGGACAACTCGCCCGCCAGCACGTAGGCGCCGACGACGCCGGTGCCGACGCCCATGCCGCCGAGTGTGACTCCCCACGCGGCGTCGCCGAGCAGCGCGAAGCGCCCCTTCGTCCACCGCGTCGCCTGCACCCGGCTGATCGAGTCGAAGTACATCTCGTCGACATCGCCCAGCGTGTCGAGCAGATGCGGGACGTGCCAACGCATTCCGCCGAAGGCGTCCCGGATCATCGCCTTCTGGCGGTCCACGTCGCGCCAGTCGACGTCGACCTGCGGGCTGGCGAACACGAACAGCGCGCCGGCCTTGCTCGGCTCACGGAAGTCCGCGCTCACCGCCGCCATCCGGCCCGGCACGTTGTACTGGGTCGACGTCGTGCCGTACCCGCGGTCGTTCGGCAGGTTCCAGCCCGCGATGTAGTAGCCGAGATGCTTGACGTAATCCCGTTCCGGCCCAAAGGCCAGCCGCCGCACCGCCGAGTGCATCCCGTCCGTGCCGATCACCAGATCGAACGTCCGAGACTCCGCCCTGGCGAAGTCGACCCGCACCCCGTCCGCCGTCTCCGTCAGGCCGGTGACGGTGTCCCCGAACAGGTACTCCGCGTGGTCCAGGCTCCGCTCGTACAGGATTCTCGACAGGTCGTTGCGCCGGACCTCCACCTCGCCGCCCGCGAACTCCTCCGGTAAGCGGAAGATGCGCTCGCCCCGCTCGTTCACCGCCTCCATCGCCCCGCCGTGCGTCTGGACCGCCTTCAGCTCGTCCAGCACGCCCAGCGTCTTCAGCACCCGCATGTGCGTCTCGCCGCGGAAGTCCACCGCGAACCCGCTGGTCCGCAGCTTCGACGCCGCCTCGACCACCGTCGCCTCGATGCCGTGCCGCCCCAGCGCCGTCGCCAGCGCCGGCCCCGCCACGCCCGCACCCGAAACCAACACCCGCATGATCGCCTCCCGTAAACCGTGTCCGTAAGACACAGTGTACGATAGACACAGTTTCAGCGGTTGGCAAGGGGCGGTCGGCGTCGGGCCGCTGGGCACTGCACAGTGAGCGGCGGAGAGTCGGCGGATCCGGGAGTGGCGATGGACGCGTTCGAGGTGCTGTGGGGCGAGCGGGGCGCGCCGAGGAGGGGGCCGAGGCCGACGCTGACGGTGGGCGAGCTGGCGAAGGCGGGGATCGACCTGGCCGACCGGGAGGGCCTGGGGGCGGTGACGATGCAGCGGGTGGCGGAGGCGCTGGGCGTGACCAAGATGGCGACCTACCGCTACGTCCCGGGCAAGGACGAGCTGATCGCGCTGATGGTGGACACCGCCATGGGGGAACCGCCGGAGCTGAGCCACATCGACGGTGGCTGGCGGCCGCAGCTGAAGGCCTGGACGATGGCGATGTTCAACCTCATGCGAGCCCACCCGTGGGCGCTGCGGGCAACGGTGGGACGGCGGGTGACGGGCCCGAACGAGCTGGGGTGGGTGGAGAAAGCGCTGGGGGCGCTGGCCGAGGTCCGGATGGACGGCGGCCAGAAGATGGACGTCGTCGTCGCGCTGACGGGGCAGATCCGCGCGATCATCGAGCAGGCGGCGGACACCTCGGAGGAGGACATCGCCGAGGGCTGGGCCAAGGTGCTGGCGACCCGGGCCGAACGGTTTCCGCACGTGGTGAAGGCGCTGGCGGAGTCGGAGCAGCACAAATCCCGCGACCAGGGCCTGGAGTTCGGCCTGGAACGCATCCTGGACGGCGTGGAGCTCTATTTGAGCCGGCAATGACCCCGGCAGTGACCATGGGCGATGACCATGGCCGAGGCGGCCCGTCCATCCACAACGGACGGACGGGCCGCCGAAAGGCCTAAAGCTACCTCACGTTCAGGTCGATGCAGCTGTAGAAGGCGTTGGACGTGTCGGCGATGTTCCAGATGGCCAGCACGGTGATGCGGCCGGAGCGGCTGCCGAGATTGACGGAGTGGGAGACGGTTGCGGGCGGAACCTGGTTGTTGCCACTGAAGTCGCCGACCTTGGTGCCACCGACGTAGTACTCGTAGTTGGTGGTGCGGTGGCGCGCGGTGAAGGTCCAGTTGAAGGTCACCGTCTTGCCGACGGACGCGGCCTGCCACGGCTTGGAGTTGTCGTTGAGCTCGGCGAACCGGGCCACGCCGCCGTTGCAGCTGCGCAAACCCTTGGGCCCCTCCACACTCTGGGGCTCGTACTGGATCGCGCCGCAGGACACCGTGTGCGAGGCGCACTGGGCCTGACGGCTGGCGGGTGAGTTGACGTAACCGTGCGCGCTGGCGAGGGCAGCGGGACCGGCCACGACGATCAGGGGCGCCGCGACCGCGCCCGCGAGGGCAGCGACCAGCCTTTTGTTCAGATTCATGCCGACTCCTTGCAGGGTTGCCCCACAACGGGCGTCGCGAGCGCCACGAGGGGGCGGGAGCGGGACGAAAGAGACGAAATGTGGTTCAGACCATAGCGACGGCTGCCGATCACCGTCAAGACACGCTCGTTCACAGATACGACGGAGCAGACTCGAAAATATGTTCGACAGAGCAGCCTCGGGCTGGAACAATATGAGGCGTCAGTCGGTCAACCGGCAGGGGGAGCCATGACGCTGCGTGACGACGAGCTGCGATCGCTCGCGGAGATCGAACGATCGTTGACGACGACCGATCCCAACCTGGCCCGCAAGATGGCGGAGCTGCGGCCGCTCACGCCGGGCTCGGCGGCGGCGCTGATCGCCGGCTGCCTGGCCATGCACGCCAGCGGCATCGTGATCGCGGTGGCCGGCAACGGGATCGACTCGCCGGCCACGGTCGCGATCGGCCTGTTCCTGGTGGTCGGCTTCCCGGCGCTGGCGGTGTGGCACCTGTGGTGGCGCCGCCGCTGAGCCGGAGTCCACAAAGGATGGAAAGATCAGCCTGCGGCGTCCGGCCGCTGCGGCGGGCACTGGCCGCCCGGCGTCGTCAACAGTTCGAAGTGCCACATCTCGTTGGAGTAGGCCTGACACAACCCGTAGTCGGCGCCATGCCGGTTCACCCAGTCGTCGGCGTCGGTCGGCCCGATGTCGACGGCCTTGCCCGTGACGTGGGTGGACTTGTCCGGCGTGTTGACGTACTGCCGTGCCGCGGCCAGCGTGCCGTACTTGCGGACGGCGTCGTCGAGCAACTGCTGCTGGTAGGCCTTGCTGCGCCAGCCGGAGGTGATCCGCACGGTGATGTCGTGCCCCTGGGCATCCCGAGCGGCCTGCTGCACGGCGGCCAGCAGCGCCGGGTCCAGGTTGTGGATCGCCGCCTTGGCGGTGTCGAAGGGGCTGATGTTGTTGTTGTCCGGAATGACGCCGTCGGCGTCCCCGAGCGGGGCGGCGGCGCTGGTCCCGCACGCGGACACGAGCAGCACAGCCGCCAAGGCAGCGAACACCGGACGAATGGACAACGAGCACCCCTACTCACCAACGGCAGCAATCCGTAGCAGACACACTCCCCACCTTTTGTGACAGTTCTGCGCGCACGGGCCGACAACACCGCGACGGTCACTGAATCATCAGTTGTGCCGCCTACCGTTTTCACCATGAGCACCGCACTCGCCACCGTCTCCACGATCGGCCCGCGCACCGAGCAGATCTTCCCGGTCCGCCTGGCCGTCGACGACGCGCTGACGAGGGACGCGGTGGCGCAGGCGATCGCGGGCCACCCCCGGCTGCGCCTGACCGACGCCGCCGCGTCGGGCGAGGTGCTGCTGGCGATCGCCACCGAGGTCACCGACGAGCTGCTGGCCAGCATCACCGGCGACACCGCTCCCCCGGTGCTCCTGGTGGCGGATCGCCTTGGCGGCCGGCAGTTGCTGCGCAGCCTGCACGCCGGCGTGGTGAGCTTCCTGCCCCGCCGCTCGACCGACCTGACGACGATCACCAAGGCGCTGGTGACGACGGCGGAGGGCCGGTCGGTGCTGCCGCCGTCGGTGGCCCGACTGCTGGTGGACCACCTGCGGCGCATCGACCGCGTGCTGATCACGACGACCGGTTACGGCGTCGCGGGCCTGGACGCGCGCGAGGTGGAAGTGCTCAGACTGGTGGCGCAGGGCGCCGAAAACGCGGATATCGCCCGTGAGCTCAAGTATTCCGAGCACACGATCAAGCGCATCCTGAAGGATCTGCTGAGCCGCCACAATCTGCAGAACCGCGCGCATGCCGTCGCTTATGCGCTGCGGATCGGCGCGATCTGACCAAGCCCGGATCTAGTCGAGAACGGCGGACAGCCGCGCGCGGACGACCTCGTTCTCGAACAGGCCGAGCTCCGCGCCGGCGTTGAGCAGGTAGCGCAGCAGCGTCTTGGTGTCGTCGGACACCGGGCCGCCGCTGACGCCGAGTCGGGTGTCCATGACCTGCAACGCTTCCGCGATGACGATGCCGGCGGTCTTGCGGTCGCCGCGCGACTCCTCGACGCCGGCCAGCCCGATCAGGGTGATCACCACCCGCCGCGGGTCGTCGACCTCCTTACCGACGATCAGCGATTCCCGGTACAGGGTCACGGCTTCGTCGAACCGGCCCGTGCACTGGGCGACGCCGGCCAGGCCCATCAGCAGCCGCGCCCGCGGCGCCGGCTCGACGGCCTTGGCCAGGCTGTAGCGGACGCTGTCCTCCCAGTCCTGCAACAGCCCCCGGCGCAGGTAGAAGCGCTGCATGGGAATGGTGAGCCGCCACGGCTCGTCGATCTGCCGGATGAGCGTCTCGACGACCTCGTACTCGCGGGTGTACCAGCCGACGGCCTCGCGCTCGTTCCGTTCCGCGGCCAGGCTGTCGTGCGCCCACTGCGCGCCTTGCACGTAGTGCTCGACCATCCGGGCCCGCGCGCCGGCTCGATCCGCGTCGGAGTCGATCTCCTGGCTGAGGTCGAGGGCATAGGCCATCACGAGCTCATGCGCCTGGTACCGGCCCGGCCGTGGCTGGTCGACCAGCCACGAGTCGAGGAGTTCGGCCAGTGCGGCCTCGGCCGTCGGCGCGTCGACGTCGAGCAGCCGAGCCGTGACGGGCGCGGAGAAGCCGTCCACGGGATGCAGGCTGAGCAGCCGGAAGAGCCGGGCCGCCGTGGGCCCGAGCCGGTCGTACGACCACGAGAACACCGTGCGCAGGCCGGGGCCGGCGCCGAGCACGCTGGTCAGGTCGTCGACCACCGCGGCCAGGGTGAAGCCGGGATTCATCAGCAGCCGCGCGGCGACCAGCGACAGCGCCAGCGGCAGACCGCCACAGGCCTGCACGATCCGATCGGCGGCGGCGGGTTCCGCGTCGACCCGGTCCCCGCCGAGGCGGTGCACGAGCAGGTCCCGGGATTGGCCGGGGTCCAGCATTCCGACGGATACCACCCCTACTTTGCCGACGTCGGACAGCTGGGGCAGCCGGCGCTTGAGTGTCAACAACAGCAGCGAACCCGCCTGCGCGGGCACGAGTCCACGGACCTGCTCGACGGTGCAGGCCCCGTCGACGACCACCAGCAGCTCCTTGCCGGCGGTCATCCGACGGTACTCCGCGGCCAGTTCGTCGAGGGTCTCCGGCACCTCCTCCGCCGGCAGGCCGAGGGCGCGCAGGAACGACCGCAGCATCGGCACACCGGTGTGGGGCCCCGCGTGGTGCAGGTTCACGTACAGCTGCCCGTCGCGGAACCGGAGCTTGCGCCGATGGGCCCAGTGGACGGCCAGTGTGGACTTGCCGGCGCCGGGCATTCCGTCCAGCGACAGGATCTGCACCGGCTCCGCGGCCAGCCGGTCGAGTTCGGCCAGCTCGCGGTCGCGGCCGGCGAAGGACCGCACGTCGGCCGGCAGCTGCGCGGGCCGCAGCACGGCGGCGCGCACGTCGGCCATCCGCAACGCGGCTCGCAACTCCTTGCCGGGATCGATGCCGAGCTGCTCGACCAGGCGCAGCGCGATGTCCCGGTAGACGTCCTCGGCCACGCCCGGGCGCCCCATCGCCACCAGCAGCTTCATCAGCCGCACGTGCAGTGCTTCGTCCAGCGGCAGCCAGCGCGCGATCCGCCGCACGACATCGTGCACGGCATCGGGGGTTCCCAGGGCGAGCGCGCGGTCGGCGGCGGCCCGCGCGGCGTCGGCGACCTCGTGGTCGATTTCCGCGAACGCCGGGTGCGACCGGTTGACCTCGGCGGCGCAACGGCCCTGGACCAGACCCAGCGCCTCGGCGTACTCCCCCAGCCCGCAGGACATGTGGGCACGCGCGACGAGTGCGCGGAACCGGGACAGGTCACACGCCTCGGGTTCGATGTGCAGCTCGTAGCCGCCGGCCTGCCGGGTCAGCAGCTCACCCTGACTGCGTGCCGTCAGCCCGGGTTCGAGCGCCCGCCGCAGCGCGCCTACGTACCGGTGCACGAGGTTGGCCGCGCTGGTCGGGGCGCGCTCCCCCCACACCAGGTCGATCAGCTCGGACTGGCCGGCCGGCTTGCCCGCCTTGGCCAGCAGCAGCGCCAGCACCGCGCGCTGCTGTGGCGGGCCCAGCTCGACCGCGTGGCCGTCCCGGGCGGCCGTCACCGGGCCGAGCACCGTGAACGTCAACACCTCCGGGATTCTACGGCAGTCAGGCGAACGAACCATCAGCCGCGCTGACGGTCCTCACCACATCACCGGCAGCGAGCGCAGGCCGTGCACCGGCGACCGGTCCGTGAACACCAGCTCGGTGCGCGGCTTGGCCAGCCGCAGCTGCGGATGCAGGCTGAACAGGGCGGTCAGGCCCTCCTGCACCAGCACGCGGGCCAGCTGGCTGCCGAGGCACTGGTGCGCCCCGTAGCCGAACGCGAGGTGTGCTCGCGAAGTCGGCCGCACCAGGCGCAACTCGTCCGGATGGTGGAAGACGGCCGGGTCGCGGTTGGCCGAGCTGATCGACACGACCACGCACTCGCCCTTGCGCACCACCCGCTCGCCGATCCGCACGTCCTCGGTGGCGTACCGGGGCAGGCCCTGCTGGACCACCGTCAGGTAGCGCAGCAGCTCCTCGACGGCCACCGACACCGCGACCTCGCCCTCGGTCAGCGACTCCACCCGGCGCGGGTCCTCCATCAGCACCAGCGCGCTCAGCGTGAGCATGCCGATCGAGGTCTCGCAGCCGGCGTGCAACACGGTCATCGCGAGGCCGACCATCTCCGCGGTCGACGGCGGCTCGGCCATCACGGCCGCCTGCCGCAGCAGACCCGAGATCAGATCGGTGGTGGGCTCGCGGCGGCGCTGGTCGACGACGTCGGTGAGCATCGGCCGCAGCAGCGCGGCCTCCAGCCCGACCGGGAAGCCCTCCGGCAGACCGACCAGCTCGCCGAGCACGCGGCCCGTCACCGGCCGGGCGAAGTCGGTGACGAGGTCGGCCGGCGACTCCAGGATCGCCACGCGTTCCTCGGCGGCCTTGCGGACGCGCAGCCGCCAGCCCTCGGCGCGGCGGATGGTCAGCTCCGGGATCAACAGCTGGCGCAACCGCTTGTGCTCGGGGCCGTCGATGTCGATCACGCCGCGTGACTCGACCGGGCCCCGCGCGGTGAACCGCTTGTCGGAGAGCACGAGGCGGGCATCCTCGTGCCGGGTGACCAGCCAGGCCGGCGCGCCGGCCGGCGTCACCACCAGCGAGACGGGCTCGTCCCGGCGCAGCCGGGCGAACTCGGTCGGTGGGTCGAACGGGCAGTGCGCCGGCCGGCGCAACGGCATTGTGTTCATCGGGTCCTCTCCTCAGGGGACACCACGAGGCAGGTGGTTGCCGCGGTGGCCAGCACGTCGCCGGCCGCGTCGCAGACGTCGGCCTCGGCGAACTGGACCTGGTGACGGGACTCCCGGACCCAGCCGCGGGCGTAGACCTCGCCGACGGCCCGGTCGACCGGGCGCACGTAGCTGACCCGGAGGTCGAGCATCACGTAGTCGCCGCCGGGACGGAGCGTGCTGCGAACCGCGAAGCCCAGCACCGCCTCCAACAGCCCGGCCATCGCCGGCACGTGTCGCAGCTCGGTGGCGATGACCACGTCGCCCTCCTCCACACACACCCAGCGCGGCTCGCCGCCCGCCGGCAACGGCGGGCTCGACGTCGTCCGCAGCACGTCCAGACCGGACGGCTGTTCGACCGCCTCCATCGGCTCCTCCCGTGTCCTGGTGCCGATCAGGCCACAGCGGCGGGGAACCGGGACAGGTCCGACGACCAACGGGTACGCGATCCGATCCGCCCGGCGCACCACGGTCACTCGATCGTCAGTTCCGGTGGCTAGCGTCGGCGCCATGGACACGGCCCTGAGGGAAATCGCGTTGCGGGAAGTCGGGCTGAAGGGCGAACCCGCGGTGTGTTTCTCGATGTTCGGCGACGATGTTCTCGCCGCGGAAGGCATTGCCGCCGCCGGCGCACGGCTGCGTTACGCGGCGACCGCGCCGGAGCAGGCCGACGCGTTGTTGGCGGTGACTATGGACCTGACCGAGGAGATCGCCTCGAACCTCGTGTTCGCGGCCGATTCCCGACGCCGGCCCGCTGTTCTTGTTGTCACGGAGACGGTTCTGGGCCAGCCGCTCGCCGAGGAGATGACCTCGGGGCCGGTCCGCCTGGTGCCCCGCCGCGACGCCTCGACGCAGGGCATTGCCGCGATGCTGCACGCCGTTGCCGCCGATCGCGGCGAGCCGGCGGCCGTGCACCTGGACCGTCTGCTGGGCGAGCTACGGCGCCGGTCGCTGCGGCCGCGCGGGCTGGACGAGCGCGAGGCACGGCTGCTGAACCTGTTGGCGGACGGGGCGGACACCGCGGCCATCGCCCGGGATCTGCACTGCTCCCACCACACCGTGAAGCGCCTGGTGCGGGATCTGTTGCAGCGCTACCACGCCCGCAACCGCGCCCACATAGTCGCCCACGCCCTCCAGTCCAACCTCATCTGACCCCCGCGAGTCACGCTCTCAGAACCACCGAATGTAGGTTTCGGGCAGCTGCCCGAAACTGTATTTCGGTGTGCCCCAGAGCGTGACTCGCGGGGGTGTCAGGGGAGGTGGCGGCGGCGTTGGTGGTCGGTGACGTCGAGGAAGGCCGCCTTGAACTGGGTGTAGGCCTCGCGGCCGAGGCGGCGGGCGTGCCGGTCCTGGATGGAGTTCATGATCTTGTCGGCCGCCCGCATCTGGGCCAGGCCGCGCTCGGTGGGGCAGACCAGCTTGGCCCGGCGGTCGGCCGGGTCGGGCCGGCGCTCGACGTAGCCCAGCCCCTCCAGCTCGTCGACCATGGTGCCGATGACCTGCTTGTGCTGGCCCGACAGCCGGGACAGGTCGGTGGCCCGCACCCCGTCGGAGTCCAGGTAGGCCAGCACGGCGCCGTGCCGCGGCAGCAGGTCCTCGAAGCCCTGCGCGGCCAGCGTGGTGAACAGCTCCTGCTGGATCGCGAACAGCAGCCGTCCCGCGAGCACACCCAGGTCGGGATTGGTCCTGTTGCGCTCCGCCCTCGTGCCCACCGTGCCTCCCGTCCCGCCGCCGATGGGGTGATCATCGCACAACGGTCGGACGGGTGACGGTCAAGGACGCTGACTGTCAGCGACGGCCACCATTCGGCCGGCGGCTGGGTGCCCCAGCTCCTGCAGTATCTCCACGGCCTCGTCCAGGGCCTTGCGCGCGGTGGGCACGTCGTGAGAACGCGTCACCGACGCGATGCTGCGCAGTGTCGCCGCCTCGGCGGCCCGGTTGCCGAACTCCCGGTGCAGGGCCAGGGCCCGCCGGTAGCTGGCCAGGGCCTCGCGGTAGCGGCCGAGCCGCCGGTTGACAAAACCGAGGGTGTCCCACGTGTCGGCCTGTGCCCGCCGCATGCCCAGTCCGGACAGGATTCCCAGCGCTTCACGGCAGTGCCCGATCGCCGCCTCGAACCTTCCCTGGCGCGCCTCGAACCAGCCGACGCCGTTGAGCGCCGCCGCCACGTCGTCCGGCCGCGCGTCCCGGCGGCTGATCGACAGCGTCCGGTCCGCGTGCAGGGCGGCGGCGGCCGGGCGACCGGCGGTGGCCCGCAGCCAGGCCGACCCGAGATGCTGCCGGGCCAACGACTGCTGATCGTCCACTTCGACGAACAACGGCATCGCGGCGGCCATCAGCTCGATCGCCGTGCCGTAGTCGCGTAGCCCGGCGTGCACACGGGCCAGACCGCGCAGCGCCTCGGCCGTGCGGCGCGGGTCCCCGGTCCGCTCGGCGCACACCAGCGCGGCGGCGCCGGCGGCCCGCAGCTCGGGCCACAGCCCGGTCTTGTCCAGGTGGTCGCCGATGATGCCGGCGAACCGCCACACGTATTCGCCGTAGCCCTCGACCAGCGCCTGGGTCATCAGCGACCGCAGCATCCGGCGCTCGGCCTCGTAGCCGCCGCAGGCCGGCGTGACCGGCTCCTCCGGCGGCACCAGCGCCAGCTTCATCCGGGCGATCGCGCCGGCCTGCCGGTTGTTGAACAGGTAGTGGTCGAACATGCGGCGGCGCAGCCGGTCCCGCTCGTCGTCGGCCAGCCGCGAGGCCGCCATCTCGACGCCGTAGTCGTGCACGAGGCCGTGCCAGCTGTACCGGCCGGGCCGGTACTCGTCGATCAGGTGCGCGGAGGCCAGCTCGTCCAGCAACGTCCGGGCGTGCTGCGGCTCGTCGCCGATCATGCTGGCCGCCGCCCCCGGGCCGATCTCCTTGGTCGGGTGCAGGGCGAGGGCGTGGAACAGGACCTCGGCATCCGGCGACAGGCTCTCGTAGGAGCGGTCGAAGGAGGCCCGCACGTCCTCGGTCATCGGGGCCGTGGTGACCCGAGCCCGGAGCCCCAGCCGGATCGGGTACGCGTCGTTGAACGCCACCAGCCCGGTCAGGTCGTCACGGCTGGTGACGATGGCCGCGCAGCCGTCCGAGCCCGGCAGCAGCTCGCGGGCCTGCTCGGCGTCGTGGGCGTTGTCCAGCACCACCAGCATCCGCCGCCCGGACAACGAACTCCGATACAGCGACGCCGGATCGCACACGTCCTGCACGCCCAGCAGCGACCGCACCGCCTCGCAGGTGGTCAGCGGCGGCCGGTCGCGGTCGAAGCCGTGCAGGTCGACGTACAGCACGCCGTCCGGGAACCGGTCGGCGGCCAACTCCGCGACGTGCATGGCCAGGCTGGTCTTGCCGACGCCGGCCATGCCGGTCACGGCGACCACCGCCGCCGGCTCGAAGGGCTCCGGCAGCCGCGTCAGCAGCGCCGCCAGCTCCGCCTCCCGTCCGACGAACCGCGTCGTCCCGACCGGATGGTCGGCCAACACCTGCCGGTACGCCTCGCGCAGCCGCCGGCCGGGATGCACACCAAGGTCGTGCCGCAGCCGGTCCCGCACCTCGCCGAACAGCTCCAGCGCGGCGGCCTGCTGGCCGTCGGCGTGCAGAAGCATCATCAGACTTGCTTGCAGCTCCTCGTCGAGCGGACGACGGCCGGCGGCGGTGCGGATCATCGGCAGCACCACGGCGGCCATGCCGTCGGCCAGCGCGCGCTCGGCGGTGGCCCGCAGCACGGCGTCGTACTCGTCGGCGAGGGCGGTGAACAGCGGATGTGAGCGAACCTCGGCCGGCACGTCCTCGGCGATTTCCCCGGTGGCCAGGGACAGCGCCTCCACGAGGTCGCTCAGCGGAGGTTCACCGGACGTCAACGCCCGGAACCGCAACAGGTCCAGCGTGTCGGCGGTCATGGCCAGCCGGTAGCCGCCCGGGGCGGGCAGCAGCCAGCGGCCGGTCGCCCGGCGCGGCAGGTCGGGCTCCAGCATGCGCCGGATCGCGCCGACGTGGCCCTGCACCACGTTGGCGGCGAGGCCGGGGGGATCGCCGCGCCACAGGGCGCGGGTGATCTCGGCCATGGTGAGCGGTTGACCGGCCCTGGCCAGCAGCAGCGCCATCAGGGCCCGGCGCTGCGGCGAGCCGAGCCTGGCCTCGCGGCCCGCCCGCCGGCCGCGCACCGGCCCCAGCACAGTCCACCAGAACGACGACTCCACGGCCCTGCCTATCGACCCGCGTGAACACGATCCTTTGATGGGCCAAACTATACGATTGAGTTCAAAATTCTCATCGGTCCGTCCGATTGTCGAGCAACGGTGACACGGAAGACCCGAAGCGGGAGGGACCAGATGGGTTTCGCGGTCAGGAAGGCCACGTATGAGGACATGCCGGCGATTGCCGCGCTGCTGGCCCAGGCCCGCGGCGACGGACTGGCCCCTGAGGAGCGGGCAGCGCGGGGCTTCATTCAGGGGCATCTTTCCGACCGGATATTGCTCAACTTCATCGGCGGAACAGGAGTTTTTGTCGCCGTTCACACTGATGAACACGGCGAGCGGAAAGTTGCCGGCACGGCGCTCACGTCCGATCCCGCCGCGATGGCCGGCGGCGACGGGCCGCCGGCCAGAACGATTGCCACCGCAACGACTTCCGGCCTGACCGACTTCGCTCTCTACGGCCCGGTCGCGGTCGATCCGCGGTTCCAGGGACGGGGCGTCGTGCGATTGTTGATCGACGCCGTGCAGAAAAGCCTTTCCCCCGACTATTCGGCGGCCGTCCTGTTCGTCGAGACGGCGAACGAGAAGTCGCTGGCCGTGCACCGACACCTCGGCATGCGCGAGGTCGGCTCGTTCGAGGTGGGCGGGCGCGACTACGTGGTCTTCGCCTTCGCCCTCGGTGACTAGACCCGGAGAACGAGAAAGGTCGCCCGGCGGCCACCGTCCACGTGCGGCCGCCGGACGACCCGTTTCGGCCCCGGGACCCGCCCTGTGGGCCCCGCGACCGGCTTCGGTCACCGATCAGGACTGTCAACGATCGTGACAGTCACCGATGGGTGAAGGTCCCCATGATGGTCGAGTACTCCCACGGCAGCTGCTGGACGCCGGAGCACGCCTCCTGGTGCTGGCCCGGGCAGCTGCCGTTGTCCCGGTGCAGGCCCCAGAACGACAGCAGCGCGATGCCGTGCTGCCAGGCCCAGACGGTGAGGTCGACGGCGTCGGCGGGAGTGAACTCCTCGACCGGGCCGGTCTCGCCGCCCGAGCCGTAGTCGTCGAGCCCGATCATGGCCGTGATGCCGACCATGGACCACAGCTGCGACGGCGTCTTGTCCGGCCACAGGCCGTGCAGGGTGGTGACCAGCGCGGCGGCGGCCGACTTGGCGTCGGTGGCCATCTCGTGCTGCTTGTTGTCGTAGTAGTCGAACGTCATGATGTTGACGGTGTCGACCCGGGTGCCGTTGGCCACCGCGTTCTGCAGCATCTTCACCGCGTCGCCGTTGGGCGCGGTCGGGCCGGTGCCCATGGTGTAGACGACCTTGAGCGGGCGGCCCTGCGCGGCGGCCCACTTCTCGGTCTCCAACAGCGCCTTGTTGCGGCGGTCGATGCCCTCGGCGTTGGTCAGGGACGCGTCCTCGATGTCCATGTCCAGCTGGGTCGCGCCGTAGGAGACCAGGGCCTGCTCGTAGGCGGTGGCGATGGCGTGCACGTCGGCGCAGCTGTCGGCGATCTCGATGCCGTTGTCGCCGGCGTAGGCGCCGCCGAAGGACGGGATCAGCTGGCCGCCGCGGGCCCGCAGCTTGGCGGCGGCGTCCGCGTAGTCGGGGCCGGTGGCCACGCCGTTCGGGTAGACCTGGCAGGAGCCGGGCTTGTCGGTCTCCAGGAAGGCCAGGTTCTGGAACAGCGCGCCGGACTCGCCGGCGAACTCGGCCGGGTCGCCGGGCAGGTAGGCCTGGAAGTACGGCGCGAAGACGTGCGCCGGCACCGGCTGCGGCTGGCCGTAGGGGGTGGTCGCGGCCGCGGCGCCGGCCAGCGCGGTCGTCGCGACCGTGATGGCGGCCGCGATCGCGCCGAACCGGCGGAGTGTGATCAGGTTTCGCACCGGAGAAGGGTTACGGGGCGCGGGCCCGCAGACAGCATGCGCCGAACGGAATGGTCGGCTACGGAACCGGTTTCCTGTCCGAATTGCCGACGAGCGGCCCGTTCCCGACAGCCCTGTCAGGATATCGGGTGTCGGGAAACGGGCCGCCCGCCGGATCGATCACTCCTGGACGTAGCTCACGTCGAAGGAGCCGCCCGACAGCGCGCCGGTGCGGTCCTCGGATCCGGAGTTGTTGCTGGCGTCCAGCGCGACGCCGTTCTGCCCGGTGTAGGTGGCGCCGTCGACCTTCGCGTCGGTGAAGGTCACCGTGCCGAAGTTCGGGTAGGCGCCGGTGGGCGACTCCAGGATGAACTCGGCCGAGGCGTTCTGGCCGTTGTAGGACTTGGTGACGTGCTGGGTCCAGCCCGCCGTGTTGTCGGTGATGGTGAGCGTGTAGCTGGTGCCGCTGCGCTGCACGCTGGCGCTGAAGTTGTCGCCGGCCTGGACGGGATTGTCGTAGTAGACCGGCGAGTCCGGGTACATCTCGTACCAGGCCTGGTAGTTGGGCGACCCCGACGAGCAGTCGGTGGCCACGCCGGTCTGCTCCACCGACTGGCTGCCGTAGCCGTCGATGCCGACCCACGGCGCGTACAGGTCGTTGGAGGAGTTGCAGGTGACCGCCGGCTCGGTCCAGCTCGCGCTCACCGAGCTGAAGCCGCTGCCGGTGGACACCCAGCCCGACCAGTTGCCGCCGTCCTGGTTGAACGTGCCGCCGACCGCGTTGGCGTGGTGCGTGTGGCTCGCGTGCTGCGGGGCGAACCCGGCCGACGTGGTGGCGAGTGCGGGGGCGGCGCCGGCCAGCAGGGTGGCGGCGCCGGCCGCGGCGAACGCGAGGAGACGTGCTCGCATGGTTGTGGACCTCCGGATGCAGGGTTGGGGCCGGATGGCCCCGCCGGTGCACCGACTCTGACCGAACGTCCGTTCACCAAACACCCTGCATTCGGAGGGTTTCTCGGTTATGAGCCCGGGGTAGCCCGTCCTGTTGGGAGAGTCCGCAGGTCGGGATGTCACGTTGGCGAGGTTTGGTCGATTTCGACGCGCACTGACGTGACAGCGTCGGCGATCGGCCGGCAGTTCCGGGGTTCTCCACAGGATCGTCACCAGATAGTGATCAACAGTCACTAGGATCCGCGGTGTTGACCGGGCGCGGTTGCGAGGGTGGTGACGTGCGGTCGAAACGCTGGCGGCGAACTCGTTCGCTGGTCCTGCTCAGCCTGTTGCTGATCACCGCGATGGTGGTGTGGGTGCAGGTTTTCCGTGGTGTGCCCACGATCGACCAGTCCGTCGGCTGCACCCCGCCGACGCCGGGTGTCACCGCCGTCGGCTTTCACGACCTCGACGGCGTCGCCCCCGCCCCGCCCGGCCGGGTGCCCGTGCGGATGTTCAACGCCAGCTCCCAGCGCGGCGCCGCCGGCCTGATGTCGTTGGAGCTGGCCGACCTGGGCTTCCCCCAGGCCGCCGAGGCCGCCGACGACCCGGCCCATCCGCTGGGCAACATGAGCTGTGTCGGCCAGATCCGCTTCGGCGCCCAGGGCGCCGCCGGGGCTCGGACCCTGAGCCTGCTCGTGCCGTGCGCCCAGCTCGTGCGGGACAACCGCCCCGATGCGACGGTCGACTTCGCCGTCGGCACGAACTTCAACGGCCTCATCGTCAACACGGCTGCCCGTAAGGTGCTCGGCCAGCTCTCCATCTGGGGCCGCCAGCACCCCATCCCGCCCGGCGGCCTGCTGACCCAGGACCAGGCCATGCCCAAACTGGACACTCCGCTGTTGACGGCCGCCCGCCCCGGCCACTGCTGAACCCGAATCCGGTCCGGTCATCGGGCGAATCCGGTCACACCGCGAGCTCGTTGACCGTTGCCGCACTCGGCCCGGCAACAATATGAAGAAAATTCACCTAATCGGCACTCGTGGCGGCCGCGGCGAGATGCTGGACTGCCGGGCATGACGATCACCCTCCGATTCGCCGCCGCCGGCCTGACGGCCGGGCTGCTGGTCCTGGGCGCCGGGTCGGCGCAGGCCGCCCCCGCCGCCGCGCCGAGCGAGGCGACGTGGATCGCCGACGTCACGACCGTGACGAGCCAGGCGACCACCTATCTCCAGCAGCGGCTGTCCTCCCCCGGACGCAACGCCATCGTGCTGGACATCGACAACACCTCGCTGGAGAGCTACTACCACCCGGTCTGGACCACCCCGGCGGTCCCGCCGGTGCTGACGCTGGCCAAGCTGGCCAAGGCCGACGGCGCGGCGGTCTTCTTCGTCACCGACCGCACCGAGCTGATCCGCTCGCTCACCCAGGACAACCTGTCCGGCGTCGGCTTTCCGGTGGACGGCCTGTCCATGCGCCCGCTGTTCAACTTCGACCCGGCGCAGGTCAACAAGACCAAGGCCCGCGCGGCGATCGAGGCGCAGGGCTACACGATCGTCGCCAACATCGGCAACAACACCACGGACCTGGACGGCGGCCACGCGGAGCGCACGTTCAAACTGCCGGACTACGACGGCGCACTGAGCTGACAGAAGTAGGGGCCGGCCGGTCGGGCTGGGGGGTGGTGTCCCGACCGGCCGGCGAATCACGCCGGCACAGGCAGCCGGCGCGAGCTCATGGCACCCGGATGAGGCCGGCCAGGGCGGACACCGTCTCCGGGTCGCAGTCGGCCACGCCGAGGCGGATCACGTCGCTCCAGTCGGCGGCGCACAGGAACCGCTCCAGCAGCGGCACGAGGAACAGCTCGGTGGCGCAGATGTGCTCGCCGACGGCGTCGGAAATGCGGTCGAGGGCGTCGGCGAGCATGTCGCGGCGATGCTCGGTCGGCTCGTCCTCCCAGGCCAGGATCGCGGCCTGCACACCGAGGGACATGGCGTCCAGGGCCCGGTGCTGGCGGTGCATGACGTCGACCATGATGTCGGCCTCGCTGGGCTTGTCCCCCACCAGCTTCGGCCACAGCAGCGCGTCCTCGGCGCAGTTGTGCCGGTAGACGGCGTTGTCGACCATCCGGACCCGCGCGGCGACGAGCTGCGCGCCGTCACGGTCTCCGGCCGCGACGGCGCGCACCAAGCCGGCCCCGCGACCGACTTCACGGCGGAAGACGGCGTGCAGGTGGAACACCCGGCGACTGTCGAAGCTGCGACGCTCAGTAGCGGCGGTCATGACACCCTCCCTCTTTCGGATGTCTTGACACACGCGTGAACCGCCGTCAGCGGATGTGCTCCGGAGCGAAGGGCCCTCGGTTGTTACCCGAACGGACTAAAGGCGAATGCTTTTCTGATTCATGAACTCCTCAATGCCGGCCGGCCCGAGCTCGCGTCCCATGCCGGACCGCTTGATGCCGCCGAACGGCAGGTCGGCCTGGGAGCCGCCGGCGCTGTTGAGGTAGACCATGCCGGACTCGATCTGCTCGGCGACCCGCCGCATGCGCTCGGGATCGGTGCCCCAGACGCTGGCCCCGAGGCCGAAGGGCGAGTCGTTGGCGATCTCGATGGCCTGCTCCTCGGTCTCGGCCCTGAAGACCAGGACCACCGGCCCGAAGATCTCCTCGTAGTAGGCGTTCATCTCCGGGGTGACGTTGGCGAGCACCGTGGCCTCGAGGTACGCGCCGGGACCCTCGACCGCGTGGCCGCCGGCCAGCAGCGTCGCGCCCTGCTCCACGGCCTGCGCGACCTGGCCCGCCACCTCGTCACGGGCCGCGGTCGAGGCCAGCGGCGGCAGCTTGGTGTCGGGGTCGAGGGGATCGCCGGGCTTGAAGTAGTCGGCCACCCGCGCGGCGAGCTTGTCGACGAACTCGTCGTAGATGTCGGCGAGCACGATCATCCGCTTCGGCGCGTTGCAGGACTGGCCGCAGTTGCGCATCCGGGCGGTGGCGGTCCTGGCGACCGTCTCGTCCATGTCGTCGGAGTCCAGCACGATCAACGGATCCGAGCCGCCCAGTTCCAGCACGGCCTTCTTCAGATTCCGACCGGCCTCGGCCGCCACGGAGATGCCCGCCGCCTCCGAACCGGTCAGCGACACGCCCTGGATCCGCGGGTCGGCCAGGATGCCGGGCACCTGGCGGCTGGAGGCGAAGGTGTTGACGTACACGTCCTCCGGCACGCCGGCGTCGTGCAGGATCTGCTCGATGGCCAGTGCCGACCGCGGGCAGATCGAGGCGTGCTTGAGCAGGATCGTGTTGCCCAGCACCAGGTTGGGCGCGACGAAGCGGGCCACCTGGTAGCAGGGGAAGTTCCACGGCATCACGCCCAGCAGCGCGCCCAGCGGCGTCTTCTGGATGACGGCCTCGCCGCCGCGGATGCTCATCGGCTGGTCGGCCACGAGGTCCGGGCCGTGCTGGCCGTAGTAGTTGAAGATCTCGACGACCACGCCGACCTCGCCGCGGCCCTCGTTGATCCGCTTGCCCATCTCCAGGGTCATGATCCGCGCGAGCTCGTCGGCCCGCTCCGCGAACAGCTCCGCTGCCCGCAGGACGATCTTGGCGCGGTCCGTCGCCGGTCGCCGCCGCCAGGCCGGGAACGCGTTGTGCACCCGGGTGATCGCCGCGCCGACCTCCTCGTCCGTCGCGTTGGGGATCTGCTCGACCAGCTCGCCGGTGGCGGGGTTGGTGACTGTGTACATGGGGACGCGCGCCTCCGTTCACTCACACCGTGCCGCCTACTGTATACCGTATGCACGTCGCTCGGCAGTGACGTCCGACCCATGACGACAGCGGCACACCAGGCCCTACCCGGTCAGGTGATCAAGTCCGCGCCACCGGGTGGCGCGGCTGGACCGGCCGGCCCGGGGCCCTGTTAGCTCCGCCCCGGATGATCAACAAGGGTCACCGATAGTTGTCACAGCAAACACGGTCCGTGCCGACCGGAATGCATTCGCAGACAAGGGCGATCATGGCCGATCAGGTGACCGTGCTCATCGTGGGCGCCGGGCCCGCGGGACTGGTCCTGGGCAATCTCTTGCGCGCCAACGGCGTCGACACGCTCATCCTGGAGCGCGGCCGCCGCGAGCACGTGCAGACCAGGGCCAGGGCGGGGTTTCTGGGCGCCAACAGCGCCCGCGTGCTCACCGAGCACGGCCTCGGGGCCGGCATGCTCCGATGTGGACACTCGCACGACACGTGCGCTTTTCGGTACGGTGACGGGGAGTTCGAGCTGAACTACGCCGAACTGGGACGCGGCGAGGTGCACACCGTCTACCCGCAGCAGGCGCTGGTCACCGACCTCATCGCCGAGTACCTCGACCGCGGCGGCCGGCTGCGATTCGACGTGACCGTCACCGACGTCGACCCCACGACGGGCACTGTCCGTCACCGCGACGGCGAGATCCAGGGCCGGTTCCTGGTCGGCTGCGACGGCAGCAACGGCGTCACCCGCCGGGCCATGCCGGCCTCGGCCGCCCGTCACACCCGCGACCACGGCATCGCCTGGCTGGCCGTGCTGGCCCAAGCCCCGCAGAGCATGTCGGCGGTCACGTATGCCATGCACGACAACGGGTTCGCCGGCCACATGGCCCGCGGCCCGGAGGTCACCCGCTACTACCTCCAGGTCGACGCCGACGACAGCGCCGAGGCCTGGTCCGACGAGGGGATCTGGGCCGAGCTGGGCCTTCGTATGCAGGTCGAGCAGTTCGGCTCGCTGCGGCAGGGCCCGATCACGGAGCGCCGGATCGTGCGGCTGCGCTCGGACGTCGTCGACCCGCTGCGGCACGGCCGGATGTTCCTGGCCGGCGACGCCGCCAGCCTGATCAGCCCGTCCGCGGCCAAGGGCGCCAATCTCGCGATCATGCAGGCGGAGGTGCTGGCCAAGGCCCTGACCGACGCCGTCAAGGGCGACGAGCGCGGGCTGGACGCGTACTCCCCCACCTGCCTGCCGCGTATCTGGCGCGCGCAGGAGTTCTCCCACTGGATGATCACGCTCCTGCACGGGCCGGCCGCCGCCGCGCCGGACGCGGGCTTCCAGCGCGTGCTGCGCCGGGCCCGGCTGGACAGCCTCCGCGACTCCCGTGCCCACCAGCACTTCTTCGCCGAGAACTACGTCGGCATCTGAACCCCTCTAGTCGGATCTGCCCCGTTGTCGATCTGCCCAGTTTTGGAGTGCGCCATGACCGCGACGATCGCCCCCGCGCTCGCCCCGGAGGACCTCGACCGCCTGACCTCGGCGGCCGCGCTGATCGGCGCCGCCGACACCGAGTCCGTGCTCGCGGCGGCCATGCCGTCGCTGGGCGCGGCCGAACGCGCGGCCCTGGCCCGGTACACCCGCTTCACCCACGCGGCGGTGCTGGTCTTTCCCCGGACATTCAAGGGCCTTCGGGAGGACCTGACACGCCTGGGCGTGCGGGTCGGCCCGATGACCCCGAGCGTGGTCGTGCGGGCCCGGCTGAGCATCCGGTACGGCGTGCCGATGGAGAGCCTGACCGTCGGCATCCTGCGGGCCCGCCTGGCCGACCGGCTCGGCAACCGCTGTGAGCTGGAGATCTTCGCCATGGTCACACCGCCGGAGTTCGAGCACATCGCCGACGACGAGCGCCTGCACGGCCGCGAGAACCACTTCGCGCTGGCTGTGCCGCACGCCGACCCGGTGCTGCTGGGCGGGCTGCGGGCGGCCGTGGCCACCCGGATGCTGCCCGACGGCGGCGGCTACAACGAGCACGAGGACAACACCGTCCTCTACTTCCGCGACGCCCACCACACGGTGCCGTCCTACCGTCGCCTTGAGCTGGTCAGCGCCGGCCGTTTCCCCCGGGTTCTGACCGCCCACCTGCGGGAATCCGCCGCCGGCACGCGTCTGCTGGGGCAGATGACCGGGGCGTGGGCGACGCAGGCCATCGCCGCCGCGGCGACGCTGCGGCTGCCGGACCACCTCGTCACCATCTCCGACCTGCCGGGCCTGGCCGCCGCGACCGGCGCCGACGCGGACAGCCTCGGCCGCCTGCTCCGCTACCTGGCCTCCCTCGGCCTGGTCCGCGAGGTCGGCGACCGCTACCTGCTGACCGACATGGGCTCCCTGCTGCGGGCCGACGTCGAGGGCTCGCTGCGGCCGCTGGCCCTGATGTACGGCGGCCCGTTCTACCGGTCGTTCGGCGCGCTGGCCGATGCCGTCCGCACGGGCGAGGAGTCGTACGCGAAGGTCTTCGGCGCGCACCACTTCCAGCACATGGCCGCCGATCCCGAGCTGGCCGAGCTGTTCCACGAGTCGATGGCCGCCAGCAACGCCGTGTTCGCCGACCTGGTCCGGGTCGTCGACCTCAGCGACGTGCGGGAGGTCGTCGACATCGCCGGCGGCAACGGCGAGCTGCTGTCCCGGGTCCTCGCCGCCAACCCCGCCGCGCACGGCGTGCTGGTCGAGCGACCGCACGCCCTGGCCTCGGCGGCGGTCACGCTGGCCGGCGTGGCCGACCGGTGCCGCCTGGTCGCCGGCGACTTCACCGAGAGCGTGCCGGCGGGCGGCGACGTCTACCTGCTCTCGCGCGTGCTGCACGACTGGGACGACAACCAGTGCCGCGGCATCCTCGCCACGCTGGCCGCGGCCATGCCCCCGCACGCCGAGCTGCTGGTGATCGAGCGCCTGCTGCCGGCCGACGCCGACATCGAGTCCCTCGCCATGGCGTGGGACATCCACATGCTGTGCAACGTGGGCGGCCGGGAGCGCACCGAGTCCCACTACCACGAGCTGCTGGCCCACGCCGGCTTCGAGCTCACCGCGGCCATCGCCCTGCCGCTGGACACCTACGTGCTGCGCGCCCGCCGCGCTCAGCGGTAGGGGGTCAGGAAGCGGCGGGCCAGGGCCCTGAGGCGCTCGATGTCGCCGCTCAGGCCCTCGGACCAGACCGAGCCGGGCCGTTCCACGATCACCGGGACGGCCCGGCCGGCCGCGTCGAAACAAGCCCGCACCAGCTCCACGACGTCCGCCTCGACCTCGACGCCGCCCACGTTGACCTGGGCCAGCCGATCGCCGTGGCGGGAGGCGAACGACTTGACCTGGGTGAAGCCGCCCACCGCGAAGGCCAGCGACGCGTCCATGCCGAAGGAGGCGTCGGGATTGACCTCCATCGCCTCGTCCAGCCGATCGGGGTCGCCGGTGTTGCGCAGCAGCACAGTTCTGGTCAGCGGGCCGACGGCCAGATCGGCCGGCACCACCACCGGCATGCCCAGGCCGACGAGGCGGTCCACCTGGCCGACGGCGTGCAGCGACGGCCGCAGCCCGTGCAGTCTGAGCTGGTCACGGGCGTGCACGAGGGCATCCAAACGGGTGGATTCGCCGCAGGCGATCTCCACCGCGTTGGCGCCGTGCGTCTGGCACGCCAGCGCCGCCACCGGGAATTCCGGCGGCGTGAAGCAGGCGGTGGAGAAGCCGACGACGTCCCCGAGCGTCGTCCGGGCGGTCAGAAAAGCATGCCCGTCCTGCCGGCCGCCGACCGCGCCCTCCACCGCACCGCCCACCTCCACGCACAATCCACATCCACCCACCGCCACAGGGTTGCCGGCCGATCTCCAAACGCTCTCGACGTCGTCTTCAGAGCGGCCGCTGTGGCACAGGCGCTGCCCGATACGTGACACTGTGCGGTGATCGTGACGAGCGACCGGCGGAGTGATTCCAGATGACGAGCCAACCGACCCCCGGGCTGCGGGCCAAGCTGCTCGGGCCGGTGCGCCTGTGGGCCGGGGACCGGGAAGTCACCCTGGGCTCGCCGCTGCCGCGGGCCGTCATCGCCATGCTGGCCATGCGCACGTCCACGGTCGTTTCCCGAGAGGAGCTCATCGACGGCGTGTGGGGCGAGAACCCGCCCGCGACCGTGGAAGGCAGCCTCTACACGTACATCTCGTCGCTGCGGAAGGCGTTGGAGCCGGACCGGGGCCGGCGCGAGTCGTCGGGGCTGCTGGTGTCGGCGGGCGCGGGCTACCGGCTGCTGCTGGCGCCGGCCGACCTGGACGTCGTCGAGTTCAACCGGCTGCGTGACCACGCCGAGCACCAGCTCGCGGCCGGCGACGCCGCCGGGGCGCTGCGGTCGATCGACGAGGGGCTGTCCCTGTGGCAGGGAGAGGCGTTCTCGGGAGTGACCGGCCCGTACGCGCAGTCGCAGCGCAACCGGCTCGGCGAGCTGCGGGTGGTCGCGCGTGAGCTGCGGTCCGAGGCCGCGCTGGCCAACGGCCAGCACACCACGGCCGTGGCCGACATCGCGGGTCTAGTGCACGAGTACCCCATCCGGGAGCGGCCGCGGTCGCTTCTGATGCTGGCGCTGTACCGGTGCGGGCGGCAGGCGGAGGCGCTGACGGCGTTCCGCGAGGCCAGACAGGTGCTGATCGACGAGCTGGGCGTGGAGCCGGGGCCGCAGCTCCAGGAGCTGCACGAACGCATCCTCGCCAACGACCCGGCCCTGCTGCTGGAGGCCGCGCCGACCATCCCCGTGCAGGCCGTCGCGCCTCGGATGCCCACGCCCACCACCCCGCCGCCCACGGCGACGTTGGTGGGACGTGACCCCGAGATGGACACGCTGCGTGCGGCGGTCACGGAGGTCAGCGCCGGGCGCGGGCAGACCGTGTGGATCGAGGGCGAGCTCGGCATCGGCAAGTCCGCGCTGCTCGCGGCCGGTCTCGCGTACGCCGAGTGGGCCGGCTGCACCGTGTCCCACGCCGTGGCGGACACGCTGGGGCAGCGCTTCCCGCTGCGAGCGATGCTCGACTGCCTCGACGTGACGCCGCAGTCCACCGACCCGCGCCGCGTGGCGTTGGCGCACGCGCTGCGCGACAGCGAGGCCAACCAGTCCATCGTCGGCGGCGGCAACAGCATCTTCAGCACCATCGACCGGCTGGTGGCGTTGGTCGAGGAGCTGTGCGCGGACGGGCCGCTGGCCGTAGGCCTCGACGACGTGCAGTGGGCTGACGAGTCCAGCCTGGAGGTGTGGCACCGGCTGTGCCTGCTCACCGCCAAGCTGCCGCTGCTGCTCGTCGGCGCCACGCGCCCCGCGCACCAGCGCCCTGAGGTGGACCAGCTGCGCCGTGACACGGAGAGCCTCGGCGGCGCGGTGATGCGGCTGGCGCCGCTGACGGTCGACGCCGTCGCCGGCATGGTCGGCACCCTCGTCGGCGCGCCCCCGGGGCCGCGGCTGCGGGAGATCGCGCGGCGCTCCGGCGGCAACCCCCTGTACCTGCGGGAGATGGCCGACGCCCTGGTGCGTGAGCGCATCGTCCACGTCACGGACACCGCCGAGGTCGCGCGCGAGGCGTTCGAGCGCGTGCCGGCGTCGCTGGTGCAGGCCGTCACCGGCCGTCTCGGTTTCCTGTCCGAGGCCACGCGCGAGGTGCTGCGGTGGGCGGCGCTGCTCGGCGGCGAGTTCGGCGTCGTCGACCTGTCGGTGGTGGTCGGTAAGTCGGTGTCGGCGCTGGTGCAGCCGTTCGAGGAGGCCATCGCGGCCGGCGTGCTGCGCGACGCCGGTCTGCGGCTGGCGTTCCGGCACCCGCTGATCCGCCAGTCCCTGTACGAGGGCACCCCGTCGGCGCTGCGGGTGGCCCTGCACTACCAGGCCGCGCAGGCGCTGGCCGATGCCGGCGTGCCCGAGGAGCACGTCGCCGAGCAGCTGTTGGCCGCCGAGGCCGGCATGGGGCCGTGGGCCGCGCAGTGGCTGGTGGAGGCCGCCCCCGTGCTGCACCATCGCGCGCCGCTGGTCGTGGTGGAGCTGCTGCAACGCGTGCTGGAGACCGTGCACATCGCGGAGACGCGGCGGGCCGTGCTGATGGCGCACCTGACCAGCGTGCTGTTCCGCATCGGCCGTGACGCTGAGGCCGAGCAGTGGGGCCGCAAGGCGTTGCCCAACTTGAAGGACGCCGATCTCGCGGCCGAGGTGCGCTGGGTGCTGGCGTACGTGCCGTACCGCGCGTCGCAGGCCGAGCGCGCCGTGGCGATGCTGGACGAAGCCCTCGCCGACCCGTCGCTGCCCCAGCTGTGGCGCGCGCGGCTCATGTCGTTGCTGGCCTTGGTGCAGCGGGCCGGCGCGGGTGAGCTGGACCTGTCCGCCGAGACCGCGCAGCGGGCCGTCGAGGTCGGCGAGGAGGTCGGCGACGCCTTCTCCGTCGGGCAGTCGCTTGAAGTGCTGTGGCAGGTCGAGGCCGTGCGCCGCGACTACGCGCGTGGCGTCGAATACCTCAACCGGGCCATGGACATCGTCGGCACCGAGATCAGCCTCACCGACCTGCGGCTGGTTCTGTTGGACAACCGCATGTTCACCTTGCAGTGCCTGGACCGTCTGCAGGAGGCCGGCGAGGACCTGCGTATGGCCTTCGAGATCGCCGGCCACGGCGCTCCCCTGGCCGGGCTGCACGTCGCCGGCGCCGTGCACCGGTACTGGCTGGGGGAATGGGACCAGGCCCAGCACGACCTCGCCGCCGCGTTGGACGACTCCCCCGACTTCACCGGCTACGGCCTGCGTGAGGGCGGTCCCGTGTTGTTGTTGCACGGCTGCGGGGCGTTGATCGCCGCGCACCGGGATGAGGCCGAGCGGGTTCAGCGGCATTTGTCGATCGGGATGAACCTGCCCGTGGTGAGCGAGGCGGAGCGGGAGAACAACGATTTTTTGATCGCCGCCAAGGCCATGGCCGCCGCGCGCGAGGGCCGGTTGGATGATGCGGTGTCCGAGCTGGGCGTGATCCTCGATCCCCAGAACGAGGGCATGATGCTCCGGCACCAGTGGCTGCCCGAGCTCGTGCGCATGGCCATCGACAACGGGGACATGGCCACCGCGCGGGAAGCCGTCGCCGCCTGCGAAGCCGAGGCCCATCGGGAGACCACCGCCGCTCGTGCCGCCGCCGCCGCGCAGCGGTGTCGGGCCGTGATCGAGCGAGACGCCGACGCCTTGGTGGCTGTCGCGACGCACTACCGGGCCGTGGGGCGGGTGTTCGAGCTGGCCCAGACGTTGGAGGAGCGGGCGGTGCTGTTGGCGGGGAGCGGGCGGGGAGACGAGGCGGCCAGGGTGCTGGCGGAGAGCGTGGAGCTGTATCGGGGGTTCGGGGCGGAGTGGGACATTCGGCGGGCTGAGGCTGCGGTTCGGGGAGTTTAGGGGTTCGGGGGCTGGCTTTTCGTGGTTCGCGGGGGTGGATTTTCGTGGTTCATTGGGGTGGCTTTTCGTGGTTTGGTTGCGTTGGGTCGCGTGGATTTGGCGTGGAGCCTCTGATCGATGACGCGAGGGGCAAATAGGGGCAGGCAGGCCTGCCCCTCGCATAGCCAATTGTATGACATCGATCCCCTCCACGCAAAATCCACGCTTTTCTGGATGGTTGGAGGTGGAAGGTTGACGGAAAAGCTTTTCTCTCACCTCTCACCTCTCACCTCTCAGCTCCCACCTACCACCTCCCACTCTCACCTCCCAGCTCCCACCTCCCACCTCCCACCTCTCACTCTCACCTCCCAGCTCCCACCTACCACCTCTCACTCTCACCTCCCAGCTCCCAGCTCCATTTCTCTGCTATCCCACCTTCTCCCTCCTCCCACCCTCCCGCCCCCTCC
>NZ_JBFBAM010000017.1:0-191480 GCF_040682195.1 Kutzneria sp. NPDC051319 | reverse complement strand
GGTGACTGTGCTCAGGCTGCCGGCGGCTCGGCGGTGGTCTGAGGGAACAGCCATGCCCTGGACATGGTCGACTCACCACTATTTTCGGGTCAGTCACGCTCTCAGGCACACCGAATGTCAATTTCGGGCAGAACTGAGCCTCCAGGCTCGTTTCTGCCCGAAACCCGCATTCGGTGTGCCCTGGAGCGCGACTCGCCGGGGTTTTACGGCAGGACGCGGAGCAGGCCTTCCTGGACCACGGTGGCGACCAGCTGGCCGTCGCGGGTGAAGAAGCGGCCGGTGGCCAGGCCACGGGCGTTGGAGGCGCTGGGCGACGTGCAGTCGTACAGGAACCACTCGTCGGCGCGGAACGGGCGGTGGAACCACATCGCGTGGTCCAGGCTGGCCCCGAGCACCTTGTCCGTGCCCCAGTACACGCCGTGCCGGGCCAGCACCGAGTCCAGCAACGTCATGTCCGAGGCGTAGGCCAGCACGCACACGTGCAGCAGGTCGTCGTCGGGCAGCTTGCCGTCGGCGCGCATCCACACCTGGTTGCGGGCCTCGTGCGGGCCGCTCTCGCGGGTGATCCAGGGCGGGTCGGAGACGTAGCGCAGGTCGATCGGCCGCTGCCGGTCCCGGCCCAGCTTCTCGCGGTCGGCGCCCAGCTGGGCCAGCCGTTCGCCGAACGTCGGGAGCGACTCCGGGTCCGGCACCGACGGCATCGGCTCCCCGTGCTCCATGCCCGGCTCGACCAGCTGGAACGAGGCCGACAGCGAGAAGATCGCCTTGCCGCGCTGCACCCCGACCACCCGGCGGGTGGTGAACGAGCGGCCGTCGCGGATGCGGTCCACCTCGTACACGATCGGGATGCGCGGATCTCCCGGGCGGATGAAGTAGGCGTGCAGCGAGTGCACCTTGCGCTCCTCCGGCACGGTGCGCCCCGCCGCCACCAGCGCCTGGCCGGCGACCTGGCCGCCGAACACCCGGACCGAGGAGTCGGCCGGGCTGACCCCGCGGAAGATGTTCTCCTCGATGCGCTCCAGGTCCAGCAGCGCGACCAGGCGGTCGAGCACCGGCTGGCCGTGCGGCACCCCGTCGAGCGTCAACGGCACCGACCCCGGAGCTTGTTCAGCTCCGGGGTCGGCGGCCGCGGCGCGAGCCGCTTCAGTCACAGGTTCCCTCCGCTTCGCTGCGGGAACCCGCGACTGAACCGTCCTGTGCTTGTCGGTTCGCTCGCAAGCTCGCTCAGCGTTCTCCTAGGCGTGATCGTCCTCGCCCAACCGGTGCACCCGGATGAGGTTGGTCGACCCTACGGTGCCGGGCGGCGAGCCGGCCACGATGACCACCAGGTCACCGGGCTGGTAGCGGCCGATGGACAGCATCGACAGATCGACCTGGCGCACCATCTGGTCGGTGGACTCCACCTTAGGCACGAGGAAGGTCTCGGTGCCCCAGGTGAGAGCAAGCTGACTCAGCACGTCCGGCTCGGGCGTGAAGGCCAGCAGCGGCAGGTGCGTGTGCAGGCGGGCCAGGCGGCGCACCGTGTCGCCGGACTGGGTGAACGCCACCAGGGCCTTGGCGTTGAGCCGCTCGCCGATGTCGCGGGCCGCGTAGGAGATGACGCCCCGCTTGGTGCGCGGCACGTGGGTCAGCGGCGGCACCACCGTGGACTCGTTCTCCACCGCCATGATGATCTTCGCCATCGTCTCCACGGACTCGATGGCGTAGCGGCCCACGCTGGTCTCGCCGGACAGCATCAGCGCGTCCGCGCCGTCCAGCACCGCGTTGGCCACGTCCGAGGCCTCGGCCCGGGTCGGCCGGGAGTTCGTGATCATCGAGTCCAGCATCTGCGTGGCCACGATGACCGGCTTGGCGTTCTCGCGGGAGATCTGGATGGCGCGCTTCTGCACCAGCGGGACCTGCTCCAGCGGCAGCTCCACACCCAGGTCGCCGCGGGCCACCATGACGCCGTCGAAGGCCAGCACGATGGCCTCGAGGTTGTCGACCGCCTCCGGCTTCTCCACCTTGGCGATCACCGGCAGCCGGCCCTTGCCGACCCGGTCCATCACCTGGTGCACCAGGTCGATGTCGGCCGGGGAGCGCACGAAGGACAGGGCGATGAAGTCCACGCCGAGGCCGAGAGCGAACTCCAGGTCCTCGATGTCCTTCTCGCTCATCGCCGGCACGGACACGTCCATGCCCGGCAGCGACAGGCCCTTGTTGTTGCTGACCGGGCCGCCCTCGGTCACCTCGCAGACCACGTCCTGGCCCTCGACGGCGGTGACCACCAGGCCCACCTTGCCGTCGTCGACCAGCAGCCGGTCACCGACTCGGGCGTCCTTGGCCAGGTTCTTGTACGTGGTGGACACCCGGTCATGGGTGCCGGCGACGTCGTCGACGGTGACCCGCACGACATCGCCCGTCCGCCACTCAACAGGGCCGCCCGCGAAAGTTCCGAGGCGGATCTTGGGGCCCTGCAGGTCAGCCAGGATGCCGACCGCTCGGCCCGACTCGGCGGCGGTGGTCCGCACCAGGTCGTACACCTGCTTGTGGTCGGCGTGGCTGCCGTGGCTGAAGTTCATCCGGGCCACATCCATGCCCGCCGCGACCAGGTCGCGCATCTTTTCTGGGGTGGACGTCGCTGGCCCGAGGGTACAGACGATCTTCGCTCGTCGGCTCACGTTCCAGCAGCTTAGACCGACGCACTGGACCGATCCCGAACTACCCGGCAGTAACGTTTGGGGAACCGCCTAGAAACACTCCCCGCACCCCCAAATTTCAGCGCACGGTCACCGGACCATCACTGGTGGTTCACCGCCAAGACGTTCAGGACACCCCGGCGGCCGCTCTTTTCGCCTCGACCGCCGGTCCCCACCCGTGAAATCTATTCGTCGGATTCGTCGTCCGCGTTCGTCGCCGACTCGACCTTCGCCTCGGCCGGCATCGCGGCCGCGCCGCGCTCGGCGGCGAGCTCCTCCAGGCCGTACCGGGCCACGATCTCGGCGTCGGCCAGGTCGATCAGACGGAGGCCGTCCGACTCCAGGCGCTCGTTCACCTGGTCGAGGTGGTCGCGGATGATCTGCTTCTCCGCGTCGTTGACCTTGCCGCGGTGGGGCTTGCCGGCGTGTTCGAGGCTGCCGTAGTTGACCTTGGCCTCGCCGGTGGACTTGGCCCGGGCGGGCTTGGCGTAGGACTTCTTGGCCGCCTTGATGACCACGTCCATCGGGTCGTCGGTGGCCAGCTTGTCGAACTCGGCCAGCGGCATCACCACCAGGCGGGGCTCCTCGCCCGCCTCGAACACCTCGAAGCTGACCACGTCGATGGCCTTGTCCTCGATGTCCGCCAGCTCCGACGGGGCGGCCTCGATCTCGACCGGGCCGTCCGTCAGCGCGGGGTGCTGGGTGACGACGATCTTGACCAGCTCGCCGTCCCCGACGATCTTGCCGCTCAGGTCGGAGAACCGCACAACCTTCTGGCCCATGGCCGGTGTTTCCTCTCGTCGTGGCGGGTGCGGACTAGGGGCCGGAGTCTGCCACAAACGGGCCCCGTCCCCCGGTCCGCGACACGCCGCCTTAGAACGGGTGTTCGAGTCTAGCGCGGTCGCGCGATGTCGCATTCCGGTGTTCTGTTTCGACGTATGGGCATGCAGACAGTCACCTCCAAGGACGGCACCTCCATCGCGTACGAGCGGACCGGTCGAGGCCCCACCCTCGTGCTGGTCGGCGGCGCCTTCATGACCCGCCAGTCCTTCACCCCGCTGGCCGCGGCCCTGGCCCCGGCCTTCGACGTCGTCGCCTACGACCGCCGTGGCCGTGGCGACAGCACCGACACCCGGCCCTACGCCGTCGACCGCGAGCTCGAGGACCTCTCCGCCGTGCTCGACGCCGTCGGCGGCTCCTTCGTCTACGGCATGTCCTCCGGCGCCGCCCTCGCCCTCCACGCCGCCGCCTCCGGCCTGCCCGTCCAGCGGGTCTCCGGCATGGAGCCGCCCTACCGCGTCCCCGACGCCCCTCCCGTCGACGAGTCGTACGGCCCGATCCTCGACTCCCTGCTCGCCGAGGGCCGCAACGCGGACGCCGTCGCCCACTTCATGACCCGCGCCGTCGGCCAGCCCGCCGAGGTCGTCGACCAGATGAAGGCCAGTCCCATGTGGGCCGGCCTCGTCGCCATCGCCCCCACCCTCGCCTACGACAACGCCGTCATGGGCGACGGCGTTGTGCCCGCCGCCCTCTCCCACATCACCGTCCCCGCCCTCATCCTCAGCAGCACCGGCTCGTCCCCGTGGCTCCAGGCCGCCGCTGCCGCTGCCGCCTCCGCCCTTCCCCAAGGCCAGCACATCGCCCGCGACGGCGGCTTCCACGACCTCCCCGTCGACGTCATCGCCGCCGTCCTGACCGAGTTCTTCAAGGGCTGACCGGACTTCGTCGAATCGCGCGGTTGAACAGCCCGTCCGCGCGGGATGACAGCTCAGCCGGTTCCGGCGACGAGATCCCGGACCGCCGCCTTCACGTCGGTGAAGGCCAGGTCCGGGATCTCATCCCAGGCGAACCAGCGGTACTCGGTGTTCTCCGCCGACAACGTGATCACGGCGTCGTCGGGGATGCGGCAGGTGAAGGCCATGCCGACGGTGGCCATGCCGGTGTCGCCGTAGACGGAGGCGTAGCTGCCGACGGGGCGGAGGTCGAGGACCGGGCAGCCGATCTCCTCCCGGGCCTCGCGAACCAGGTTCTGCTCCGCGGTCTCGCCGGCGGTGAGGAAACCGCCGACCGTGTCCCACGCGCCGATGGCCGGCGGTTGGGCACGGCGGAGCAACAGGATCGACCGCCCGCGGCAGATGAGGCCGATGGTGGTGGGCAATGGGTTGTCGTATTTCCAGAAGCCGCAGTCACCGCACGAGGCGTGGCGTTCGGCGCCGGAGCCGACGAACGTCAAGGACGTCCCGCAGCGGGGGCAGAACCGCCAATCCATCACCGGCCCAGCAGACACCATCGGGCCGGACCCCGCCAAGCGCCCGTCGGACGACCGGCACTCGGCAGCATCCGAACCTCACTCGTCCGACACCGCTACACGCAGTACCAGGAATAGGGATTGCTGTAGTTCGTGAATCGGGCGGTGCCGGGATTGCCGTACTTCCAGGCGCAGGCGGCATTCATATCGACGCCCAGCCGCGTTCCGGTGTCCGAGCCGTACTGGCATCGCCAGCCGTACACGTTGTTGACAACCACGATCGCATTGAAGGCCGAGCTGTTGTAATAGCTTCGGCACCAGCCGGTGATGTCCACGCCGCCGCCGGCGTGCGCCACCCCCGTCACCGTCACCGCGCCGCCGAGCAGCATCAACGCGCCGAGCAGAACCTGGGTCAGGATACGCTTCACATGAACCACTCCTCGGGAATCTCATGGAAAAACCAGAGTGGCGAATTCGGCGGCGTGACGGTAGGAGACCGAGAGGTATCTTCGTCGAGGGGCGGTGTACGACTCGGTCGTAGAGAGGCTCTGATCAGCAACGCTCGGGCGGGTCAGCCGAACGGGCGAAGGCGTGCGGCGACGGCCGCCCGCTGGCGGGCCCCGAATTTCTTGAGGATGCGGGTGACGTGTGTCTTGACGGTGGCCTCGGAGATCTGCAGCCGTTCGGCGATCCTCTCGTTCGCCAACCCGTCCGCCACGAGTTCGGCGATCTCACGTTCTCGCGGCGTCAGACTTTCGAGGATGCCCTGGAGGTCCACCGACGGCGTGAGGATCACCTCGGCGGCGTCGGTCTGCGCCTGCCGGCACAGCTCCCGAACCGAGACAAGGCGCCGGTTGAGCACGGACAGCTGCGGCGGCACGAGATGGATGGACTCCTCAAGGCCGACACGGATCTTCTCCAGCGTCTCGACGAAGCCGTCCACGATCTCCAGGACGGACAGCGGAGAATCCGGCTCGTCATCGCCGACCAGGTCCAGCGACGCGCGATTGGCGACGTCTTCCCGCTCCCGGGCGAGAACGGTGACAACAGATCGGGCCAGGAACTCGAAGGCGTGAACGGTCTCGCTGCCGTACACATCGGGCGCGTAACTCTGTATCGAGGCCAAACCGACGACCGGACCACCGTCGGCGGTCGGGTCGAGAAGCGGAACGGCCACCGTGTCACGGGACAGCCGCTCATCCGCTCCGAAGGAATGGCCCATGTTCAGCAGCCGGCCGTTGTCCATGCTGTACAGATACGGCCTCGCATGTCGTTTCATCCACGCCGAAAGACCGTCGGGCCCGTACATCTGGTGCCCTGGCGGCTCGTACTCCTCGCCGTCGAACACGTACGGCACGGCGAGTAGACGGCCTTCACCGTAGAACGCGACATAGAAGCTGTCGACCGGCGCGATACCCGCCATCGTGACGCGCCACATGTTGTACAACTTGCGCCGCCGCCCGCGCATCATACGGATCGTGCGGTCCGCATTGCGCAGCGTACCGGCAATTTCCGGCGAGAATCCGGGAGTTCGGCCTGCCGGCGGCTCGGACGCCACGGCCCTCACCCTCCCGTGCCCGCACCGGCGTCGCATCCGCCCGGCCGGGAAGGCGCGCGACGCCCCTCGTCACCGCTTCGTGTCCCCATGTGTGAAGAGATCGCCGTCGGCGCGCGCCCGCTCAATCCTCCACCTGAGTGACAAGTGTTGTTGCTGGCCAAGCAAGTCCCACGATCGCGAGGTCAGCACCGCGAGGTCCGGCGTCAACGGGAGGGGCGTTCGCTGACGCCGACGTGGTCGGCGGCCCATTCGTTGAAGGGGCGCAGCGCCCGCCAGGCCTTGCGGACGCGGTCGAAGGAGCCGCGCTCGTGCAGGACGTCGTCGGGGGGCCAGGTGATGCCGGCGTACAGGGACTTGTGGCGCAGGAGGTCGATGCGGGGGTGGTCGAGCTCGTAGCCGCGGGGCTTGGTCTTGAGCTGCTCGCCCTGGATGGTGAAGCCGGCCCGGGTGAGCTTGGCGATGATCTTTTCCAACGCGGAGCCGCGGCGGGGGTCGTCGACGGCGGCGCGGAAGCGGGCGAGTTGGTCGGCCTCGAGGTGGAAGCAGCCACCGCCGACGCGGAGGCCCTCGGGCCCGACCTGGACGTAGTAGGCGCCGCCGCCACGGCCCTGCTCGATGACGCCGCCGCAGTGGGTCTTGTACGGGGTCTTCTCCTTGGAGAACCGCACATCCCGGTACGGGCGGAAGATCTTGGGCTCGCCGAGGCCGCCGAACTCGGGCTCGAGCTCGGCCAGCAACGCCTCCATGGGCGCCCGCACGTCGTCGAGGTACTGGTGCTTGTGGGCATCCCAGTAGACCTTGGAGTTGTCGGCCTCGAGGCCGTCGTAGAAGTCGATGGCGTGCTCGCCGAATCCGAGGAACTTCACGACGGCAACGATAGGACCTAGCGCCGATCACGCGGCGAGGAGCTGGCCCGTCCGGGAATGAAGGCGGCCATCTGCATGATCGCCGGCTCGATGGTGTGCCGGTCAAGGAAGACGAGTCCGAGCGACTGCAGGCGGTTCACGTCGCGGGTGACCGTCTTGTCACTGCGGCCGGCGTACTGCTCGGCCAGCTCGGGGGTGAGCCGGCGGACAGTGCCCAGCGGCGTCGGACCGTCCGGCAGGGACAGCAGCAGGGTCCGTTGGCGAGCGGTGGCTTCGGTGTTCGGCAGCGTCTGGAAGCGCTGGTGCACGAAGTTGACCCAGGAGACGCGAAGTTGTTGGCGCTGCACGAGTTCGATCTGCTCACGCAGCAGGTCGACGAAACCCTGCGCGGCGTAGCAGATGAAGCCGGTGACGTCGCCATGGCGAGAGGCGTTGGCCAGCCGGCGGTAGTACTCGGACCGCGTGCGGTTGTAGTGATCGGACAACAGGTTCGCGGACAACCACGGCACCAGCCCGCTGTTGGTCAGGATCGCGCACTCCAGCAACCGCGCCGTGCGCCCGTTGCCGTCGCCGAAGGGATGGATCCAGGCCAGGTAGAGATGGCTCAGCGTGGCGGCCAGAAACGCACCGAAGAAGCGGACGCTCGCCGGATGGTGAGCGGTGCCGTCGGTGAGTTCGGCGATCCACGCCACCAGCCGCTCCATCAGGTACGGCACGTCCTGAGGCGGCGCACCGCGGTAGTTTCCGACGACAAGGTTGGCGGTGGTGAATTCGCCCGGCGCGACATGCTCGTCGGTGTCGAGCTCAGCCAGCACGTGGCGGTTCTGCTGCTTGATCCAGTCAACGGTGATGACCGTGCCGCCGTGCCGGCTGTCCCCGTCGATAGCCCGCAGCGCGGCGACGACGTTCTCCACTTCCTGTTGGAGATAGCGCTGGGACGGTGGCAGCACGAGGCCGCCGCTGATGATCTTGCCGACCTCCTCCTCGGACAGCGTGTTGCCCTCGATCGCGGTGGTGGCGAGCGCTCCCTTGGCCAAGTAGACGGCACCCAGCTCCTGAGCGACCGCTGGTGTGAGCGGGGCTCCGGTCAGGTGCTGGCACTTCGAGAACGCCTCACCGAGACGGGCCCAGAGCTGGGTGTTCGCGTCGAATTCGATGCGGTAGGCGAAGGTCAACCACGGATGACTGGCTACATAGTCACGCTCGTCCACGCACCCATCCTAGATTTCACCACCCTGGTTTGTCCAAGGCAGTGTCCACAGCTGTGTCCAGCATATTGACCAGGGTCTTGGGGGCGACCGCGCGGTAGGCGTCGGTGACGAGCTCGGCGAGTTCGGACCAGTCCTGGGGCACGTCGAGGTAGACGCCGAGCCAGCCGCGGTGGCCGACGTAGGGCGGGCGGAAGAAGCGGGTGGGGTCGGAGGCGATGAGGGCGGCCTGCACGCCGGCCCCGGCGGCGCAGACGAAGGCGAGGCGGTCGTCGTGGTGGTGGTCGGAGTACATGACGAAGGTGTTCCTGCCGCGCACGAACCAGGTGGGCTCGCCGTGGCTGAGTCGCTCGGTGGTCTCGGGCAGGGCGAGACACAGGCGGCGCAGCCGCGGGAGGGGATCGGCCATGGGGCACAGCATGACGCAGACTGGGCGCCTCGGAGCAGAGGAGACACGGATGCGTATCGGCTTCACGATGCCGCAGTACGGCCCGGTGGCGAACCGCCCGGCGGAGCTGGTGCGGTTCGCGGCGGAGGCGGAGCGGCTGGGGGCGGACGCGCTGTGGGTGGGCGACCGGCTGCTGAGCCCGCTGGAACCGAAGGTGGGCTACGGCATGGCCGGCCCGGGCCCGTTCCCGCCGCAGTTCGCGACGGTGTTCGACCCGTTCACGGCGCTGACGCTGGCGGCGACGGCGACGAGCCGGGTGCGGCTGGGCACGAACGTGCTGAACGCGCCGTTCTACTCGCCGGTGCCGCTGGCCCGCACACTGACGTCGATCGACCGCGCGAGCGGGGGCCGGCTGGTGGCGGGCTTCGGGGTGGGCTGGTCGCCGGACGAGTACGAGGCGGCGGGTGTGCCGTTCGCGGAGCGGGGCCGACGGCTGGACGAGATCCTGGACGTGCTGGAGAAGGCCTGGACGGCGGACGTGGTCGAGCACGACAGTCCACTGTGGAGGGTGCCGCCGAGCCGGATCGACCACAAGCCGGCCAAGCGGCCGCCGATCCAGCTGGGCGGCTTCGCCCCGGCGGCGCTGCGGCGCATCGGCCGGCGCGCGGACGGATGGCTGACGGCGGGCGCCCTGCCGAACGGCCTGAAGGCGGAGAACCTGGAGCCGCCGCTGGCGGCGATCCGCAGGGCGGCGGAGGAGGCGGGCCGCGACCCGTCGGCGATCGAGGTGGTGCTGCGGGTCAACCCGCGCCGCGGTGTGTCCACACAGGAGATCGCGGAGGCGACGCTGGCGGTGCACGAGCGGATCGGCCTCGCGGAGGCGCTGGTGGAACTGTCCTACCTGGCCCCGGAGACCGATCACGCGCTCGAAGTGGTGGCGGAGCTGCTGGCCCTGCTCAGGTGAGCCGGGCCAGCGCGGAGTCGAAGGCGTCGGGGCCGACGTTGGCCCCGCCGTTGAACGGGTCCTGCAGCTGGTAGATGGCGAACAGCAGCATGGTCATGGTCGCGGCCAGCACACCGACGATGATCACGTGGGCGATCAGCTTGGGCCCGCCGAACATGTAGGTGAACACCATCGCCAGCACGCTGCCGACGATCAGCGCGAACCAGGTGACGGCGTTGACCCCGCTGCCGTCGGCGGCGTCGAGCCGGTCCTGCCGGAACTGGTAGACCTGCCAGAGCTGGTTGGAGGCCTCGGTCTTCCGGTCCTTGAGCCAGTCGTCCTGATTGTCGGGCGCCTGGTCGATGGCCTGGTGGATCTGGTCGAGGTACTGCGGCCCGGGCCCGGTGACGGCGTCGCCGGCCTGCATCTGCGGCCACTCCTGGTCACGCACGGCGGTGGCGTACTTGCGGGCCAGGTCGTGGATCTCGGTCCGGGTGGCCTCGGGCAGCGAGTCGGCGGCCCAGGTGACCGCGACCAGGCTGTTGGCCTCCTGCTGGGCGTTGTCCTGGGCCGAGTTCACGGCGTCGAACAGGGAGATCAGGACGAAGGCGACGAGCACCGCCACGAGGCCGCCGACAATGACGAAGACGTTGCCGGCCGACTCATTGTTGACAGACCTCCCATCACCGGAGGTGAGGCGGTGTATCAGCACCGTGAGCGCGCCGGCGACAATGGCCACGCCGACGACCCACACCAGCCCTTGCAGGTAGATGTCCATTCACTCTCCTATGTGCTGACAGCCGATTCAAGCACCGTCTACGGTGGGGACCGTATCCGCCAACTCGTTGAAACAGGAAATCGGTGTGGTGTGACCAGGATTCTGCGCATGACGGGCGTGCTATTACCCGTTCTAGCGATAGCGGCGCTGTTCACGCCCCAATCGGACGCGGTAACGCCCACCGTGTGTGAGGCAATCCTGGTCCGTACGGGTGAGCACGGCATCGGCACCACCCTTTCGAGTGTCAGCCTGCCGGGTGGCGCCGAACGGGTGCTGCACAGTGCGCCGATCGAGTTGAACGCGGTGGGTTACGTCTCGTCACAGGATCTGGTGTACGGCATCGGGGACCACGGCCACCTCTACCGCATAGACCGATCGGGTGGAATCAGGGACCTCGGCTATCCGGCCGGGGTGCCGCGGGGCGGCCTCGCCCTGGCCACCGCGGGCGCGGCGCTGGGCGGCACGCTGGTGGTCCGCCTGGACGACCGGCTGCTCACGATCGACGTCGCGCCGTCGAGCCGGACGTACCTGAGCGTGACGCGGGTTGTGCGGATGCGGCCGGGCGCGGACGGCCTGGACGACTTCGCCGTCGACCCGGTGGACGGGCTGTTCTACGGCGTCAACGCCACGCACGGCCGGCCGACCGTGGTCAGCGTCGACCCGAGCAGCGGCGCCGTTCGCGTGGTGGCCACGCCCGACGGCCTGCCGGCGCACGGCTCCAGCTACGGGGCCGCCGTCATCGACTCGTCCCGCACGCTCTACGTGCTGGACAACGACGACGGGCACCGCAGCCGGCTGTTCGCGATCCCCCGCGGCGGCCCGGCCCATGAGGTGTCGTCCGGGCCGGCGGTCGGCACGTCGGACGCCGCCGGCTGCCTCGGCATGCCCACTCCGCCTCCGCCTCCCCCACCGACGACGACCCCGCCCCCTCCACCCGCGGCGAGGACCACGACCACGACAACCACCCCACCACCGCCGCCTCCACCGCCGCCGTCACCCGCCCCGACCTCGGCAGTGGTCGTCCCGCCGCCATCGCCGCAACGGCCGGTAGTCGTACCGACGAAGGCCAAGCCGTGGACGGCGGCGCAGGTCAAGCCGACGGCCGCCGCGAATCATGAGGAACGCACGAAACAGCGCCGTTGGGCCCTGACGGCGGTCATCCTTCTGGTCGGCGGCGGGGCCGCCACCCATGCCGCCGCACGGGCCAGGCACCGCTAGCCCGACCGCCGGCAGGACAATTCCGGTGAATTGTCGGCCGACAACGAAATGGGCGGGACCGGATTCCGGTCCCGCCCATTCACGTCATAAATCGAGCATAACCGGTGGTCAGACCACTGCCAGCGGCAGCAGATTGGGCTGCACCGGGGACGGCAGTTCCGAGGAACCGGTCAAAAAGCTGTCCACGGCATTGGCCACGGAACGGCCCTCGGCAATGGCCCACACCACCAGCGAGGCCCCACGGTGGGCGTCGCCGCAGGCGAAAACGCCGGGGGTCGAGGTCTGCCAGGCGGAGTCGACCGAAAGCGTGCCGCGACCGGACAGGGGGATGCCCAGGCCGTCCAGCAGCGGCATGTGCTCGACGCCCTCGAAGCCGATGGCCAGCAGAACCATGTCGGCCGGGATGACCTCGACCTCGTCGGAGACGGGCTCGACGACCCGGCGGCCGTCGGCGTCGCGGCCGACGCGGACCTGGCGCAGCTCGATGGAGCGGACGTGGCCGTCCTCGTCGCCGACGAAGCGTTGCACGGCAACGGAGAACTTGCGCGAACCGCCCTCGTCGTGGGCCGGGTAGTTGCGGATGAGCAGCGGCCAGGTCGGCCACGGCGACACCGCGAAGTCCTGAGTGGACGGTGGCTCCGGGTACTGGTCCAGCTGCACGACGGAAGCAGCGCCCTGACGGTGCGCGGTGCCGAGGCAGTCGGCGGCGGTGTCACCACCGCCGATGATCACGACGTGCTTGCCCGCGGCATCGACCGATGTGGGCCCGTCGCCCTCGCACGCGCGGTTGGCCGGCACGAGGTGCTCCATGGCCATGTGCACACCGCTCAACGAACGGCCCGGGATCTCCGGCGCGTCCCGCCCACGCAGGGCGCCGACGGCCAGAACCACGGCGTCGTAGGAAGAACGCAGCTGCTCGACGGTCAGGTCGACGCCGACCTCGCAGCTGGTGACGAACCGGGTGCCCTCGGCCCGCAGCTGCGCGAGCCGGCGGTCCAGCACCTTCTTCTCCATCTTGAACTCGGGAATGCCATACCGCAGCAGCCCGCCGAGCCGGTCGTCGCGCTCGTACACGGTGACGTCGTGCCCGGCCCGGGTCAGCTGCTGGGCGGCGGCCAGCCCGGCGGGGCCGGAGCCGACGACGGCGACCCGCTTGCCGGAGGTGACGGCGGCCTGCCGCGGCGGCACCAGGCCGCTCTCCCACGACACGTCGGCGATGGTCTGCTCGACCCGCTTGATCGCGACGGCGCCGCCGGCGGCGGGCGTCGCGTTCAGCACGCAGGCGGCCTCGCACGGGGCGGGGCACAGCCGGCCGGTGAACTCGGGGAAGTTGTTGGTGGCGTGCAGGCGATCCCCGGCCTGCGACCAGTCCCCGCGCCGCACCAGGTCGTTCCACTCGGGGATCAGGTTGCCCAGCGGGCAGCCCGCGGTCCCGGAGTGGCAGAACGGGATGCCGCAGTCCATGCAGCGCCCGGCCTGGGTCCGCACCTGCTGGTCCCGCTCGGCGGCGGGCTGGCGGGCGTAGACCTCGTCCCAGTCGTTGATCCGCTCGCCGGCGGGACGCTTGGGCGCGTCGCCGCGGGTGAACTTGAGAAAGCCGTTGGGGTCAGCCACGGGACGCCTCCATGATCGCCTCGTCGACGTCGCGGCCCTGGGCGCGGGCCAGTCGCATCGCCTCCAGCACACGCTGATAGTCGCGCGGCATCACCTTGGTGAAGCCGGCCGAACGCCGCGGCCAGTCGCCGAGCAGCGAGGCCGCGACGGCGGAACCGGTGAGCTTGTGGTGCCGCTCGACGGTCTCGCGCAGCCAGCTCAGGTCGTCGCCGCTGGGCCGTTGCAGGTCGACCATGTCGCCGTTGACCAGCATCGGGTCCAGTTCGAGCACGTACGCGATGCCGCCGGACATGCCGGCCGCGAGGTTGCGGCCGGTGGGCCCGAGCACCACGGCGCGGCCGCCGGTCATGTACTCGAAGGCGTGGTCGCCGACGCCCTCGGCCACCGCGACCATGCCGGAGTTGCGCACGCAGAACCGCTCGCCGACCCGGCCGCGCAGGAAGATCTCGCCGCCGGTCGCGCCGTAGCCGATCACGTTGCCGGCGATCACCTGCTGCTCGGCGGCGAACGGCGCGTCCTCGTGCGGGCGCACGATGATCCGCCCGCCGGACAGGCCCTTGCCGACGTAGTCGTTGGCGTCGCCGACCATCTCCATGGTCACGCCGCGCGGCAGGAACGCGCCGAGCGACTGGCCGGCCGAGCCGGTCAGCGTGACGTGGATGGTGTCCTCGGGCAGGCCGTCGCCGCCGTAGCGCCGCGTCACCTCGGAGCCGAGCAGGGTGCCGACGGTGCGGTTCACGTTGCGCACCGGCAGTTCCAGCCGCACCGGGTGGGCGTCTTCCAGGGCCGCCTCGGCCAGCTGGATCAGCGTCCGGTCCAGGGCGTGCTCAAGGCCGTGGTCCTGGCCGCGCAGCCGCCGCCGGGCCGAGCCGTAGCGGGTCGCGGTCGGCACCTCGAAGACCGGGGACAGGTCGAGCCCCTTGGCCTTCCAGTGCTCCACGGCCTCGTCGGTGTCGAGCAGCTCCGCGTGCCCGATGGCCTCGTCCAGCGTGAGGAATCCGAGCTCCGCCAGGAGTTCCCGCACTTCCTCGGCCACGAAACGGAAGTACTGCTCGACGAACTCCGGCTTGCCGGTGTACCGCTCGCGTAGCACGGGGTTCTGCGTCGCGACGCCGACCGGGCAGGTGTCCAGGTGGCACACGCGCATCATCACGCAGCCGGCCACCACCAGCGGGGCCGTGGCGAAGCCGTACTCCTCGGCGCCCAGCAGCGCGGCGACGATGACGTCACGGCCGGTCTTCATGGCCCCGTCGACCTGCACGGTGATCCGGTCGCGCAAACCGTTGAGCATCAACGTCTGCTGGGTCTCGGCCAGGCCGATCTCCCACGGCGTTCCCGCGTGCTTCAACGAGTTCAGCGGGGAGGCGCCGGTGCCGCCGTCGTGCCCGGAGATCAGCACCACGTCGGCGTGGGCCTTGGCCACGCCGGTCGCGACCGTGCCGACGCCGAGCTCGGAGACCAGCTTCACGTGGATGCGGGCCTGCTCGTTGGCGTTCTTGAGGTCGTGGATCAGCTGGGCCAGGTCCTCGATGGAGTAGATGTCGTGGTGCGGCGGCGGGGAGATGAGCCCCACGCCCGGCGTGGAGTGCCGGGTGCGCGCGATCCACGGGTACACCTTGTGCGCGGGCAGCTGCCCGCCCTCGCCGGGCTTCGCGCCCTGCGCCATCTTGATCTGGATGTCGTCGGCGTGCACGAGGTACTCGCTGGTGACGCCGAACCGCCCACTGGCGACCTGCTTGATGGCCGAACGCCGCTCCGGGTCGTAGAGGCGCTCGGGGTCCTCGCCGCCCTCGCCGGTGTTGGACCGGCCGCCGATGCGGTTCATGGCGATGGCCAGCGTCTCGTGCGCCTCGGCCGAGATCGAGCCGTACGACATGGCGCCGGTGTTGAAGCGCTTGAGGATCGACTCGACCGGCTCCACCTCGGCCAGCGGCACCGGGGCGCGGTCGGAGGCGAACTTGAACAGGCCGCGCAGGCCACCGCCCTCCCGGACCAGCCGCTCCACCTCGTCGGTGTAGGCCTTGTACACCTCGGTCCGACGGGTCTTTGTCGCGTGCTGCAACAGGAAGACGGTCTCCGGCGTGAACAGGTGCAGCTCGCCCTCGCGGCGGTAGGCGTACTCGCCGCCGACCTCGAGGCGCCGGTGCGACCGGTCGGCCGGGTTGTCCGGGTAGGCGCGGCGGTGCCGGACGGCGACCTCGGCGGCCAGCTCGTCCAGGCTGACGCCGCCGAGCTTGGAGTGCGTGCCGGTGAAGTACTCGTCCAGCAACGGTTCCGCGATGCCGACGGCCTCGAAGACCTGGGCCGCGGTGTAGGCGCCGACGGTGGAGATACCCATCTTGGACATGATCTTCAGCACGCCCTTGACCAGCGCGGTCATGTAGCGCCGGACGGCCACCCGCGGGTCGAGGTCGGCGATGGCGTGCTGGCTGATCAGGTCCTCGATGGTCTCGAAGGCCAGGTACGGATTGACCGCGGCGGCGCCGTAACCCAGCAGCAGCGCCACATGGTGCACCTCGCGGCAGTCGCCGGTCTCGACGACCAGCGCCACGCGCAGGCGCTCCTTGGTGCGCACGAGGTGGTGGTGCACCGAGGAAACCAGCAGCAGCGAAGGGATCGGGGCCATGCGGTGGTCGGAGTCGCGGTCCGACAACACCAAGGTCCTCGCGCCGGCGGCGATCGCCTCGGACGCCTGGCGGCGCACCCACTCGATCGCGTGGGCCAGCGCGGCGCCGCCACCGTCCACTTCGTACAGTCCGGACAGGACGGTGCAGGCGAAGCCGGGCAGGTTGCCGTCGTCGTTGACGTGGATGAGCTTGGCCAGCTCGTCGTTGTCGATGACCGGGTACGGCAGCCCGATGTGCCGGCAGGAGGCCGGCCCCGGGTCGAGCAGGTTCTGCTCCGGGCCCATCACGCGGGACACCGAGGTGACGATCTCCTCGCGGATGGCGTCCAGCGGCGGGTTGGTCACCTGCGCGAAGTTCTGCACGAAGTAGTCGTAGAGCAGCCGGGATCGCTTGGACAGCGCAGCGATCGGCGTATCCGAGCCCATGGAGCCGATCGGCTCGGCGCCGTCCTCGGCCATCGGGCCGAGCAGGATGCGCAGCTCTTCCTCGGTGTAGCCGAAGGTGAGCTGCCGGCGCACCACCGATTCGTGGCTCTGCACAACGTGTTCGCGATTGGGCAGGTCGGCCAGCTCCAGCAGGCCGGCGTGCAGCCACTCGTCGTACGGCTGCTTCTCGGCCAGCCCGGCCTTGACCTCGTCGTCGTCCACGATGCGGCCGGCCTCGGTGTCCACGAGGAACATGCGGCCCGGCTGGAGGCGGCCCTTGGCCACCACGCGGTGCGGCGGCAGGTCCAGCACGCCGGTCTCGCTGGCCAGCACCACGCGGTCGTCATCGGTGCGCCACCAGCGGGCTGGGCGCAGGCCGTTGCGGTCCAGCACCGCGCCGACCAGCGTGCCGTCGGTGAAGGTGACACAGGCCGGGCCGTCCCACGGCTCCATCAGGCTGGCGTGGAACTGGTAGAAGGCGCGGCGCTTGGGGTCCATGGTGGCGTGGTTCTCCCACGCCTCCGGGATCATCATCAGCACCGCGTGCGGCAGCGACCGGCCGCCCAGGTGCAGCAGCTCCAGCACCTCGTCCAGGGAGGCGGAGTCGGAGCCCTCGCCGTCGACGATCGGGTACAGCCGGGCCAGGTCGCCGGGGATGAGGTCGCTGGCCAGCAGCGACTCCCGGGCGCGCATCCGGTTCCGGTTGCCGCGAATGGTGTTGATCTCGCCGTTGTGGGCCACGTAGCGGAACGGGTGGGCCAGCGGCCAGGACGGGAAGGTGTTGGTGGAGAACCGGCTGTGCACCAGGGCGATGGCGCTGGTCAGCCGCTCGTCGACCAGGTCGGGGAAGAAGGCCGGCAGCTGGCCGGTGGTGAGCATTCCCTTGTACACCAGGGTGCGCGCCGACAGCGACGGGAAGTAGGCGCCGACGCCGGCGACCACGCTGTCCCGCTCGGCCCGCTTGCGCAGGCAGAAGGTGAGTCGGTCGAGGTCCACATCGGACGGACGGTTGCCGTCGGCGTCCGCGACGCCGGCCACCACCAGCATGGCGAAGTGCGGCATCACCGAACGGGCGGTCGGGCCCACGTCGGCGGCGTCCGGGTTGACGGGAACATCGCGCCAGCCCAACACGTCCAGGCTTTCCTCGGCGGCGATCCGCTCGATCAGCTCGACGGCCTTGGCCCGCTGTTCGGCGTCGGCCGGCAGGAACGCGATCCCGGCGGCGTAGTCGCCGGCCCTGGGCAACGCGAACCCGCACACGTCCCGCAGCAGGGCGTCCGGCACCTGGAGCAGAATGCCCGCGCCGTCGCCACTGGTCGGCTCGGCGCCCGCGGCCCCGCGGTGCTCGAGATTGGCCAGCGCGGTCAGGGCATCGACCACGATGCCGTGCGACCGCCGCCCTTTGATGTCGGCCACCATGGCCACACCGCAGGCATCCCGTTCCGCGCTCGGGTCGTACAGGCCCTGACGGCCGGGAAGGGCGGAGAAGATCGTCACGGTTCGAGACCTCCCTCGTCGTCCTTTGCTTGCGCATCTCGGGACGACGATGGCCCGTGGTTGACAAAACCTTAACAGTCACGAAACGCCGAGGCACCATCAAACGGGTGATCTCGAACCACGGTCCGTAACGATCTGGGCTACCCGGACGACATTGCCTCGGACCTCAACCAGAAAGCGTGGTCCGGGAAGCATAGCCGACACATGGCCGTCATGCCCGCCGTGCGAACCGCCCCGTTCCATGGTGATTCCGATCACAGTCCGTTGTCGCTTGATAGCGTCCGGTTGTGAACCGCACAATGCCCGTCCTCGTTGTCGCGGCCGCGCTCGCCCTGACCGGCTGCGCGACCCACAGCGACCCTCCGGCCAGCACGAACGCGCCCAGCACGGCCTTCCCCGTCACCGTCACCCCGACCGGGGGCAAGGCGGTGACCATCGCCGCCCGGCCGGCCCACATCGTGTCGCTGAGCCCGGCCAGCACCGAGGACCTGTTCGCCATCGGCGCCGGTCAGCAGGTCGCGGCGGTGGACAAGCTCTCGGACTACCCGGCGTCGGCCCCGCGCGGCGACATCGACGCGTACAAGCCGAACGTCGAGGCCATCGCGGCCCGCAAGCCGGACCTGGTGATCGTCTACTCCGACACCAACAACGTCGTGTCCGGGCTGGAGCAGCTCAAGGTGCCGGTGCTGCTGCTCAAGGCGGCGGACTCGCTCGACGACGCCTACGGGCAGATCTCGCTGCTGGGCAAGGCCACCGGGCACACCGCCGAGGCCGACAAGCTGGTCGCCGGGATGAAGTCGCAGATCGCGGACGTGGTGGCCAAGACGCCGAAGAAGCCGCTGAGCTACTTCCACGAGCTGTCCGCGGACGGCTACACGGTGACGTCGAAGACCTTCGACGGCCAGGTTTACGGCCTGTTCGGCCTGCGCAACGTGGCCGACTCCGCGGGCGGGGCCGGCGACTATCCGCAGCTGTCGGCGGAGAAGGTCGTCGCCGCCGACCCGGATCTGATCTTCCTGGCCGACACCACGTGCTGCCAGCAGAGCGCGGCGACCGTGGCCGCGCGGCCGGGCTGGTCGACGCTGAAAGCCGTGCGCAACGGCAATGTCGTCGCGCTGGACGACAGCGTCGCCTCCCGCTGGGGACCGCGCGTGGTCGACCTGGTCAAGGCGGTCGCGGCCGCCGTGCAGAAGACCTCCTGACGACGATGGCCAAGCCGACCCGGCTGGCCTGGTGGCACCTGGTCGTCACCGCGCTCCTGCTGGTCGCGGTGGCGATCGGCGCCGTGCTGCTGGGCGCGATCGACCTCGGCTGGCAGCGGGTGCTGGCCGAGGTCTGGGCCCAGCTGACCGGCGGGGTTTCCCCGCTGAGCGAGCAGGAATCGGCCATCCTGTGGCAGCTGCGGCTGCCGCGGGTGGTGCTCGCGGGCCTGGTCGGGGCGGCGCTGGCCTGTTCCGGGGCGACGTTCCAGGGGGTGTTCCGCAACCCGCTGGCCGACCCCTACCTGCTCGGCGCCGCCGCTGGCGCGGGCATGGTCGTGACGATCGTCGTCGTGCTCCTTCCCGGGGCGGGCGTGGCGTTCCTGCCGGCGGCGGCGTTCGTCGGCGCGCTCGGCGGCGTGGCCCTGACCTGGGGACTCGGCCGCTCCGCGGGTGCCGGCACGGCCACGCTACTGCTGGCCGGGGTTGCCGTCGCGTCATTCCTGACGGCTGTGCAGACGTTCGTGCAGCAGCTCAACACCCTGACGTTGCAACAGGTCTACGGCTGGATCCTGGGTGGACTGTCCACCAGTGGATGGGGTCAGGTGCTGTCCGCGCTGCCCTATCTGGCGGTTGCCCTGGTCGTGCTGTGCACCTGTTCGGGCCTGTTGGACGTGTTGACGCTGGGCGACGAGGAGGCGACGTCGCTGGGGGTGCGGCCCGGGATGGTGCGGCTGGTGGTGCTCGCCGCGGCGTCGTTGGCCACGGCGGCGGCGGTCTCGGTGAGCGGATTGATCGGCTTCGTGGGAATCGTTGTGCCGCACGTGATTCGGTTGCTGTTCGGGGCCAGCTACCGCGTTGTGGTTCCTTTGTCGTTGGCCGGCGGGGCCATTTTCCTCATCCTCGCCGACATCGTCGCCCGCACCGCGCTGGCCCCGGCGGAATTGCCGATCGGCGTCGTGACCGCGTTTACCGGCGCGCCGTTCTTCGTACTCGTTCTCCGGAGGCGACAGTCGTGATCGCGCTGAAGCTGGCCGCCGTGACCGCCGGGTATCGGGGTCGCCCGGTCGTGCGGGACGTCACCGTGGACGTGCCGGCCGGCAGCTGGCTGGCGATCATCGGGCCGAACGGAGCCGGCAAGTCGACGCTGCTCAAAGCGGCGGCCGGCCTGGTCCCTTCCACCGGTGACGTGTTCGTCGGCGGGCAATCCGTTGCGGCGCTGGGACATCGCGAGCGAGCACGGTTGATCGGCTACGCACCGCAGACGCCAACGCTCCCCGAAGGCCTGACCGTCACCGATTACGTGCTGCTGGGCCGGACCCCGCACCTCGGGCCGCTGGGTCGCGAGGGCCGGGCCGATCTGGAGCTGGTTTCCGATGCCCTGCAACGATTGGACCTCGAAGCACTGGCCGATCGTCCACTGAGGACGCTGTCCGGCGGCGAACGGCAGCGGGCGGTGCTGGCCCGGGTGCTGGCGCAGCAGGCCGGCGTGCTCCTGCTGGACGAGCCGACGACCGGGCTGGACATCGGTCACGCCCAGTCCCTGCTGGAGCTGGTCGACCAGCTGCGCAAGGCCGACGGCACCACGGTGGTCAGCACCCTGCACGACCTCACCCTGGCCGCCCAGTACCCGGACCGGGTGCTGCTGCTCGACGGCGGCGAGGTGGCGGCGGTCGGCACCCCGGCCGAGGTGCTGACCGCCGACCGCCTGTCCCGTCACTACGCGGCGTCGGTGACCGTGCTGACCGCTCCGGACGGCAGCCTGGTGGTCTCGCCGGCCCGGCGGTGAGTCAGCACCTCCCGTAGCCGGTCCCGGTCCAGCGCGCCCTGCCAGCGGGCGATCACCAGGGTGGCGACGCCGTTGCTGATCACGTTGATGGTGGACCGGGCCTCGGACATGAACCGGTCGACGCCGACCAGAAGGGCAATGCCCACAACGGGAATCGCCGGATTGTTGAAGGCCTGCAACGACGCCGTGAGGGTGATCAGGCCGGCCCCGGTGACGCCGGCCGCGCCCTTGCTGGAGATCAGCATGAACGCCACCATGCCGATCTGCGTCGGCACGCTCACCGCGTGCCCCGTGGCCTGGGCGATGAACAACGCGCCCAGCGTGAGGTAAACGCAGATTCCGTCGAGGTTGAACGAGTAGCCGGCCGGCACCACCATGCCGACCACCGAGCGGCTCACGCCGGCGTTCTCCAGCTTGGTCATCAGCCGCGGCAGGACCGTCTCGCTGGAGGAGGTGCCGACCACGATCAGGATCTCGTCGGACAGGTACCGGATCATCCGGAAGATGTTGAAGCCGGCGAACTTGGCCACCGCGCCCAGGATCACCACCACGAACACGATGCACGTGACCCAGAAGGTGACGACCAGCAGCGCGAGGTTGCCCAGCACCCGGCCGCCGAAAGCCCCTACCGTGTAAGCGATGCCGCCGAACGCGCCGATCGGGGCCACGTACATGATGACCTTGATCAGCTGGAACATGAGCTGTGCCAACGTCTCCAGCGCTCGCACGACCGGAGCCGCCCGCTGGCCGAGGCCGCTCAGGGCGATCGCCACCAGCACGGCGATCACCAGCACCTGGATCGGTTGGCCGCCGGTGAAAGCGCCGACGAACGAGGACGGCACCAGGCCGAGGATGAAGTCGGAGACGCTGGTGCTGGTCGCCTCGGCCGACTTGATGGTCGTCGCGGCCAGATCGGGATCGGCGGCGATGTCGAGGCCGTCGCCCGGCCGCAACACGTTGCCGACGACCAGGCCCAGCAGCAGCGCCACGGCCGTCATGGCCATGAAGTAGCCGATCGCCCGCGCCGCCAGGCCGCCGGCCTTGGCCAGGCTGCCCAGGCCGGCGATGCCGACGACGACGGTCAGGAAGATGGTCGGCGCGGTGACGACCTTGACCAGGTCGAGGAAGAGGTCCGCGAGCCATTTCGAGCCGGCGGCCTGCTTCGGGAACGCCAACCCGAACACGGCCCCCAGCGCGATGGCCGTCAACACCCAGACGTAGAGCCTTCGCATGAGCCGAGAATGGCCCCGGGCGGGGACAGGGGGCCCGTCCGGAGACCACCCGACGCTTCGGAAGTACCCGTACGAACCGGATACCGGGTGAAGGGGAAGGGTCGGCGGGCCTGGTAGGAGGCGGCCCGCCGACCCGGGTCTGGAAGGCGTGGGTCGCGGCATCGGGACACCACGACCCACGCCGCCGCTCCGGTCCTGCCTGTGACCTTCGCGGCATCGCCCCGCCGCGGCCGAAGTCGGGGGTTCGGCCGCGGCGGCGCGTGTCCTACGGGGTGCCGGCCAGCGCCTCGGCCTCGCGCTCGACGTCGACGGTGGTCGGGTTGTCCAGGACCTCCCTGAGGCGGTCCCGGTCCAGCTCGCCCTGCCAGCGGGCGATGACCAGGCTGCCGACGCCGCTGCCGATCACGTTGGTCAGCGCCCGGGCCTCGGACATGAACCGGTCGATGCCGACGATGAGCGCGATGCCCACGACGGGGATGACCGTGCCGAACGCGCTGAGCGAGGCGGCCAGGGTGACCAGGCCGGCGCCGGTGACGCCGGCGGCGCCCTTGCTGGAGATCAGCATGAACAGCAGCAGCCCGATCTGGGTGCCGATGCCGATGTCGTGGCCGGTGGCCTGGGCGATGAACAGCGCGCCCATGGTCAGGTAGATGCAGGTCCCGTCCAGGTTGAACGAGTAGCCGGTGGGCACGGTCAGACCGACCACCGAGCGGCTCGCGCCGGCCGCCTCCAGCTTGGTCATCAGCCGCGGCAGCACCGTCTCGCTGGACGAGGTGCCCAGCACGATCAGCAGCTCGTCCTTGATGTAGCGGATGAACTTGAAGATGTTGAAGCCGACCCAGCGGGCGATCAGGCCCAGCACCACCGCGATGAACAGGACGCAGGTCACGTAGAAGGCGACCATCAGGAAGGCCAGGCTGCCCAGGATCTTGCTGCCGAACGCGCCGACCGTGTACGCGATGCCGCCGAAGGCGCCGATCGGGGCGACCCACATGACCGCCTTGATCACGCCGAACATGAGGGCCTGCAACGACTCCAGCGCCCGCAGGATCGGCTTGCCGCGCTCGCCGAGGCCGGAGAGGCCGATCGCCACGAACACCGCGACCACCAGCACCTGGATCAGCTGGGTCTGGGTGAACGCCCCGACCAGCGAGCTCGGCACCAGGCTGAGCACGAACTCGGTGACGCCCTCGCTGGCCGCGCCGGCCTGCTTGAGGGTGCTGTCGGCCACCTTCGGGTCGATGTGCAGGTTCAGGCCGTGGCCGGGCTGCAGCACGTTCACCACGACCAGGCCGATGACCAGCGCCACCAGCGTCATGACGATGAAGTAGGCGATCGCCCGCAGCGCCAGGCCGCCGGCCTTGGCCAGGTTGCCCAGGCTGGAGATGCCCACCACGACGGTGAGGAAGATGATCGGCGCGGTGACCATCCTGATCAGGTTGACGAACAGGTCGGCCAGCCATTTCGAGCCGGCCGCCTGGTGTGGGAAGGCCAAGCCGAAGATGATGCCCAGCACGATGGCGGCGATCACCCAGAAATACAGCTGGCGGTACCACGGTCTACGGGCGGTGGTCACCGTCGACATTGCCCTACTCCTTCACCCGTCAGTGGGAATTGCAGTGATCCTTGGCACACAGATACCGCGCGACAAGGTCGGCCGGCGAAACTTTGGGTTCACCTGACGTTGACGGCTACCCTTCCAGCCATGCTCGACCGGCGAGCGCTGCTGCGCGGACTGGCCGCCCTGGGTCTCGGCGCCACGGCGGCCGGCTGCTCCGGGCCGCGCACCCCCGAGCTGGAAAAACTGGTCATGCTGACCGGACCTCCGGGCGCGGTGTTCCGGGAGCTCGGGGCGTCGCTGGTGTCGGCGCTGCGGCCGCACCTGCCCAACACGACCATCACCGCCCGGGAGACCGGGTCCTCGGTGGACAACCTCCAGTTGCTGCGCGAGGGCGCCGGCCAGCTCGGGCTGGCGTCCATCGACGCCGTGGAGAGCTCCGGCGAGGCCCCGCCCGGCCTGAGCGCCATCGGCCGCGTCTACGACAGTTTCCTGCACCTGGTGGTGCTGGACGACTCGCCGATCAGGTCCTTCGCCGACATCGACGGCCGCACCGTGTCGCTGGGAGCCCCCGGCTCCAGCACCGGCTTCACCTCCGACCGGCTGCTGTCGCTGACCGGCGTCAAGCCGATCGGCCGGCTGATGAGCCAGGCCGCCGGGGCCGACGCCCTGGCCGACCGGTCCCTGGACGCCATGCTCACCCTGACCGGAATTCCGACGCCGGCCATCACCGATCTCGCCGGCAAGCGTGCCATTCGGTTGGTGTCGCTGAAAAACGAGGCCGCCCTCCTGGCCGACCACTACCTGGGGCCCTACGTGGCGGCGACCATTCCCACCACCACGTACGCCCATGTGCCGCCGTGCGAGACCGTGGCCGTGCCCAATCTCCTGCTCACCCGCGACGACCTCGGCGACGACGTGGTCCGCATCGTGACGGAGACCGTGTTCACCGAGGTCTCCGCGATCACCAAGGGCCATCCCGAGGCCAGCCACATCAACGTGCGGACCGGGATCGCCACCGGCATCGTGCCGCTGCACCCCGGCGCCGCCGGCTGGTTCCGGGACGTGAAGCGCTGAATGCTGTTGCTGCTCAACGGCCCGCCCGGGGTCGGAAAGTCCACTGTGGCCGCTCGCTACGTCGACGAGCACCCGCTGGCCCTGAACCTGGACATCGATCTGCTGCGGGCCCAGCTCGGCCGCTGGCAGGACGATCCGACCAGCGCCGGCCGGTTGGCCCGGGAGCTGGCGGTGTCGGCCGCCCGCACGCATCTGCGGTCCGGGCATGACGTCGTGGTGCCGCAGTTCCTGGCCCGGGTCGAGTTCATCGACCGGCTGGCGGCGCTGGCCGACGAGGTCGGCGTCGACTTCGTCGAGGTGATTCTGTTGGACAGCAAGGAGAATACCCGGCGGCGGTTCCAAGAGCGGGACGATACCAGCAAGGCCGTCGACCCGCTTGAACTGTCCACAATGCACGACCGGCTACTGGCGCTGGCCCCGACCCGGCCGCGGGCCCTGACTGTCCACACCGGAACCGTCGCCGAGACCTACGCCCGGTTGTTGGCCGTCCTCTAGGTTTCCAGCAGCCGCCGGATGTCCTCCGCCGCCGGGGATTCCAGCTCCGCGTACAGGGCCAGCGCCCGTTCCAGGTGCTCGCGGGACTTCAGGCCTCGACCGAGGCCGGCGTGGGCCCGGGCCTGCTGGTCCGGGGCGCTGATCTCCGTCGCCACGATCAGGGCTTCGGCGTGGTGCGTGACGTCGTCCAGGGTTTCACCGAGGCCGTTGAGCGCGTAGGCCTCGCCATCCCGGTCCTCGACCTCGCGGAAGATCGTCAGCGCTCGGCGGAAATGCTCGGCGGCCTGCGCCGGCTCGCCCCGCGAGGCGTGCAGGGCGCCGGTGCCTTCGACGGCCCACGCCTCGCCGTCGCGATCGCCCAGTTCACGGAAGATCGCCAGCGACTGCTCGAAATGGCGTCCGGCGTCGGCTCCGTGCCCCGCCCGCACCTCCACCGAGGCGAGGCCGGTCAACGCCCAGGCTTCGTCGTCACGGTCGCCGAACTCCCGGGACAGGGCCAGGGCGTGCCGCAGGTGCTCGACCGCGGACTCGTGCTGGCCGAGCCGCTCCTCCACGGCGCCGAGGTTGTTCAGCACCCGGGCCTCGCCCACCTTGTCGCCGACCTGCCGGAACAGCGTCGCCGCCCGCTCATAGTGCTCGGCGGCCGCTTTGTAGCGGCACAGCCGGGTGTCGGCCACACCGAGATTGGTCAGGGCCCGCGCCTGGCCGGCCACGTCGCCGGTCTGCCGCAGCAGGGGCAGGACCTGGTCGAGCAGGTCGACCGCCTGCTCCAGATTGCTCAGCTGGAGGTGGGCCGCCGCGAGCTCCATCGTGGCCTGCGCCCGCGCGGCCGGATCGTCGCTGTTCCGCGCGGTTCGGTATGCGTGGCCGTGCACGATCAGCGCGTCCGCGGGATAACCGTGAATGAAGTAGCGCCACAGGATGGTGGAAAACCGGAGCGTGTGGCTGGGCCAGCCGTGGTCGGCGGTATGCGACGCCACCGCGACCAGGTTGGGGCGCTCGGCGTCCAGCCAGGCCCGGGCGGCGTCGGGTGCGTTCAGCGCGGACAGATGGGTGGCGGGCGCGTCGGGCCGTCGGAGCGCGTCGGCCGGGAACAGGGTGTTCACGGCCAGCGCGGCCGCGCCGAGGTAATGGTTGAACAGGCGGGTCTGCGCGGCGCGGCGCTCGGCCGGCGGGTCCTCATCGGCCGCGCGGGCGGCGGCGTAGGAACGGACCAGGTCGTGGCAGGTGTAGCGGGCGGACGCGTCGCGGTGCAGCAGGTGGTCGCGGTGCAGGTGGTCCAGCCCGGCCTGCGCGGCGGACGGCTCGATGTCGGCCAGCGCGGCTGCCGCGTGCACGTCCAACTCCGGGCCGGGATGCAGCGCGGCAAGCCGGAGCAACCGGCGCAGATCGGCTGGAAGGCGTTGGTAGGACAGGGAGAACGCGAGCTCGACGCCGCCGTCGATGCGCCGGGTGCGGTGGCGTTCGTCGAGGCGCTCGGCGTGGTCGGTGAGCGTCCAACCGGGAGTGGCCCGGATGTGCCCGGCGATCAGGTCGAGGGCCAGCGGCAGGCCGCCGCAGCGCTCGGCGATGCGGGCGGCGGCCGTCGGGTCCGCGCCCACGGGCACGTCGGGCAGCATGCGGCCGAGGAACGTCACGGCTTCGTCCGAGGTGAACGGGTCCAGCACGACGTTCGTCACCGCGGCGACACCGTCGAGGCGCCGGCGGCTGGTGACCAGCGTCAGGCATCCAGCGGTCCCCGGCAGCAGGGGCTCGATCTGCTCACGGTCGGCCGCGTTGTCCAGGATCACCAGCGCTTCGGCCCCGGCCAGCCGTTCCCGGTAGGCGGCGGCGCGGGCCGCCAGACCGTTCCCGATCTTGTGGCCGGGCACGCCGAGCAGGCGCAGGAAGCCGTCCAGCACGGCGGCCGGATCGGCCGGCGGCTGATCCGGGTCGAAGCCGCGCAGGTCGACGAACAGCACCTGGTCAAACGGCTTGTCCCGGGCCATCAGATGCCCGACGCGCACGGCCAGCTCGGTCTTGCCGATGCCGGCCATGCCCTCGATCGCGGAGATGACCACGGCATCGCCGGTGCGGCGGCTCTCGGCCAGCACCTGCCTCAGCCGGCGCACTTCGGGCCCACGGCCGACGAAGTCGGCGAGATCCGGCGGCAGTTCGGCGTGCACGCGGACCTGCGCCGCCGCCCGTGCCTCACCGCCGACCACCCGCAGCGCCTGCCGCCACTGTGCCTCGTAGCCGACGTCCGGGTTCAGCGCACGCACGACCGCCGTCACCAGGTCGGTGTTCAGCCGGCGGCGGCCGGACCGGAAGCAGTCCACCACCGTGGTCTTGCCGGCCAGCTCGCCCTCGGGCCGGCCGTCCTCCCGCCAGGCCGCGTTGACCCGGGCCGTGATGCGCTCGTACGAGGGGTCGCCGGCCCAGACCTTCAGCCGCCGCAGGCCGTCGACCAGGTCGTCGAGCGTGCGCGCGAGGCCCGGATCGGGCAGCTCGTCGGCCATGGCGCCGTCCCCCTTCGGCTCGGGCCCCCACGCTAGCCAGTCGGCCGTTCGGCGGCGTTCGGATTCGGTCGGAATTCCCCGTTCGGACACGGGCCCACCGCACGATCGACCCCGTTCGAAATCCACTGGAGGGGAATCCATGAAGAAGTCCATCGCCGCCCTCGCCGTCGGCGCGGCCCTCTGCGCCACGGCACTGGCCGGTGGCGTCGCCGACGCCGCACCGGCCTCGACCCCGGCCACCTGCCCCACTTCGGGCTCCGGCGACGTCCAGGTCGTCACCACCAACCTCACCGTCCGGACCGGGCCCGGCACCAACTACGCCGCGCAGGCGCCGATGGTCCACGGCGGCGACGTGCTGCGCTGCTACCCGGTGCGGGCCGGCGGCCGGTACACCGCGTGCGGGAAGACCAACGCCAACGGCTGGATCGAGATCTACCGGCAGCAGGGATTCGGCTACGTCGCCAGCGCCTGCACCTCCGACTACTGACCAACCCCCCGCGAGTCCCGCTCTCCGTCACACCGAAATACGGTTTCAGGCAGAATTGAGCCTCGAAGCTCAGTTCTGCTTCGTCGCGGGTTTCGGTGTGACGCTGGGCGGGACTCGCGGGGTGATGACGACGTCCAGGCCGGGGGTGGCGGGGTCTAGGCGGAGCGTGCCGCCGGCGGCGGCCACCAGGTCGGCGCAGATGGACAGGCCGAGGCCGGTGCCGCTGACGTTCTGGTGCTGGGGAGAACGCCAGAAACGGCCCAGCGCCAGGGCGCGGTCGGATTCGGTGAGCCCAACGCCGTTGTCGGCGACATGGAGCTCACCGTCCACGAAGAACACTCGAACCGTTGTGCCGCCGGAGAGGCGGGCGGCGTTGGCGACGAGCTCGTCCAGGACACTGCCGTAGGACACCGGAACCCGTTGCCCCTCAGGCACATCGGTCTCCACGGCGACACCGAGGGCCTGCCACTTGGGCAGGTGCACGGAGACCAGCAGCGCCAGGTCGACGGTCTCGGCGGCGGCGTCGAGACGGGTGGCGGCCAGCAGGGCGTCGAGGACGTTGCCCATCTCCTGGGCCTCCTCCACGGCGACGTGGTGCGCCTCCCGCGCGGACTCGCCAGGAGGCAGATGGTGTTCGAGATTGTCGACGGCCAATCGCAGGCTGGCCAAGGGATTGCGCAGCTGGTGGGAGGCGTCGGCGACGAAGTCGCGCTGCCGGCGCATGGCCGTGTTGACGACGTCCACCATGGTGTTGAAGGAAGTGCTGAGCCGCCGGAGCTCGGGGGGACCGCTGACGTCGTCGACATGGGTGTCGACCAGACCGCCGGCGATGGCCGCGGTGGCCTCGTCCAGCCGCCGGATGGGCCGCAGGATCCACCGGGAGATCGGCCAGGCGGCGGCGATCACGGCCAGCAGCGGCAGAATGCCCAGCAGCGCGCGCCAACCCCACTGGGACAGGATGTCCGCGCGCAGGCGGTCGGTCGGCGACACGGCCACCACCGCCGCCACCACTTCGCTGTCACGGCCCACGGGCTCCACGACGACCAGCGGCGCGGGCACCCACGGCATCACAGCCTCGGGCGGACTGGGCCGGTAGCCGGAAAACGCGGCGGTCAGCCCGGCTGCCACGGCCGGATCGGTCAGGTCAGGCCGCTGCCGCGACGCGAACAACACCTTGCCACCGGGCTGGACCAGCGCCACGGGAATGCCGTACAGCTGGTCGTAGCGGCTCAGCTCGTCCTGTAGGGCCTCGGTGCGGCCGGAGGTCAGCGCGGTCTCGGCCAGGGTCGCGAACCGGCTCACGTCGGCCAGCCGGTCCAGGTACGTCGTCTGGGTCTCCCGCTCCGCGACGGCATTGCCCAGCGGCACGCCCAACGCCGCCCCCAGCAGCAGAATCAGCGGGACGAGCACCAACAGCAGCCGGCGCAGCATCAGCCCACCAGGCGGTAGCCGACGCCCCGCACGGTCTCGATCCGCACCCGGCCGCCGAGCTTGCCGCGCAGCGCCGCGACATGGGTGTCCAACGTCCGCGTCGGCGCCTCCCACGACGCCTGCCACACCTGGTCCATGATCAGGTCCCGGCTCACCACCTGCCCCGGCCGCGCGGCGAGCAGGGACAGCAGGTCGAACTCCTTGCGGGTCAACGCCAGCTCGCGACCCCCGACCGACACGGCCCGAGTAGCGACATCCAGCGTCAACGGCCCGACCCGCACGAGCTCGGCGTCCACGACCTCGGCCCGGGCGGTCCGAGTGCGCCGCAGCACGGCCTCTATGCGCGCCAGCAGCTCGGCCGTGCCGAAGGGCTTCACCACGTAGTCGTCGGCCCCGGTGCGCAGGCCCAGCACCCGGTCGCGTTCCTCGCCACGGGCGGTCACGGCGATCACCGCGGTCCCCGAGTCACGTCGCAGCCGGCGCAGCACCTCGATGCCGTCCCCGTCGGGCAGCCCCATGTCGAGCAGCACGACGTCGGCCGGGGGCGCGCTCAGCGCGTCCGCCACCGTGGCCACGCGATGGACGTCGTAGCCGGCGTGGCGCAGCGCCGTCATCAGGCCCCGCGCCACCCGGTCATCGTCCTCGACGACGAGGATCCGCATGGACAGCGATGGTAGGCCGCCTCAGCTCTTGCGCTCGGCCGCCTCTTCGACGCGGGTCTTCTCGTCGGCAGCCTTGTCGGCCTCGGCCTCGTCGGTCGAGGCGGGCCCCTCGTCGACCGCCTTCTCCGAAGGCTCGGCGTCCTCGGAGCCCTCGACGGCGTCGGCCTCAGCGGCGTCACTGTCGACGGCCGAGGCGGCAGCGCCGGTCAGACCTTCCTCGCGCGCCTCGCGGATGGCCACCAGGTCCTCACGCGGCCCGCGCTTGCGCGCCACGATCATGTAGACCACGGCCCCGATGAACACCAGCGCCGCGACCCAGACGTTGACCCGGACGCCGAACACCAGCGTGGCGGTGTCGTCACGCATGAGCTCGATCCAGAACCGGCCCGCGGTGTAGGCGGCGACGTAGAGCGCGAACGCCCGGCCGTGGCCCAGCTTGAACCGCTTGTCGGCCCACACCACGAGCAGCGCGACGCCGATGTTCCACAGCAGCTCGTACAGGAAGGTCGGGTGCACCAGCTCGGTGGCCGGGCCCTGCGCGACGCCGTTGATCGGGTCGGCGACACCGGTGGCCGGGTCGACCCGGTTGAAGATCTCCAGCGCCCACGGCACATCGGTGACGCGGCCGTAGAGCTCCTGGTTGAAGTAGTTGCCGAGGCGGCCGATGGCCTGGGCCAGCACGATGCCCGGCGCGATCGCGTCGGCCACCGCGGGCAGCGGGATACCGCGCCGCCGGGCGCCGATCAGCGCGCCGACGCCGCCCAGCGCGATGGCGCCCCAGATGCCGAGGCCGCCGTTCCACACCTCAAGGGCGCCGATCGGGTTGCCGCCCGGGCCGAAGTAGGTCCGCCAGTCGGTGGCCAGGTGGTACAGCCGGCCGCCGACCAGGCCGAACGGCACGGCCCAGACCGCGAGGTCGGTGATGAAGCCCTTCTGGCCGCCGCGGGCCTGGAAACGCTTCTCGCCCCACACGATCGCCACGATGATGCCGACGATGATGCACAGCGCGTAGGCCCGGATCGGGATGGGGCCGAGGTGCCACACGCCCTGGGGCGGGCTGGGGAAGCTGGCCAGGTTCAGGGTCGTCGCCACGCGCCCACCGTACTTGAGCCCGTGTGACGGCTGTGCCCCGGCCAGGTCCGCATCAGGTCACAAAGCGGGGACCGCCGGGTTGCGCACGCCCTCGGCCAGCTCCTTGGCCAGCGCCGCGACGCCGGACTCGCCCTCGGCCGACCTGGTCACGAAGGCCGAGCCCACGATGACCGCGTCGGCGAAGCCGGCCAGCTCGGCCGCCTGCGCCCCGGACTTCACGCCGAGGCCCACGCCGACCGGCAGGTCGGTGTGCGTGCGGACCCGCGCCACCAGCTCGGGGGCCAGGGAGCTGGTGACCTCCCGGGCGCCGGTCACGCCCATCACCGACGTCGCGTAGAGGAAGCCGCTGCTGGCGGCCGCCGTTGTGGCGATGCGCTCCTCGGTGGAGGACGGCGCGACCAGGAAGATGCGGTCCAGGCCGTGGGCCTGTGACGCCGCCATCCACTCCTGCGCCTCGTCCGGCACGAGATCGGGCGTGATGATGCCGAGGCCGCCGGCCGCGGCCAGGTCACGCGAGAACTTGTCCACGCCGTAGTGGTAGATCGGGTTCCAGTAGCTCATCACCACGGCCTTGCCGCCGGCCGCGGAGATCGCCTCGACGACCTCGAACACGTGGCGCAGGCGGAAGCCGTTGGCCAGGGCCTGGTCGGCGGCGGCCTGGATGGTCGGGCCGTCCATGACCGGGTCCGAGTAGGGCACGCCCACCTCGACCAGGTCGCAGCCGCCGTCGACCATGGCGTTGAGCAGCGCCTTCGAGCCCTCGACGGTGGGGAAGCCGGCCGGCAGGTAGCCGATCAGCGAGGACCGTCCCTCGGCGAGCAGCGACATCAGGAATCACTCTCCGGCACGAGGTTGAAGAACGCGTTGGCGGTGCCCATGTCCTTGTCGCCGCGGCCGGACAGGTTCACCAGGATCACGCCGTCCGGGCCCAGTTCGCGGCCCAGCACCATGGCGCCGGCCAGCGCGTGCGAGGACTCGATGGCCGGGATGATGCCCTCGGTGCGGGACAGCAGCATCATCGCGTCCATGGCCTCGGCGTCGGTCACCGGGCGGTACTCGGCGCGGCCGATGTCCTTGAGGTGCGAGTGCTCCGGGCCGACGCCCGGGTAGTCCAGGCCGGCCGAGATGGAGTAGGCCTCCATGGTCTGGCCGTCCTCGTCCTGCAGCAGGTACGAGCGGGCCCCGTGCAGCATGCCGGGCGTGCCCTCGGACAGGGTCGCGCCGTGCTCGCCGGAGTCGATGCCGTGCCCGCCGGGCTCCAGGCCGACCAGCCGGACCTCGGGGTCGTCGATGAAGCCGTGGAAGATGCCGATGGCGTTGGAGCCGCCGCCGACGCAGGCCGCGACCACGTCCGGCAGCCGGCCGATCAGGTCCAGGCACTGCTGGCGGGCCTCGATGCCGATGATCCGGTGGAAGTTGCGGACCATCACCGGGAACGGGTGGCCGCCGGCCGCGGTGCCGAGCAGGTAGTGCGTGTCCTCGACGTTGGCCACCCAGTCCCGCAGCGCCTCGTTGATGGCGTCCTTGAGGGTGCGGGAGCCGGTCTTGACCGGGATGACCTCGGCCCCGAGCAGCCGCATCCGGGCCACGTTGAGCGACTGCCGCTCGGTGTCGACCTCGCCCATGTAGACCACGCAGTCCAGGCCCATCAGCGCGCACGCGGTGGCGGTGGCCACGCCGTGCTGGCCCGCGCCGGTCTCGGCGATGACCCGCTTCTTGCCCATGCGCTTGGTCAGCAGGGCCTGGCCCAGCACATTGTTGATCTTGTGCGAGCCGGTGTGGTTGAGGTCCTCGCGCTTGAGCAGGATCCTCGCGCCGCCCGCGTGCTCGGCAAACCGCTTGGCCTCGGTCAGCAGCGAGGGCCGCCCCGCGTAGTCACGCAGCAGCCGGTCGAACTCGTTGATGAACTCCGGGTCCAGCCGGGCCTTCTCGTACACCGCGGTCAGCTCGTCCATCGCGGCGATCAGCGCCTCCGGCATGAACCGGCCGCCGTACGCGCCGAAGTACCCGCGCTGATCCGGGTCGTGCTTGTCGGTCATGTCTCCCCAGAACCTGGTCGTTAGCGCGCCCGGATTGTCATCGGCTGGGCCGTGGGCACGCCGGATGCGAGCCGGCGGTGACCAACTGCGTCACGGCCGCCTTCGGATCCCCGCTGGTGATCAGACTTTCCCCCACCAGCACCGAATCGGCGCCGGCTCCCGCGTACGCCATCAGGTCGCCGGGGCTGCGCACACCGGACTCCGCCACCTTGTAGGTGTCGAACGGCAGGCCCGGGGCCAGCCGGGAGAACACGTCCCGGTCCACTTCCAGCGTGTGCAGGTTGCGGGCGTTGACCCCCAGCACCGTCGCGCCGGCCTCCAGCGCGCGGTCGCACTCCTCGGCGTTGTGCACCTCGACGAGCGCGACCATGCCCAGCGACTCCACGCGGTCCAGCAACGCCTCCAGGGCGTTCTGCTCCAGCGCGGCGACGATCAGCAGCACCATGTCGGCGCCGTGCGCCCGCGCCTCGTGCACCTGGTAGGGGCTGACCACGAAGTCCTTGCGCAGCAACGGAACACTGACCGCGGCCCGCACCGCGTCCAGGTCGTCCAGCGAGCCGCCGAAGTGCCGGCGCTCGGTGAGCACGCTGATCACGCGGGCCCCGGCCGCGGCGTAATCCCTTGCCAGCTCGGCAGGATCGAGCACCGGGGCCAGCTCGCCCCGGGCCGGGCTGCGCCGCTTCACCTCGGCGATGACGCCGATGCCGGGCGCGTTGAGGGCGGTCATCACGTCCCGCGGCGCGGGCGCCGTCTGGGAGCGTTCCTTCATGACCTCGAATGGGATCTGGGCCTCGCGCACGGCCAGATCGGCGCGGACGCCGTCGATGATCGAGTCGAGCACGGACACGCCATTTCCCCTTCCCGCCGCATTTGATGCTAACCCCGCGACGCATCCGGCACGTACGGCGGGTCACCGAAAGACCCCCTGGTAGTCAAGGCCCTATCCGGTAACAATCACGCCGCGTGCCGCTTCCGTCACTGGCTGGCGGTGGGGTCCGAGCCCGAGTCCAGCGCCTGCCACAGCTCCCGGTCCGGATCGCTCACCCGCCTGGCCTGGGCCGGGGCCTGGTATTTGGCCCCGAGACGGGGCATCCGGTGGCCGGACCGGACCAACAGGACACCGGCCAGCGTCACGGCCAGCCCGGCCAGCACCGCCACGCCGTGACCGACCGCGATCGTCCAGAACGGATAGGCGGCCGGGTGCGTCGCGAAGACCTCGCCCACCCCGTCGAAGGCCAGCCACACCGTGCCCACGCCGACCAGGAACACCACCCCGCCGGCGATCCGCCGCACCAGGCCCCCGGTCGCCACCACGGCGGCGATCAGGGCCAGCGACAGCAGGGCCAGCGGCACGAGCGCGGTCTCCCGCTCCGAGCCGTTGAGCCTGGTGGTGACCAGCCCGGTCAGCGGGTCGCTGTGCTGCGTCCAGGACCACGTCATCAGCGACGACACCCAGAGCAGCAGCGCGGCCAGCGCCAGCAGGCCCACCACCGTCCAGAGTGGACGCCGGTCAGACATCGGCGGTCACCGACTCGCGGGCCGGCCGCAGCGTCTCCGCGGTGGCGATGGCGGCCAGCACCGCGCGCGCCTTGTTCAGGCACTCGGTGTCCTCGGCCTGCGGGTTCGAGTCGGCCACGATGCCCGCGCCGGCCTGCACGTAGGCCACGCCGTCGCGGACCAGCGCGGTGCGGATGGCGATCGCGGTGTCCCCGTCGCCGGCGAAGTCCAGGTAGCCGACGATGCCGCCGTACAGGCCGCGCCGGGTCGGCTCCAGCTCCTCGATCAGCTCCATGGCCCGCGGCTTGGGCGCGCCCGACAGCGTGCCGGCCGGGAAGCAGGCGGCCAGCGCGTCGTACGCGGTGCGGCCCTCGTCCAGCTCGCCGGTGACCGTGGAGACGATGTGCATCACGTGGCTGTACCGCTCGACCTTGAAGAAGTCGACCACGTGCACCGAGCCCGGGCGGCAGACGCGGCCCAGGTCGTTGCGGCCCAGGTCGACCAGCATCAGGTGCTCGGCCCGCTCCTTGGCGTCGGAGAGCAGGTCCTTCTCCAGCATCGCGTCCTCGTCGGCGTCGGCCCCGCGCCAGCGCGTGCCGGCGATCGGGTGCGCGGTCGCCTTGCCCTCGCGCACCGTGACCAGGGCCTCCGGGCTGGCGCCGACGATGTCGAAGCCCTCCAGCCGCAGCAGGTACATGTACGGGCTGGGGTTGGTGGTCCGCAGCACGCGGTAGACGTCCAGCGCGTCGGCGGTCGTGTCGATCTCGAACCGCTGCGACAGCACCACCTGGAACGCCTCGCCCGCGCGGATGGCCTCCTTGGCCGTCTCCACGGCCGCGCCGTACTCCTCGGACGTGCGGCGGCGGCGCAGGCGCACCTCGGCCGGCCGCAGCACCGACGCCGTCGGCGGGGCCTCCGTGGACAGCTCCTCGGTCATCTGGTCCAGGCGGCGCACGGCGTCGTCGTACGCCGCGTCCACGCGCTCCTCGGAGTCGTCCCAGTTGACGGCGTTGGCGATCAGCGTGATGGAGCCGGAGTGGTGGTCGAGCGCCGCGAGGTCGGTGGCCAGCAGCATCACCATCTCGGGCACCTGGAGGTCGTTCTCGGCCAGCTCCGGCAGGCGCTCCAGGCGGCGCACCGCGTCGTAGCCGATGAAGCCGACCATGCCGCCGGTGAGCGGCGGGAGGTCGGGCAGCGGGTCCGTGCGCAGGATCTCGATGGTGGCGCGCAGGGCCTCCATCGGGTTGCCGCCGGCCGGCAGGCCGACCGGGGGTGTGCCCGTCCACGCCGCCTCGCCGTCGATCACGGTCAGCGCAGCCGGGCTGCGCACGCCGACGAAGGACCAGCGGGACCAGGAGCGGCCGTTCTCGGCCGATTCCAGCAGGAATGTGCCCGGTCGGTCGGCGGCTAGCTTGCGGTACACCCCCACCGGCGTCTCGGCGTCCGCCAGCAGGCGGCGGACGACCGGGATGACCCTGCGCTGCGCCGCCAGCGCGCGGAACTCCTCGCGGCTGGGACTGACCTCCCCGAAGGCACTGACCATGACTGCCATTCTGCTCCATGAGGTTGACGCCGTGACGACGCGACCCTAGATTTCAATGGTTGTTGAAATTAGGAGTGGACGTGACCGAGCTTGCGGGGGAACCGTTCAACACTGGGACCTGGGTACCAGACCCGCCGAGCGCCAGCGAGGTGGGCCTGTGACCGACCCGAAGCGGCGGGGCCGCCGGCCCGCCGGCGAGGACACCAAGGCCGCCTTGCTCGCGGCCGCCCGGGAAGTCTTCACCGAGCAGGGGTTCGACGGTGCCACCGTACGCGCCATCGCCGCCCGGGCCGAGGTCGACGCGGCCATGGTCAACCACTGGTTCGGGGGCAAGCAGGGCCTGTTCGCCGCGGCCGTGCAGCTGCCCGTGACACCCGAATGGATCAAGGAGACCGTGCTCAACGGGCCCGCCGACCAGGTGGCCGTGCGGGTGGTGCGGACCTTCGTGACGACCTGGGACAACAGCGCCGGCGGGGCCTTCGCCACCCTGGTCCGCAGCGCCGCCACCCAGGAGTCGGCGGCGCAGATGCTGCGCGAGTTCATCACGTCCGTGTTCGGCGGCATACTCCGTGAACTCGGCGTCGACCAGCCCGAACTGCGGCTGAGCCTGTTCGGCTCCCAGCTGGCCGGCCTCGGCCTGGCCCGCTACGTGATCCGCCTGGAGCCCTTGGCTTCCGCCGACATGGAGACCATCGTCCGCACCATCGCCCCCACCCTCCAGCGCTACCTCACCGGCAACCTCTGAGCCTCAGCCCAGGAGACCGCTCGGCCGCCCCGGTGCCTGGACATCGTTTGGACCGAGCAAGGGCGTGATCCCCATGCAGGGAAGGACGCCTTACCCTCGTTGAACGCAGGGAAGGACGCCTTACCTGCATGCGCCCATGCAGGTAAGGCGTCCTTCCCTGCATAAAGGGGGGTCGTCAGAGGAGCTGGTCGGCATCGAAGCAGGTGCGGTCGCCCGTGTGACAGGCGCCGCCCTCCTGGTCGACCACCAGCAGGATCGTGTCGCCGTCGCAGTCGAGGCGCACTTCGTGCACTCGCTGCGTGTGGCCCGAGGTCTCGCCCTTGATCCACTGCTGCCCACGGCTGCGGGAGAAGTACGTCGCCTCGCGCGTGGTCAGGGTGCGGTGCAGCGCGGCGTCGTCCATCCACGCCACCATCAGCACCTCGCCGGTGCCGCGCTGCTGGGCGACGGCGCACACCAGGCCCTCCGCGTTTCGCTTGAGGCGCTGGGCAATCGCCGGGTCGAGCGTGTCGGTCACGTTGCGCTTCCCATGTGTCGGCGGGCGGGCAGGGTGATCTGCATGACGATCGAGTACACGTGCGCGGCGGCCAGAATCCCTGACAGCACGGCGATCCAGACGTCGACCGCCAGCAGCGTGAACGAGGCGTAGATCAGCGCGCACAACACCGTCCACAGTAGAGCCGGGATGCGCACGGGCCGGATTCCCCCGAGCAGCCCCGCGCCCAGCCCCAGGCTGATCACCGCCACCGGCGCCGGCAGGATGATCGAGCCGAGGTCGCCGGCCTGGATGCCCAGCACCAGGAACGTCAGCAGGAACAGCAGTCCCCCGCCGGCCAGCACCAGCGCCGCGATCTTGATCTCTACGGGCGCGGACGACCCGGGCAGCACCTGTCTCACCGGATCACCACTCCCGCGCCCCTGAGCTCGTCCTTCACCTCGCCGATGGACAGCGTGCCGAAGTGGAACACGCTCGCCGCCAGCACCGCGTCCGCGCCGGCCAGCACGGCCGGCGGGAAGTGATCGACCTGGCCGGCGCCGCCGCTCGCGATCAGCGGCACGCTCACCCGGGCCCGCACCAGGCGGATCAGCTCCAGGTCGAAGCCCGCCTTGGTGCCGTCGGCGTCCATGGAGTTGAGCAAGATCTCGCCGACCCCCAGCTCCTGCCCGCGGGCCGCCCACTCGACGGCGTCGATGCCCGTGCCGCGACGACCGCCGTGCGTGGTCACCTCGAAGCCCGACGGCGTCGGCCGGCCGTCCGCCGGCACCCGCCGCGCGTCCACCGACAGCACGATGCACTGCGCCCCGAACCGCTGCGAGCACTCTTGCAGCAGCTCCGGCCGGGCGATCGCCGCCGTGTTGACGCTGACCTTGTCCGCTCCCGCGCGCAGCAGCCGGTCCACGTCCTCCGGCGCGCGCACGCCGCCGCCCACCGTCAGCGGGATGAACACCTGCTCCGCCGTGCGCCGCACCACGTCGTAGGTCGTCTCCCGGTCCGACGACGAGGCCGTCACGTCCAGGAACGTCAGCTCGTCGGCCCCCGCCGCGTCGTAGGCCGCCGCCAGCTCCACCGGGTCGCCCGCGTCGCGGAGATCGGTGAAGTTGACGCCTTTGACGACACGACCCCGGTCGACGTCGAGACACGGGATCACACGGACTGCGACCGACATGGCCTCAGCCTACGGGCCGGTCAGCAGGTGGCGCAGGTACCGGTCCGGGTCGGCCAGGAACTCCCGGGTCAGCCGCACCGGCTGCGCCGTGTCGAACTCCACCCGTTCGATCGCGCCGTCCTCGCCGACCTCCAGGATCGCCGCGCCGGGCAGCGACAACAGGATCGGCGAGTGCGTCGCCACGATCAGCTGGCAGTCCTGCTCCACCAGCTCCGCCATCCTCGCCACCAGCGCCAGGCACCCTCGCACCGACAGCGCCGCCTCCGGCTCGTCCAGGACGTAGAGCCCGTTGGGCCCGAACCGGTGCGTCACCAGGTCCAGAAAGGACTCCCCGTGCGACCGCTCGTGCGGGGAGCGTCCCCCGTAGTGCTGGATCGAGTCGCCGCCCAGCCGCTCGATCTCCGTCGCCACGTTGTAGTACGACTCCGCGCGCAGGAAGAACCCCGTGCGCGGCTTCCCGATCCCCCGGCTCAGCGTCAGGTAGTCCCCCAGCGACGACTCCGTCGCCCTCGTCGCGAACCGGAAGTCCCGACTTCCCCCTTCCGGGTTGAAGCCCGCCGCCACCGCGATCGCCTCCACCAGGGTGGACTTGCCCGCCCCGTTCTCCCCGATCAGGAACGTCACGCCCGCCCCGAGGTCCAGACCGTCTACTTCGGACAGCCACCGCACCACCGGCAGTGTGAAGGGGTAGCGCCCGGTCGACGGCTCGTCGAGCCGCACCCGCCGAATGAACAGTCCAGCCACCCCTCCACCCTACGGGCCGAACCCGTCCAAACCGTCCAAGTCAAGGCACACCGGGAACGGCTGCGACGTGGTGAACCCACCGGTGACCCGGCCGTTGTCCCGATAGCCGGAACCCTCGCCCAGACGGCATTCGACCAGCGAGACCTCATCGTCCATGTCGATGATCCAGTAGTGCGGAATGCCGGCCTCGGCGTACTCGGCGCGCTTGACGACATGATCCATCCGGGCCGATCCGGGCGACACGATCTCCACAACCAGCCGCACCTCACAGGCGCGCAGGAGTGTTTCTCCCTCTCGATTGGCCCGCTCATAGGCGTCGTGGTCGACCATGATCAGGTTGGGCCGGCGGACATGGCCGGGGCCGTCCGGCGGGACGAGCTCCAGATTGACATCGATGTTCGGAAGCAGCACCAGACCAGCGGGCAATTGGACATCGAGCTCGGACCACAGGTGTGCATCGGCCGCCGCTTGGCGCGGGCGCCGTGGCGACATCATCACCAGGCAGCCTTCCTGGAGTTCCCACCATATTTCGGCATCCTCGGGCAGGCGCTCGTAGTCGGCGATCGTCAGCGGGCGACTGAAATGGCCCGACAAGGGCAAGGTCATAAATTCCCTCCTCTGTCCACATTGTCCCGAAGAAGGACCGCCGACACACGCCCCAGCCCCACGGTGCCGTCTACCGGAACGGCTTGATACCCACTCCCGGGCCGGCGTCGTCACCGTGCGTGGTGAACTTAGGTAATCCGGCCATACCTAGGTTCATCTCGGGATGGCAACGGCCGTCACGCCACCAATACGCTGCGGATGGCGGGACCCGCCATGAGGTCACGCATACCCGCACATCCTCTTCCCTGCGGAGGCACGCGTGTCGACTACGCTGCAAACGATTGCACACCTGGAGCTGCGAATACATCGGTGGTTGAGCCGGAACAGCGTAATACTGCTGCGGATCAGCATGGGTGGAATCATTCTGGTCTTTGGGTTCCTCAAGTACTTCCCGGGCCTGAGCCCGGCGGAGCACATGGTGGAGACGGTGAGCCGGATGCTGAGCCTGGGCCTGGCGCCGGACCGGCTGACGATGGACGTGTTCGCGACGGTGGAATGCCTGATCGGGCTGTCGCTGATCACCAATATCGGGCTCAGAATCGCGATCTACCCGATGGCGCTATGGGCGATCGGAATTCTGCTGCCGCTGGCGCTGATGCCGGCGGAACTGTTCAGCGGGCCGGACCACATGCCCACCCTGGAGGGCCAGTACGTGCTCAAGGACCTCATTCTGCTGGCGGCGACAATGGTCATCGCGGACACCACGGTGCACCGCGCACAGCGGAAGCACGGGGCCTCGGGCCGCTGGACCTGATCGTCAACCAAAGGTTGACAGTGCCGCTTGAGTCAACCTAACGTTGACGGCATGACCACACCACGACTCGACGACATGATCACCCTGGTCGCCACGCTGCACCCCGACGGCGACCCGCTGGACCGGCTGTCCGAGGCGGTGCTGCTGGCCGACCGCCTCGGGGAGCTGTCCGACCACCTGGTCGGCCACTTCGTGGACCAGGCCCGCCGGGCCGGCTCCACCTGGACCGACATCGGCCGCAGCATGGGCGTGAGCAAGCAGGCCGCGCAGAAACGCTTCGTGCCCAAGGACGAACCGCTGGACTGGGGCCCGTTCAGCCGCTTCACCGACCTCGCCCGCAAGGTCGTGGCCCAGTCCCAGACCGAGGCCCAGACCGCCGGCCACGGCTACATCGGCACCGAGCACGTGCTGCTGGCGCTGATCTCGCTGTCGGACGGCCTGGCCGCGAAGGCCCTGATCGCCCAGGGCCTCACCGAGGAGCAGGTCCGCGCCGCGGTGAAGGTCGCGGCGCCGGCCGGCGGCGAGACCGTCACCGGGCACATCCCGTTCACGCCGAGGGTGCGCAAGGTGCTGGAGCTGGCCGTGCGCGAGGCGCTGCGCCTGGAGCACAACTTCGTCGGCACCGAGCACATCCTGCTCGGCCTGATGGCTGAGGGCGAGGGCATCGGCGTCAAGGTGCTCACGGGCCTCGGCGTGAACACCGAGGAGCTGGAGCGCCACATCGTGGCCAAGCTCAGCGAGTTGCTGCGAGAGCGTCAGGGAGAGTGAAAGCGCCGGCGTAGAGGGCCTTGCCGACGATGGCGCCCTCGACGCCGTCCGCGGCCAGACCCGAGAGCGCGACGAGATCGTCCACACTGGACACTCCGCCGGAGGCGATCACGGGGGCGTCGGTCCGGTCGCAGACCGCGCGCAGCAGCTCGATGTTGGGGCCCCGCAGCGTGCCGTCCTTGCTCACGTCGGTGACCACGTAGCGGGTGCAGCCGTCACGGTCCAGCCGCTCCAGCACGTCCCACAGGTCGCCGCCGTCGCTGGTCCAGCCGCGGGCGGCCAGCCGGTGGCCCCGCTCGGTGATCCGGACGTCCAGCCCCACCGCCACCTTGTCGCCGTGCTCGGCGATGGCCTTGGCGCACCACTGCGGGTTCTCCAGCGCGGCGGTGCCGAGGTTGACCCGGGTGCAGCCGGTGGACAGCGCGGCGGCCAGCGACTCGTCGTCACGGATGCCGCCGGACAGCTCCACCTTCACGTCCAGCTTGCCGACGACGCCGGCGAGCAGCTCGCGGTTGGAACCACGGCCGAACGCGGCGTCGAGGTCGACGAGATGGATCCACTCGGCGCCGTCGTTCTGCCACGCGAGCGCGGCCTCGAGCGGGTCGCCGTAGGAGGTCTCGGTGCCGGCCTCGCCCTGGACCAGCCGGACAGCCTTGCCGTCGGCGACATCAACGGCGGGGAGCAGGTAGAACGTCACGGGTAGGACCCTATCGCGTGCTGGCCAGCCAGTTCTCCAGCAGGTGCGCGCCGGCGTCGCCGGACTTCTCCGGGTGGAACTGGGTGGCGCACAGCGCGCCGTTCTCCACCGCGGCCACGAAGTCCTCGCCGTGGTTGGCCCACGTCACCATCGGGGCCTTCAGGGTGTCGCTGTCCGGCACCAGTTCCCACTTGCGCACGCCGTAGGAGTGCACGAAGTAGAACCGGGCGTCGCCGTCGAGGCCGTCGAACAGGACGGAGCCCTCGGCGGCGCGCACGGTGTTCCAGCCCATGTGCGGCAACACGTCGGCGTGCAGGCGTTCCACGGTGCCCGGCCACTCGCCGCAGCCGGCGGACTCGATGCCGTGCTCGACGCCGCGCTCGAACAGGATCTGCATGCCGACGCAGATGCCCAGCACTGGCCGTCCGCCGGCCAGCCGCTCGCCGATGATGCGGCCGCCGCGCACGGCGTTCAGGCCCGTCATGCACGCCGCGTACGCGCCGACGCCGGGCACCACGAGGGCGTCCGCGGCGAGCGCGGCACGATGGTCGGCGGTCACCTCGACATCGGCGCCGACGCGGCGCAGCGCGCGTTCGGCCGAGCGGAGGTTGCCTGATCCGTAATCCAGCACGACTACACGGGGCACGCGCACAGCTTAGAGGGCCGACACGAACGTGATCTCCATCACGCTACGGAACGCATTCTCCCCGGCAGACCAACTATTCGAGTAGCTCGTCCGTCTTACGGGCTATTGCCGGTGTCGTACCGTAGCCGGCTGCTGCCGCCGACGAGCCGATCGAAGGACGCACCTTGACTCAGCTGGCCACCCCAGGCCGAACCACGAGCCCCGGGACCGAGTCACTGGGTGGACGCCTGCCGTCGCTGACCGGCCTGCGCTGGGCCGGCGCCTTCCTGGTGTTCGGCATGCACGTCCGCAACTTCGGCTTCTTCGGCCCCGGCCCGGCGGCCAACGTGATGGCCACCGTGTTCCAGGCCGGCGGCACCGGCGTGTCGTTCTTCTTCATCCTGTCGGGTTTCGTGCTGATGTGGTCGTCCCGGCCCAAGGACACCGCGCTGGGCTTCCTGCGCCGCCGGGTCGCCCGCATCTACCCGGTGCACCTGGTCTGCCTGCTGCTGGCGCTGGTGCTGGCCCTGACCATCGGCTCCGAGATGGTGCCGACGGGCGGCCAGCTGGCGGCCAACGTGCTGCTGGTGCACTCGTGGATCCCGGACTACTTCTACTACCAGAGCCTCGACCCGGTCAGCTGGTCCCTGGTCTGCGAGCTGCTGTTCTACGTCACGTTCCCGCTGTTCGGGCGGCTGGCCCGGCACCTACAGGCCCGCGGCGCGATGGTGTTCGCGGCGGTCAGCGTGCTGGCCGTGGTCGCGGTGCCGATCGCCATCACCGTGCACCCGGTCTCGTGGCCGGTCTACTTCCTGCCGCTGGCCCGCCTCGGCGAGTTCACGCTCGGCATCGCGCTGGCCCGCCTGGTGATGCTGGGCCGGTGGCGCGGCCCGGGCCTCGACGTCGCGCTGGGCGTGACCCTGATCGGCTACTTCGTGGTGCCGGCGCTGCCCAGCGCCTTCGGCAACACCTTCTGCACGCTGCTCGGCTTCAGCCTGCTGATCCCCGCGGCCGCGCTGGCCGACCTGCGCGGCACCCACTCGGTGTGGCGGCTGCCGGTGATGGAGCGGCTCGGCGAGTGGTCGTTCTCGTTCTACATGGTGCACGTGCTGGTGCTCGGCGCCGTGAAGACGCTGCTGCCGGGCACGATCTCCCTCAGCGCGCCGGCCGGGCTGGTGGTCGTGCTGGCCATGTTCGGCGTCAGCCTGGGCCTGTCCTGGGCCCTGTTCACGTTCGTGGAGACGCCGGGCCGCAAGTTCATCACCGGCTCCCGCAAGAAAATCAAGACGGCGCCATCCCCTGCGTGACCGGCACGACCGGCAGCACGGTGTTCAGCGGGGCCTCCTTCACCACCCTGCGGCTGGCGTCGGCCGGCAGCTTGGCCAGCCACGCGTCGGCGTGACCGGCGTCGACCAGCGACGCCACCTGCGCCACGTCGTCCCGCCCGGCGGCGGTGAACAGCGCCGCCAACGCCTGCGGGCCGCCTGACGGCCAGTCCTGCACACGGTTGAGCATCGCCTGGTCGGCGGCGTCCAGCGTCTCGCCGAAGTGCCGCGCCACGGCGTCGTGCCGGCTGCGCTGGTCCCGCTTGTCGCTGTGCACGAGGAACATGCCGCGCAGCAGGACCCGCGCCGCCCCGCCGCGCGGGTTGGTCGCCTCCAGCAGCGTCAGCACGTCCCGGTGCGCGCCCCAGGCCCAGCCGTACAGGGCCTTCTCGTAGATGGGGTGCGCGGTGACGGCGTTGTCGTCCCAGCGCACGGCCAGCGCCCGCTCGCCGATGCGCAGGCAGGTGCGGGCCAGCGCCACGGCACGCGGGAAGCGCGCGGTGAGGGCGGGCAGCACCACGGTGCCGGAGCCCACGGGGACCAGCACCGCCGGTCCCTCGCCCTCCTCGTGCAGCCGCATCTGCAGCTTGGCGGTCGGCACAGGAGTCCAGATGAGCGTCCTAGCGGTCACGGGCGCACATTCTGCCAAGATCGTCAGCGCCACACCGCGCCGTGCCCGAATCGCTGCGCATCCGTGTCGTGGGCCGATCGGTTCCGTCGAACGGGCGTAAACCCCTGGTCGATGGATACGCCGTCCGGGCAGCCCGGCTGATCGGGTGACCATCATTTCGACCAGGCCACCTGCTGCTAGCGTGGCGGCGATGTCGTCGGCGGAACGGAGTTGCGCGGTCTGCGGGCAGGTGCTCGCCGACCAGCACCGCGTGCGCTACTGCTCCAACGCCTGCCGCCAGCGGGCCTATCGCCGACGGGCCACCTCCGCCGCGCGGGCCACCATGCCGTCCGCGGTGAACTCCGAGATCCCGGGCGCGCTGCCGGCCCTGGTCGACAGCTTCGTCGGACGCCGCCCCGAGATCGAACGCCTGAGCACGCTGCTCGGGCAACGCCGGCTGATCACGCTCGTGGGACCGGCCGGTGTCGGCAAGACGCGGCTGGCGCTGGAGGTGGCCGGGCGGCTGCCGCAGCGGGCGGTGCTGGTCGAGCTGGACAGCCTCGACGACGGCGACCGCATCACCCAGGTCATCGCCGGCGCCTTCGGCGTGCGCGAGCTGCCCGGGCGGACCATCACCGAGGCGCTGTTCGACGTGCTGCGCGGCACGCGGACGCTGCTGGTGCTGGACAACTGCGAGCACCTGGTCGACGCCAGCGCCCGCTTCGTCGACCTCGCGCTGCGGCGCTGCCGTGGGCTGCGCGTGCTGACCACCAGCCGGGAAGCGCTCTCCATCCCCGGTGAGCTGGTGTTCTCCCTCGACGGGCTGACACTGCCCAGCCGCGAGTCCGATCCGCTGCGCAGCGACGCCGTGCGGCTGTTCATCGACCGGGCCCGCGAGCGGGACAAGGACTTCGGGCTGGACGAGGGCACCGTCCGGCAGATCGCCGCCGTGTGCGCCGAGCTGGACGGCAGCCCGCTGGCCATCGAGCTGGCCGCGCACCGGATCCCGATGCTCTCGGTCGGCGCGATCCATGATCGGCTGGCCGGCCGGCTGGAGCTGTTGACAACGTCGAATCGCACTGGATCTGCACGTCAACGCAGCCTTCGGCAGGCCATCGACTGGAGCCACCAGCTGCTCGGGCCGGACGAGCAGGTCGTGTTCCGCCGGCTGTCGGTGCTGGCCGGTACGTTCGATCTGGACACGGCGATCGCGGTCTGCGCCGACGACGAGTTCCGCCCGGAGCAGGTGTTCGAGCTGGCCTTTCGCCTGCAGGCCGGCTCGCTCATCACCACGGCGGGCTCGTCGAGGCTGCGGATGCTGGAGTCCATCCGGTTGTACGCGCGGGAACGTCTCGACGCCTCCGAGGACGGGGCCGCCACCCACGACCGGTTGACGAGCTGGTTGACCGAGCTGGCCCAGCCGCTGGTCCGGGAGCCCGTGTGGTTCCCGCTGGCGGCGCAGCGCCGACTGGAGGGATTGATCGACAACTTGATGGTGGCGGTGCGCTGGACCGCGTCGGTCGACGACGAGCGCAACGCGGTCCTGACCATCGCCACCGTCCGCTGCTGGATGCCACGTGGCTTCCTCACCGAGGGCCGCAAGCTGTTGCGGGCCGCCCTGGACCGGGTTCGGAGCCGGCCCGAGCACCGCTGCCTGCTGCTCACCTACGCTGGCTACCTCGCCGCCGTGCAGGGCGACGCCCGAGAGGCCGTCACGCACCTGGCCGAGGCGCTGGCGCTCGCCCGCTCCACCGGCGAGCCCGTGCCGCTCATCGGGGCGCTGTACACCATGGGGGCGGTGTGCCAGGCCACCGAGCGCCTCGACGACGCCCACGAGCGCTTCGCCGAGGCTCTGGCGCTGGCCGAGGGCCTGCGCGACGAGACCGCCGTCGCCATGGTCCTGGAGCGGCTGGCGCTGACCGCGCACTGGCAGGGCGACCTGGACGGGGCCGACGAGCTCATCACCTCGGCGCTCCGGCGCTTCCGGGCCGGGCCCGTCTGCCACGGCATGAGCCTGGCGCTGCACACCGCCGGCACCATCGCCCTGCGTCGCGGCTCGCTGGCCTCGGCCGAGGAGTTCTTCGCCGACAGCCTGCGCAACGCGCCGGCGTCGTGGCTGGAGGTGCCGTTCGCGCTGGAGGGCCTGGCCATGGTGGCCGGCGGCCGGGGCGACGGCGAGCGGGCGATCCGGCTGTTCTGCGCGGCCCGCTACATCCGTGGCGGCGACCGGCTCTACGCCGAGCCCGCCTGGCGGCGTCAGGTCGAGGGCAGCCTCGGCGACTGGGGCGTGCCCGACGACGACGAGATCGACCGCATCGCCGCCGAGGTCGGGCGGCTCACGCGGGACCAGGTGATGGCCTATGCCCTGCACGATGTGTGGACCGTGACGGTCGGCGGACCGGCCGAGGATCTCGCCCCCGACGAGCGGGAGGTCGCCTCGCTGGTGTCGGCCGGACTGACCAATCCGGAGATCGCCGCGCGGCTGGGCGTGAGCGTGCGGACCGTCGCGTATCGCCTCAACCGGATCCGGACCAAGCTCGGTCTGCGGACCCGGGAGGACCTGGTGGCCTGGACCGCGCCCGGCCCGCCACCGGCGGAGAGCCCGGTCGGCTGAGCAGTCGGTCGGCTGAGCCTTCGGTCGGCCGAGCGCACCGGTGGGCGGCGGACGCCACCGGAATGCGCTTTCCGTCAGGCGCTGACCAGACGGGCGTTGTGCGCGAGAATCGCGGCCTGCACCCGGTTGTCGCAGCTGAGCTTGGTCAGCAGCCGGCTCACGTGGGCCTTCACGGCGCCCTCGCTGAGGTAGAGCTTGCGGGCGATCTGGAGATTGCCCATGCCCTGCGCCAGCAGGCCCAGGACCTCGCGCTCGCGGCCGGTCAGGTGGTTGACCAGCGTGCGGGCCCGCTCGACCGGTTCGGGGTCGATGTCGACGATGCGGTCGAGCACCCGGCGGGTGATGGCCGGCGACAGCATCGCCTCCCCGGCGGCGACGGCCCGCACGGCGGTGACCAGCTCGCGTGGACTGCCGTCCTTGAGCAGGAAACCGGTGGCGCCGGCCCGCAGGGCCCGCCGGATGTGGCTGTCGTCGGCCACGGAGGTGAGCAGCACGACGGCGGTGGCCGGTGACAGCGCGCGGACCTGCTCGGTGGCCGCGAGGCCGTCCATCCCGGGCATCCGCACGTCCATCAGCAGCACTCTGGGCACATGTTTGCGCGCGAGTTCGACCGCTCCGAGACCGCTGGCGGCCTCGGCCACGACCCGCACGTCCGGCGCCTGTTCGAGCACACGGCGGATACCGCCGCGCACCAGGGCCTCGGAGTCGACGACTCCCACGGTGATGGCTTGGTTCATACCGGTGATTGTGGGGGTCGACCGGCTGAATGAAAACCGTTGCGTAACGGTTTGCAGGGGTGCACGTAACGCGGAACCGGGTCCGGGCCGCCGCACTGCCCACGACTGTAGGCCCCGCCTGCCCGGTCAGCCGGTCACCTGGTCGGAAGATACGCGGGCCGCCGGGCCATCGTGTCCGGGCGACGATTGCCACGGCCGATAGGCGTCATCAGGATGGGACATATGGAGGCAGCCGTCGCCGGTGATCCGCTGGGTCTGCTCGGTTCGCTGGCCGCGGGCGGCCCCGGCCTGACCTCGCTGTACATCGGGCCACGGCTGGTGCACGCGGTCACCGCGCCCGAGCTGGTCCGGGCGGTGCTGATCGGCGACCCCCGGCGCTACGCCGGCGTGGTGGCCGAACGGACCCGGCGGCTGACCGACGGCGACCTGGCCAGCCTGGTGGCCACGGTCGCCGAACGGGCCCGGCAACTGCCCCTGAGCTGGCGGCCCGGCGTCGAGCTGGACGTGAACGCGGCGATGGCCGGCTACGAGCCGGTGCACCGCGGCCAGGTCGACGGCCAGTCCACGATCACGCTGTTGATGCGGCGGTTCTTCCCGGCCGCGGAGCCGCTCCGCGGCTGCCTGACGGCCTTCGTGGCCGCGACGCTGGCGTGGATGTGGCACGAGCTCGCCTCGCATCCGCACGCGGCGGCGCGGTTGCACGCTGAAGTGGACACCGTGCTCGCGGGCCGGCGCGTCACCGCATCGGACCTGCCCAACCTGCGCTACACCCGACGCGTCGTGAGCGAGGTGTTGCGCCTGCATCCGGTGTTGCTGGTGATGCGCACGGTGGTGAAACCCGTTCGGTTGGGCGGAATCCCGCTGTCGCCGGGCGCGGAACTGCTGCTGCGGCCCCATTCGCTGCACCGGGATCCGGCGGTGTACGCCGATCCCGGGACGTTCGACCCGGACCGCTGGCGCGCCGACCGCTGCGCGCACCAGCCGCGCGGCGCCTTCGTGCCGTTCGAGTGCGACGATCGGGGCTCGTTCCTGTGGACGGAGTTCACGGTCACGGTCGCCACGATCGCGCAGCGCTGGCAGCTGCTGCCCACGCTGGGCCGGGTGCGGCCGTGCGTCGCGGTGGTGGAGCGCCCCGATCGGCTAATGATGGTGCCGCGGCAGCGAGGCGTCTGAGTGTTCGAGTTAACTCCAGGTTAGGCTCAACGGGTGGTGAAACTCCCCGACTGGCTGTCCATCGGCCAGGTGTCCGAACGCAGCGGAGTCGCGCAGACGGCGTTGCGGTTCTACGAGGAACGCGGCCTGATCGCCGCCGAGCGCACCGGCGGCAACCAACGCCGCTACCCACGCTCGGTGTTGCGCCGGCTGGCGTTCATCCGCACGGCGCAACGAGTCGGGCTCAGCCTGGAGGACATCGGCGCGGCGCTGGCCACGCTGCCCGAGCAGCGCACGCCGACCAAGGCGGACTGGGCCCGGCTGTCGCGGGAGTGGAAGACCGAGCTGGACGCCAGAATCGATGCCCTGCAACGACTTCGCGACAAGCTGGAGGGCTGCGTGGGCTGCGGCTGCCTGTCGCTGCGGGTGTGCACGCTGTTCAACGCCGAGGACCGCATGGCCGGCTACGGTCCGGGAGCGCCCCGGCTGCGTGCCGCCGCCGAGGGGGGTATCGACTGAGCGCCACGCGCGCCGGACAGTGATCACCGTTGCGCCATAAGGATGCAGCTGCCCGACTGTGCTTGAAGGCCGGTGTCGGCAGTCGCAGACTGGACACGTGAAGGTGATCTCGGACGCCGAGGTGCGCACCGCCCTGTTGGCCGGGGCGGCGGTCCGCGTTTCGCGAGACGCCCTCGTGGATGCCCACCGCGGCACGCTCAAAGCCCCGCCACGAACCGGGATCGACGTCGGCTCCACGGAGCTCGTCTTCACGGTCGGCGGAAATGCCGCCGGCACCGTGGGTTTCCGCTGCTACGGCCTGTGGCCCGGCCACGCCGACCAGCTGGTTGCCGTGTGGGACAACAAGGGCACGCTGCGCGGCGTCGTCGTCGGCACGGCGCTGGGCGCGCTGCGCACCGGCGCCCTCGGTGGCGCGGCCGTCGACGCGTTGGCCAAGCACGACGCCTCGGTGTGCGCCGTCATCGGTTCCGGCACGCAGTCGTGGGCGCAGCTGTGGGCCGCCTGCGCCGTGCGCACCTTCAGCGAGGTCCGGGTGAGCTCGCCGACTCCCGAGAACCGGGCCAAGTTCGCCGCCCGGGCCCGTGACGAGCTCGGGCTCAACGCCATCGACCTGGCCGACTCCGTCGAGGCCGTGCGGGACGCCGACGTCGTGCTGGTGGCCACCAAGTCGACGCGCCCGGTCCTGCCGGCCACCGCGTTCGCCCCCGGCTGCCACGTCAACACCATCGGCCCCAAGCTGCGCGGCGCCAGCGAGCTGCCGCCCGAGCTGGCCAGCGTGGCCGCCATCGTCGCCAGCGACTCGCCCGCGCAGGCCGCCGCCTACGGCAACCCGTTCTTCACCGGCCGCAAGCTGGCCCATCTCGGCGGCATCATCGCCGGCGACCTGCCCGGCCGGATCAGCGAGGGCCAGATCACCCTGTTCTGCTCCACCGGCCTGGCCGGCGTCGACGTGCTGCTGGCCGACCACGTGTTCAACGAACTCGACCTGGCCGCCTGAAACCGGCAGGCCGCGCTGACCACACGGCGGGCCGCCCGGACCGGCTGCCCGGCCCCGGCAATCCGCTGGACACATTCACCTCCTGCCGCCCACACTTCCGGCACATGAACGACAAAGACATGATCCGGATCTCCAAGCGGCTGTCCCGACATCTCAGACACGCGCCCGACGAGATCGGCATCCGGCTCACGACCGACGGTTGGACCGAGGTCGACGGCCTGCTCGCCGCCCTGAACATCACCCGCGAGCAGCTCGACCACGTCGTGACCAGCAACGACAAGCGCCGCTTCGCCTTCGATGACACCGGCGCCCGGATCCGCGCCAACCAGGGCCACACCGTGCCGGTCGAGCTCGACCTGCCCGTTGCCACCCCGCCGGCCACGCTCTATCACGGCACGGTCGCGAAATTCCTCGACGCCATCATGACCGAGGGGTTGCGGCCGATGGCCCGCCACGACGTGCACCTGTCGCCCGATGTCCCCACCGCCGTGAAGGTGGGTGCACGCCGGGGCAAGCCGGTCGTGCTGGCCGTGGACGCCGCCCGCATGCAGGCCGACGGGCACGTGTTTCGGTTGAGCGCCAATGGAGTCTGGCTCACCGGTCACGTGCCCGCGACGTACCTCAGCTCGACATGAACCAGGCGACAGCGCCGCCGGCGGCCAGCAGGGCGAGCACGCCCAGCACGAGGGCGGCGATCCTGGAGGCCTGCTTCACCATCGTGTAGACGCCACCGATCAGGAAGCCGGCCACGGCCAGCAGCGCGATGGCGATGTACTGATGCTGCGACATCACAGCACCCCCTTGGTGGACGGCACGCCCGAGACGCGCGGGTCGGGCTCGGTGGCCGCCCGCAGCGCGCGGGCGATGGCCTTGTACTCGGCCTCGGTGATGTGGTGCGGGTCCCGGCCGTGGATCACGCGGACGTGCAGCGCGATCTGGGCGTGGAAGGCCAGCGACTCGAACACGTGCCGGTTGAGCACGGTCGCGTAGTTGTTGCCGACGGTGAAGGACTCCATCGACTCCGGCTCGCCGACGTGCACGCAGTACGGCCGGCCGCTGGCGTCGATCGCCGCGTGGGCCAGCGACTCGTCCATCGGGATCCAGCAGTCGCCGAAGCGGCGGATGCCCGACTTGTCGCCCAGGGCCTGGCGAATGGCCTGGCCCAGCACGATGGCCACGTCCTCGACGGTGTGGTGGGCGTCGATGTGCACGTCGCCGGTCGCCCGCACCACCAGGTCGAAGCTGCCGTGCACGCCGAACGCGGTCAGCATGTGGTCGAAGAACGGCACACCGGTGTCGATCTCCACCTTGCCCGTGCCGTCGAGGTCGATCTCGACCAGCACGGAGGATTCCTTGGTGGCGCGCTCAACACGCCCGATACGGGTCACAGAAGCTCCTCGCAGGGCTCGTCGCAACTGCGACAGTCCCTGTGCTCGACGGATTCGGTCGCAAGCTCCCTCATCGGACGATCTCCTTGCTGGCGGCCAGGAACGCGTCGTTCTCCTCCGGCGTCCCGATGCTGACCCTGAGGTGGTGGGCGATGCCGACGTCCCTGATCAGCACGCCACGGTCCAAATAGGACTGCCAGGCGGCCTTGGCGTCGTCGAACCGTCCGAACAGGACGAAGTTGGCGTCGCTGGGCACGACCTGGAAACCCAGGCCGGCCAACGCGTCCACCACGCGATGGCGTTCGGCGACCAGCTTGGCCACCGATTCCAGCGTGCGGTCGCCGTGCCGGAGCGCGGCCAGCGCGGCCGCCTGCGTGAGCGAGGACAGGTGGTACGGCAGGCGCACCAGCTGCAACGCGTCGACCAGCGCCGGCGCCGCTGCCAGATAGCCGAGGCGGCCGCCGGCGAAGGCGAACGCCTTGCTCATGGTGCGGGTGACGACCAGCTTCTCGGCGAATTCCTCCAGCAGACCCAGCGTGCTGGCGTGCTCGTTGAACTCCGCGTAGGCCTCGTCGATGACGACAATGCCCGGTGTCACGGCGATCAGCTCGCGCAGCTGGTCGAGCGGGATGGCCTGGCCGGTCGGGTTGTTCGGGCTGGTGATGAACACCAGGTCCGGCGCCTTCTCGACGAGGATCCGCGCCGCTTCCCCGGTGTCCAGGGAGAAATCGGCGCGGCGGGGCGTCGGCACCCAGTCGGTGCGGGTGCCGGCCGCGATGATCGGGTGCATCGAGTACGACGGCTCGAAGCCCAGCGCGCTGCGGCCCGGGCCGCCGAAGGCCTGCAACAGCTGCTGCAGGATTTCGTTGGAGCCGTTGGCCGCCCAGACGTTGGCCGTGGTCACCGGCACGCCCGTGGACGCGGCCAGGTAGGCCGCCAGCTCCGTGCGCAGGGCGATCGCGTCGCGGTCCGGGTAGCGGTGCAGGGTGGTCGCGATCTCAGCCGCCGCGGCGGTGAGGTCGGCCACCAGCTCCGGCGGCGGCGGGTACGGGTTTTCGTTGGTGTTCAGGCGGATCGGCACGTCCAGCTGCGGCGCCCCGTAGGGCGTGCGGCCACGCAGGTCCTCGCGCAGCGGCAGGTCGGCGAGCTGGACGCGCGCGCCAATCGGTTCGGTCATTCAGGCGTCCTTGAAGCGTGCGGTGACGGCTTGGCCGTGAGCGGGCAGGTCCTCGGCGTTGGCCAGCGCGACCACCTTATCGGCGACGTCGCGCAACGCGTCCTCGGTGTAGTCGATGACGTGGATGCCGCGCAGGAAGGTCTGCACGGACAGGCCGGAGGAATGACGGGCGCAACCGGCGGTGGGCAGCACGTGGTTGGAGCCGGCGCAGTAGTCGCCGAGCGAGACCGGCGCGTAGGCGCCGACGAACACCGCGCCCGCGTTGCGGACCTGGGCGGCCACCGCGCGGGAGTCGGCCGTCTGGATCTCCAGGTGCTCGGCCGCGTAGGCGTTCACGACCTTCAGCCCGTCGTCCACAGTGGACACCAGGATGCAGCCGGACTGCCGGCCCGCCAACGCTTCCGCCACCCGGGCGCTGTGCTTGGTCGCGCCCACCTGCCGGTGCAGCTCGGCGTCGACCGCGTCGGCCAGCCGCTCCGAGTCCGTGACCAGGACGCTCGCCGCCAGCGTGTCGTGCTCGGCCTGGCTGATCAGGTCGGCCGCCACGTGCACCGCGTCCGCGGTGTCGTCGGCCAGGATCGCGATCTCCGTCGGGCCGGCCTCGGAGTCGATGCCCACCATGCCCCGCAGCAGCCGCTTGGCCGCCGTCATGTAGATGTTGCCCGGGCCGGTGATCATGTCCACCGCCGTCAGCTCCGCGCCGTCGGTGTCCACGCCCCCGTACGTCAGCAGCGCGATCGCCTGCGCGCCGCCGACCGCCCACACCTCGTCGACGTCCAGCAGCGCGCACGCGGCCAGGACCGTCGGGTGCGGCAGGCCGCCGTGCTCGGCCTGCGGCGGCGAGCACACCACGAGCGAGCCCACGCCCGCCGTCTGCGCCGGCACCACGTTCATCACGACGCTCGACGCCAACACCGCCACGCCGCCCGGCGCGTACAGGCCCACCCGGTCCACGGGCACCCAGCGCTCCGTCACGGTGCCGCCCGGCACGACCTCGGTGGTCTTGTCCTGCCGGCGCTGGTCCGCGTGCACCTTCCGGGTCCGGACGATGGCTTCCTCCAGCGCCGCCCTGACCTTCGGGTCCAGCTCCTGGAGGGCCTGCGCGATCCTGGCCTGCGGCACGCGCACCGACGCCGGCCGGATCCGGTCGAACCGCTCGGCGAACTCCAGCACCGCCGGCACGCCCCGGTCCCGCACCGCCTCCACGATCGGCCGCACCTGATGCAGCACGACGTCCACGTCAACCTCGGCGCGCGGCAGGGTGACGCGCAGCTGGGCCGGGGACGGGACGTGACCACGCAGGTCGGTGCGGTTGAGCATGGCCATCAGGGTACCGACGCCGCCCGTCAACCCGGCCGGCACCGGCCGGTCAGACTCGGCCGCGGCACGGCATCCGCATTTCGGTTGTCCTCGAACAACCGGATCGCCCGATTGTCCCCCTACTTCCTGCACGACATGGACGAACACATGAATATACCTCATATTACCGAAGAGTAGAGAGTTCGAACGTGCCACTTTCACGGGTAAATACGGAGCAGGCGATTGCCACCCAAAGCCTCCGAATTGCATCCTTTTCCCCGTAGCACCCAACTCGGGCAGGCCGCGACACAACAAACCGAGATTGTCTCATGTTGTGCTGCCGGCCGCCCGTGAATCGCCATTCGATCCGCCGCACCGTCGTACCAGGCCGCGCGGCGACACCAGCACGACCGGGAGTGAAAAAATGGGAATCCTGAGCAGGAAAATGACCGCCGCCGCCGTCGGCGCCGCCATCATCGGCGGCGTCGTGCTGCCCAGCGCCGGCGCGATGGCCGCACCGGCCCAGCACAACGCGCCGGCCGCCGCGGCCAGCGCGCAGGGCATCGGGGTGGACGCGTTCAGCCACGTCCTCGACATCACCAAGACGATCCTCGACGCGATCGAGGCGGCCAACAAGCTCAAGGAGAACCGGCCCGGCTACGTGAAGAGCCTGCTGGAGGCCGCCTTCAACGCCCAGGAACTGCACGAGAACTACAACGTCATGGTGATCAACACCGGCAACAAGTTCACCTTCACCCTGAACAACGTCGTCTACGACGCGGTCGCGCACGATTCCGGCTACCCCGACTTCCACATCTACGTCTTCGACTCCGGCCGGTTCGAGAACCAGGGCAAGGGCGGCTACGAGAACTGGGCCTTCCGGGGCTGGTTCGACCGCCCCGGCAACGCCGGCGTCGTCAACTTCCACAAGAAGGGCTGAGCCGTGGTGCGCAAGCTGCTCGCCGCGATGGCCCTGACCGCGTTCGCTCTGGTGGGCGCCGGCGCCGGCCCGGCGCTGGCCTCGGTCCAGACGACGCACAACCCGACCGTCGACATCGTCTCGGACCGCACGGGCGGTGGGCTCGGGCCCCGGATCGGCGGCGCGATCAGCCAGCTGGCCGAGGACAACCAGGCCCAGCTGGTCAAGGACTCGATCGACAAGGCCTTCCACCTGGCCGGCCAGCACTACAACGTGATCATGATGAACCTGGCCCAGCACTACCAGGAGCAGCTGAACAACAAGGTCCTCTACGCCAACATCCGGTGGGAGGGCATCTACTACGGACTCTGGGTGTTCGACGACGGCCATTTCGAGAACCAGGGCAAGGGCGGCTACGAGAACTGGGGCATGGTCGGCTGGTTCACGAAGAACAACGGCGTCGTCGACTTCAACAAACCCTGATCCGGAAGGAACGAGAAAACCGATGAAGTCCACCCATCGCGCCGCGGCCATCACCGCCGCCGCCATCACCGCGGCCGTCGCGTTCGCCACGGCACTGCCCGTCTCGGCCGGGGCCTCCGCCCTGGAGCTCAACACCTGCGACCTGAGCGGCAAGGCCAAGGAAATGCAGACCTGGGACGCCGCCGGAAAGTACAACATCATCGTGTGGAAGGAGTCCGCGGCGGCCACGTACGACCTGCACGGCGAGATCCAGGAAGCATCGGGCACCGCGGTGTACACCGAGTGCAAATCCGTGATCGCGAAGTCGTCCCGGTACCGCTGGGCCACGTTCGAGGACGGCACCTTCGTGCACCAGGGTGACGGCGGCTTCCGCAACTACGCGTACATCGGCAATTTCACCAAGAACGGCGAGACCATCACCTTCCACCGACGGTGATCGAGCCGGCGGAAAGGGGTGCGGCCGCGAGGTCGCGCCCCTCGGCGTCTCAGCGAATGGTCCAGGTCTCCAGGTTCCACCACGGGCCCCAGGTCAACGGCCCGTGCACGGCGGGCTCGATGACCGGGACGGAGCCGGCCCAGTTGTCGTGGACGGCGTAGGTGTGGGTGACGAAGGCCAGGGTGACCAGGCCGGGGTCGCCGACGTAGGCGCGCTGGGCGGAGCGGAAGGCGGTGGCGCGGGCGGCCGGGTCGGTGGCCCGGTGGGCGGTGTCCAGGGCGGAGTCGACGGCGGCGTCGCTGTAGCCGGTGGTGTTGTCGGCGCCGCCGGTGCGCAGGACGGAGCGGACGGCGAGGTCGGGGTCGAAGGGGTTGCCGCCGGAGACGATCTGGGCGCTGCCGGCACCGGCGTCAGGGGCGGCGGTGACGTCGAAGCCGATGGCCCGGAGCTGGGTGGCAAACGCTTGCGCGACGGAGCGGCGTTCGAGGTCGCCCCCGGGGTAGCCGACAGTGAACGCGGCCCGGACGCCGGCCTTGGCACGAACGCCGTCAGCGCCGGCCACCCAGCCGGCCTGGTCGAGGATGCGGCCGGCGGCGGTCGAGTCGTAGCGGTAGGTCGCCTGCGGGTCGACGAACTCGGGCAGCGAGTCGGGCATCGGCGTGTACGCCGGAGTGCCCTTGCCACCGAGCGCGGTGCCGATGAGCTCCTTGCGGTCGATGGCGAAGTTCAGGGCCAGCCGCACGGCCCGGTCACCGGTCACGGGGCCGCCGGCCGGCAGGGTGACGGCACGGTAGTCGGCGGTGTCCTCGGTGATGACCTTGACGCCGTCGAACTTGGCCACGGCGACCGCCTCGGACGGCGGCACCTCGATGCCGTCGAAGGCGCCGGACTGGAGGCGCTGGATCCGGGTGGCGTCGTCGGGCACGAAGGCGACGGTCACCTTCACGACCTTGGGCGGCACGCCGTAGTAGTACTTGTTCAGCCCCAGCAGCAACTGCTTGCCCTTGTCCCACGAGGCGACGGAGTAGGCGCCGGTGCCGGGCGGCTGCGGGCCGGCCAGCGCGGTGTGCGGAACGACGCCGAGCACCAGCCGCGTGGGGAAGGACGGGAACGGGAACGACAGGTCGAAGCGAACCGTCAGCTCGTCCACGGCGGTGACGCCGGCGAGCATGTCGAAGTCGGGCCGCAGCGGGGACCGGCCGGCGGGGTCGAGCACGGCGTTGTACTCGGCCACGATGTCGGCGGCGGTGAGCGGGCTGCCGTCGGAGAACCGCACCCGCTGGTGCAGCTTGACGGTCCACGACTTGCCGTCCGGCGAGGGTTGCGGCAGGTCGGTGGCCAGCACCGGCCGCAGGGTCCGGTCGGCCTGGTAGCCGACGAGCCCGTCGTACATCCGCGAGCCACCCTCGGGCGCGAAGCCCTGAACGGGGTTCAGGGTGGCGGGCTCGGCGGAGTCGGCCAGCGTCATGGTGGTGTTGTCGTCGACGGTCCCGGCCCGGCTCGGCGCCGGCTCGCCCGTGCACGCCGCCACGGCGACAGCAGCGGTGAGCAGACACACGGGAAGCAGGAGTCGACGCACACCCCGACAGTATCTTCGCCGCTCGTGCCGCGCGGGGCGAGGTCGCTCTAAGCCGGTCTCTTCGCCTTGGCCGCGAAAATCGCTGGAAGGATGCGATTTTTCCGGCCCGCGGCTCCAGAGACCGGCGCGACCTCGCACCAGAGCCGGCGAACCCTACATGTCCAGCCCCAGGTCCAGCGCGGGCGAGGAGTGCGTGAGGCCGCCGACGGACAGGTAGTCGACGCCGGTCTCGGCGTAGGCCCGGGCGACGTCGAGGGTCAGCCCGCCGGAGGCCTCCAGCAGCGTGCCGGTGCCGGCGGCCTTGGTGCGGCGGAACGCCTCCGCGCAGTCCGCGGGGGTGAAGTTGTCCAGGAGCACGAGTTCGGCGCCGGCGGCCAGGGCCTCGTCGAGCTGGTCCAGGGTGTCGACCTCCACCTCGCACGTGAGCTCGGGGGCGTAGGACCGGGCGGCCACCAGGGCGGCGGTGACGGAGCCGGCGGCCTGGACGTGGTTGTCCTTGATGAGAATGGCGTCGCCGAGCCCGAGCCGGTGGTTGACGCCGCCGCCGCACCGAACCGCGTACTTCTCCAGCAGCCGCAGGCCGGGCAGGGTCTTGCGGGAGTCCCGGACGGCGCAACCGGTGCCGGCGATGACCTCGACCCACGCGGCCGTGGCGGTGGCGATGCCGGAGAGGTGGCACAGCAGGTTCAGGGCCGTCCGCTCGGCGGTGACGAGGCCTCGGACGGGCCCCCGCACGACCAGCGCCGGCTCCCCGGCGGCCAGCCGGGACCCGTCCTCGACCTTGGCCACGACCTCGTAGTCGGTGACCTCGTCGAGCACGGCCAGCGCCGCCGGCACGCCGGCGATCACCCCGGCCTTGCGCGGCGTGAAGCTGCCGACGGCGATGGACTCGGACGGCACGGTGGCCAGCGTGGTGACGTCCGGCCCGTAACGAAGATCCTCGGCCAGCGCGGTCTTGATGACCCGCCGCATGTCCTCGATGTCCACGGTCATGCCACACCCCCGAGCAAGGCCCGCTCGAACAGGAACGGCCGCCCGGCCGCGTCCAGTCGAACGGGGATGGACCGCTGCCACGAGCCGTCGTTGCGGCCCGGGTAGTCGGTGCGAACATGGCAGCCGCGGGACTCCGTGCGCTCCGCGGCCACCGCCAGCAGGATATCGGCGGCCACGGTCAGCGCGGCGTCCTCGACCGCTTCCCGCGTCCGAAGTGGACGGACGACGGTCGACTTCTCCAGCACGGCGGCCGCGGCGGCCAGGCCCTCGACATTGCGCCCGATCGCGGCGTGACGGGACATGGTGCGCTGCAACACATCCCGCTCCGTCACGGCCGCGGCCAGCGGCCCGAGCGGCAGCTCCGCCCTGCGCGGATCGTCGAGCAGGCCGGCGGCTCGGTCGGCGACCACCGCCCGAGCGGCACGGGAACCGACGACCAGACCCTCCAGCAAGCTGTTGGAGGCCAGGCGGTTCGCCCCGTGCAGCCCGGAACGGGCGACCTCGCCGGCGGCGTACAACCCGGTCACCGCGGTCCGACCGTCCACAGTGGCCATAACGCCGCCACACGAGAAATGAGCCGCCGGGGCAACGGGAATCGGGTCCACCGAGGGGTCGACACCGATGGCGGCACAGGCCGCGTGCACGGTCGGGAAGCGGCGACGGAACGCCTCCCCGTCCAGGTGGGTGGCGTCCAGGAACACGTGATCGGTGCCGGTCTCGTTCATGCGACGGGTGATCGCCGCCGACACCACGTCCCGGGGAGCCAGATCGGCCAGCGGATGCACGCCGACCATGACCCGGGAACCGTTGGCGTCGACCAGAACCGCGCCCTCGCCCCGAACGGCCTCGGTCACCAGCGGGCACCGCCCGCGAGCGCCCGAACCCGTGTACAGGACGGTCGGGTGGAACTGCACGAACTCCAGGTCCGCGACGACGGCGCCGGCCCGCAGGGCCAGCGCTATGCCGTCGGCCGTGGCGACCTCGGGGTTCGAGGTCACCTGGTACATCTGGCCCACACCACCGGTCGCCAGCAGCACGGCCGGCGCCCGCAGCACGCCGGGAACGCCTTTCCCGTCCAGCACAAGCAAACCACCGACGGCCCCGGACGGCGTCCGCAGCGTCTCGACGGCAACATGGTTGTCCAGCATGGCGATTCGGCCGTCACGGGCCTGCGTCAGCAGTGCACGCTCGACCTCGGCCCCGGTCGCGTCGCCGCCGGCGTGCACCACGCGGAACGCCGTGTGACCGCCTTCCCGGGTACGCGCCAGCTTGCCGTCCGAACCCTGGTCGAACACCGCGCCCCACTGCCGCAACCGGCTCACCGCCGCCGGCCCGCCGCCGACGATCGCCTCCACCGCCGCGGCGTCACACAGCCCCGCGCCGGCGGTCAGCGTGTCGCTGACGTGCCGGTCGACGGTGTCGCCCTCCTCGTGCTCGCCGGGCAGCACGACGGCCACGCCACCCTGCGCCCAGCGGGTGTTGCCGTCGCCGAGAGCCGCCTTGGTGACGACGAGAACCCGCAGGCCCAAGGCCTGGGCGTCCAACGCGGCGGTCAACCCCGCCACGCCGGTTCCGACGACGACAAGGTCGGCGGAGGCCTCCCAGCGGGGCTTCACTCGGCACCGCCGGGCTGGCCGATCTCGATCATCCGCTGCACCGCGCCGCGGGCCCGGGCGGCCGTGTCGGCGTCCACGAAGACCTCGTCGGCCTCGTCTCGCAGGCAGCGCAGCAGCGCCGCCGGGGTGATCATCTTCATGTACCGGCACGAGGCCCGCTCGTTGACCGCCTGGAAGTCGATCTCCGGCGCGGCCTTGCGCAGCTGGTGCAGCATGCCGACCTCGGTGGCCACCAGCACGCTGCGGGCGTTGGTCGACCGGGCGGCGGTCAGCATGTCGCCGGTCGACAGGATCTTGACCTTCTCGGCCGGCACCGCGCCCTCGCCGGCCAGGTACAGCGCCGAGGTGGCGCAGCCGCACTCCGGGTGGATGAACAGGTCCGCGTCCGGGTTGGCGGCGGCCCGGTCGGCCAGCTCGGGGCCGTTGATGCCGGCGTGCACGTGGCACTCGCCGGCCCACACGTGCACGTTGTCCCGGCCGGTCTCCCGGCGCACGTGGGCGCCGAGGAACTGGTCCGGGCAGAACAGCACCTCGCGGTCGGCCGGGATGGAGGCGACCACGTCGACGGCGTTGGAGGACGTGCAGCAGATGTCGGTCTCGGCCTTGACCTCGGCCGTCGTGTTCACGTACGAGACGACGACGGCCCCCGGGTGCTGGGCCTTCCACTCACGCAGCTGCGCGCCGGTGATGGAGTCGGCCAGCGAGCAGCCGGCCCGGGCGTCCGGGATGAGCACCCGCTTGTCCGGGCTGAGGATCTTCGCCGTCTCGGCCATGAAGTGCACGCCGCAGAACACGATGGTCGACGCGCTGCTGCTGGCCGCGATGCGGCTCAGCGCCAGCGAGTCGCCGGTGTGGTCGGCGATGTCCTGGATCTCGGGCAGCTGGTAGTTGTGCGCGAGCAGGACGGCGTCGTGCTTGTCGGCCAGTCGTCGGACCTCCTCCCGCCAGGCGGCGTCCGGCTGGACCCCGGTCCAGCCGTCCTCGGTCCGCTCCAACTGCGCGGTAGCGGCCATGGTTCCTCCTCGGTTTGCGGTCCCCCGGTTTTCGCCTTACAATCGAAAACGTGCCTGATCCTATCAGCCGCCCCGGGTTGACCGGCAATGAAGTTCTGGCGGCAGTGCTGCAAGTGAGGCGGGAATCACTCCAGGTCCTGCTCTGGCAGCGCGCTCAGGAACCGCACGCTCGCCGCTGGTCACTGCCCGGCGGGCGGCTGCGTGAGGACGAGGACGTGGAGGCCTCGATCCGCCGGCAGCTGGCCGAGAAGGTGGACGTCAGGAAGCTGGCACATGTCGAGCAGCTCGCCGTGTTCAGCGCCCCGGACCGGGTGCCCGGGGGCCGGATCGTGGCCACCGCCTTCGTCGGGCTGATCCCGTGCGACGTCGACCCCGAGGTGCCGGCCGACACCGCCTGGTACCCGGTCGACGGCCTGCCGGACACCGCCTTCGACCACGAGGCCATCGTGCGGCGGGCCCAGGGCCGGCTGCGGGCCAAGCTCTCGTACACCAACCTCGGCTTCGCCCTGGCGCCGCCGGAGTTCACCATCTCGGCGCTGCGCGGCCTGTACTCGGCGGCGCTGGGCTACCGGGTCGCGGCGACCAACCTCCAGCGTGTCCTGTCCCGGCGCGGACTTCTCGAGGCCACCGGTCACACTTCCCCGCCGGGGCCGTCCGGAGGCCGCCCAGCTGCGCTGTTCCGCTTCACGGGGCACGGAATGCTCGTCACGGACCCCTTCGCCGTGCTGCGACCACCCAGCAGGGGGTCAGCCTCCGACGTACGGTAGACCCCGTGGCCGAGACGCTCCCGATCTTCCCGCTGGGCACAGTGCTGTTGCCCGGGGCGTCCTTGCCGTTGCACATCTTCGAGCCGCGCTACCGTCAGCTCACCGTGGACCTGGTGACGGGCGCGGTGACCGGGCGCAGCTTCGGCGTGGTCGCGATGAGACAGGGCTGGGTCACCGATGTGGACGAGCTTACCCAGCTGCACGACGTCGGCTGCTCGGCCACGCTGCGCCAGGTCAACCGGCTGCCGGACGGCCGGTTCGACATCGTCACGCGCGGCGAGCGCCGGTTTCGCCTGCTGGACCTGGACTCCGCCAGCGCGCCCTACCTGCTGGGCAGCGTGGAATGGCTGCCCGACGCGGAAGTAGCCGGCGCGAGCGTCGCCGCCGCGCCCCAGCTGTCCGAGTCGGCCCGGGCCGCGCATCGCCGCTACTGCAACGCCGCCTGGCACCGTGAGGACTGGTCGGAACCCGAGATCGGCGCCGACACCGGGACCCTGGCCCACCTGCTGGCCGCCGACTGCCTGCTGACCATTGAGGACCGCCAGGGCCTGCTGGAGGAGCGCAACCCCTTGCGACGCCTGCGAATGGTCCGCCGCGTCCTCAACCGCGAGACCGGGATCCTCCGCGAACTCCGCGCCATCCCCGCCGCCCTGTCGGAGTTCTCCGTCCGTCCCAGCACGAACTGACCACCTTCATGCAGGGAAGGACGCCTTACCTGCATGGCGGCATGCAGGTAAGGCGTCCTTCCCTGCGTTCAACGAGGGTAAGGCGTCCTTCCCTGCATCACGGCTAACCGAGGCGGCGGCCCAGGTCGTCCATGCCGTTCCAGGCCGTGAGGGTGCCGTAGGCCAGGGCGGTGGCCAGCGGCTGGGCCAGGATGACCCACGTGGACTCCAGAACCGGGGCCTGCTCGAACACCGAGCGGTTGGCCGGCGTGCCGGACAGGGCGTAGTGGCTGCCGGCCCAGGAGACGCCGACCTTCATGGCCAGCCACGCGCCCAGCGCCGACCCCAGCACCGCGGCGATCATGATCACCGGGCCGCGGCGTTCCCGCAGCAGCCACACCACACCGCCGACGACCAGGCCCATGCCCAAGCCCATGAGCACGAACAGGATCAGGTCGTCGAACCGGTGGTAGCTCTCGTCCAGCAACGGCAGCTGCTGTCCGTCCACCAGTATCACGCGCTGCGCCGGCGCCAGGATCGACCACAGCCAGCCGACCAGCAGCCCGGTCAGGGCCACCGTGGACAGCACGCTGACCGCCGGCAGCAGGTCCCGCTTGATCACCACGTGGGGACGGCTGGGCTGCGGCAGCATGGCCATGATCTCGGCCACCGACGGCGTCCGGACCTCCGTGGCCGGAGGCGCGGCAGCAGCCGTCGTCGACGAGGCCGGCTCCGGGTCCTTCTCGGTCACCGGCGGGATGCGCATCGGCTCGGCCCGCTCGCCCGCTTGCTCCGACATTCGAGCGACCCTAGTCCACCGAGGGTGACGTCGACGTTCGCTCGCCGTGTCGGCTGCAATTCGCCACCCATCCGGCGGGCGTCACCTGCACGACCATGCGCCGCCCGCAGTCGGCGCAGAACCGGGGCGGGTCGATGGAGGCGAGCAGGACCGCGCAGCGCGTGTGGTCGCCGTCGGCCTCGACCCGCCCGCAGCGGGCGCAGAACTCGGTGCTCATAGCGACTGGTTCAGCGCCTTGACCGGCATCTTCAGGTCGTCCAACATCTCCAGGTCCTGGGCCGCCGGGCGGCCGAGGTTGGTCAGGTAGTTGCCGACGATGATGGCGTTGATGCCGCCCAGCATGCCCTGCTTGGTGCCCAGGTCGCCGAACGTCAGCTCACGGCCGCCGGAGAAGCGCAGCAGCGGCCGCGGCATGGCCAGCCGGAACGCGGCGACGGTGCGCAGCGCGTCACGGCCCTCGACGATCTCGTACTGCTCGTACGGGGTGCCCGGCTGCGGGATGAGGAAGTTCATCGTGCACTCGTCGGGCCCCAGCTCGGCCAGCTGGGCCGCGAACTCGGCCCGCTGCTCGACGCTCTCGCCCATGCCGATGATGCCGCCGCAGCAGACCTCCATGCCCGCCTCGCGGATCATGCGCAGGGTCTCCCAGCGCTCTTCCCACGTGTGCGTGGTGACCACGTTCGGGAAGTGCGAGCGGGCGGTCTCCAGGTTGTGGTTGTAGCGGTGCACGCCCATCGCGACGAGCTCGTCCACCTGCTCCTGCGTGAGCATGCCCAGCGAGCAGGCGATCTGGATGTCGTTGCCGTCCTCGCGGATGGCCTTGATGCCCTCACGGACCTGCGAGAGCAGCCGGGCGTCCGGCCCGCGCACGGCCGCCACGATGCAGAACTCGGTGGCCCCGGTGTCGCGGGTCTCACGGGCGCTGCGCACCAGGCCGGGGACGTCCAGCCAGGCCGAGCGCACCGGCGACGGGAAGCGGCCGGACTGGGAGCAGAAGTGGCAGTCCTCGGGGCAGCCACCGGTCTTCAGGCTGACGATGCCCTCGACCTCGACCTCCGGCCCGCACCAGCGCATCCGCACCTCGTGGGCCAGCTGGAGCAGCTCCTCCAGCCGGTCGTCGCCGAGCCGCAGCACTGCCAGCAGCTGCTCCTGGCCCAGTCCTTCGCCCCGCTCCAGCACCTGCTCACGGGCGACGGCGAGGATGTCGGTGTCGACGGCGGTCACAGGCGGCTCTCCTTACTCGGGTGACGCTGGCCAGCAGTCTGCCTCACGCGACCTCGTCACATCGGGCTACATCGTGTTACGAGTCTCACGCGGTGAACTGCTCGGCGAACACGTCCGGATCGAACGTGCCGCCGAGCCACGGTGACATGGCGGCCCGAGCGACCTCAAGAAAGTCTGAGGGGTCCAACAGTCCTGCGCCCTCGGGCAGCGCGCCGAGCAGCGGACCACCGGCCGCCTCTGGTAGGTCGACGAGGTTGCAGCGCGACGCCAGGTCCGGCTCGGACGGCCAGCTGCCGATCACCACGCCCGCGCACTCGATGCCCCGTTTGAGCAGCACCTCGGCCGTCAGGGCGGTGTGGTTGAGCGTGCCCAGGCCGGCCTGGGAGACGATCAGGACCAACGCGTTGAGCGCCCAGGCCACGTCGGCCAGGGTCGCCCCCTCGTCGTCGAACCGGACGAGCAGCCCGCCCGCGCCCTCGACCAGCACCAGGTCGTGCTCGGCGGCCAGCTCGGCGACCACGGAGGCGATCTCGCCGGGGTGCACCTGCGGCATGCCGGCACGGGCGGCGGCGGTGTCCGGGGCCAGCGGCTCCGGGAAGCGGCGCAGCTCACGCGTGGTGATCTTGCCGGCGAACCTCGCGACCTCGTCCAGGTCACCCGGCTCCTGCGGGCCGACGCCCGTCTGCGCGGGCTTGACCACGGCGACCCGCTGGCCGTTGTCCACCGCGAGGGCCGCGCAGGCCGCGGTGACCATGGTCTTGCCGACACCGGTGCCGGTGCCGGTGATCACGAGGATGTTCACGACCCATCAGGTTAGTGGTTCGCCCCGCCCCGCTCTCAGCCGACCGTCGCGGCCGCGACTATCGCGTGGCAGACCTGAGACAGGTCCTCGTCGGAAATCACGTACGGCGGCATGGTGTAGATGAGGTCGTTGAACGGCCGCAGCCACACTCCGTGATCGACGGCGGCCCGCTGCGCGGCGGCCATGTCGACGGGGTGGTCGAGCTGCACGGCCCCGATCGCGCCGAGGATCCGCACGTCCAGCACGCCCGGGACCTGCCGCGCGGCGTCCAGGGCGTGCAGGCCGGTCTCGATGCGCTTGATCTCCGCCCGCCAGTCCTGCCCCAGCAGCAGGTCGATGGACGCGTTGGCCACCGCCGAGGACAGCGGGTTGCCCATGTACGTCGGCCCGTGGGCCAGCACGGGGACCTCGCCCCTGGAGATGCCGTCGGCCACGCGAGACGTGCACAGCGCGGCCGACATGGTCATGTATCCGCCGGTCATGGCCTTGCCGACGCACATGACGTCCGGGCTGATCCCCGCGTGGTCGGCGGCGAACAGCTCGCCCGTGCGGCCGAAGCCGGTGGCGATCTCGTCGAACACCAGCAGCACGTCGTTGGCCAGGCTGACCTCCCGCAACACGTGCAGGTAGCGGGGGTCGTGGAAACGCATGCCGCCGGCGTTCTGCACGACCGGCTCGACGACGATCGCCGCCAACTCGTCGGCGTGCTGTTCGACCAGGTCCACGAGGTGCTGCACGTAGTCGTGCTCGAACTCGGCCGGCGGGGCATCGGCGAAGACCTGCTCCGGCAGGACGCCGGCCCACAGCGAGTGCATGCCGCCCTCGGGGTCGCAGACGCTCATCGGGTGGAAGGTGTCGCCGTGATAGCCGCGTCGCCACGTCAGCAGGCGGCGCTTGCCCGGCTTCCCGAGCGACCGCCAGTACTGCAGGCACATCTTGATCGCGACTTCCACCGACACCGAGCCCGAGTCGGCCAGGAACACGTGCTGCAACGGCTCCGGCGTGATCTCCACCAGCTTCGTGGCCAGGCGGACCGCCGGCTCGTGGGTGAGGCCGCCGAACATCACGTGGCTCATCCGTCCCAGCTGCTCCGTCACGGCCGCGTCCAGCACGGGGTGCCGGTAGCCGTGGATCGCCGACCACCAGGAGGCCATGCCGTCGACCAGCTCCCGCCCGTCGGCCAGCCGCAGCCGCACCCCCTCGGCCCCGGTGACCACCAGCGGATCGATCCGCCCGGGCATGGGCGCGTACGGGTGCCAGACGTGGGCGCGGTCGAGGGCGCTGAGCTCGTCGGGAGTCACGAGCGAGCACCCTAACCCGGGCGGACCAATCCGGTCTCGTACGCGAACACCACTGCCTGCGCGCGGTCGCGTAACCCTAGTTTCGGCAGGATCCGGCTCACGTGCGTCTTGACCGTGGAGTGGGCCAGGTGCAGGCGGCCGGCGATCTCCGCGTTGGTCCGGCCCGCCGCCAACTCCACCAGGACCTCGCGTTCACGGGGTGTGAGCAGGCCGATGCGGTCGTTTTTCGGGGCGCTCCCGGCCCTTCTCGCCTCGGCCACGGCCCTCTCGCGGTCGGCTGTCACCTGCTGTCGCCGTTGCCGCATCACCGCGCCCAGCACCGACGCGGCGAGGGCGCCCATGGTCAGGAAGGCCGCTGAGACGAGGAATCCTCCGCCCCAGGCCATGGCGTACAGGACGATGCCGGCTTCGAGCAACGCGGCGGCCGCTATCAGCCAGCGCCGGGCCATGTGCGCGCCGACGGTGTAGACCGCCACCAGCAGCGCCATGTCCGCCGGCAGCCGCAAGTCCAGCAGCCACTGGACAAACGCCGCCGCCGCGATCAGCCCGAACACCAGCGCCGGCGCCTGTCTCCGCCACATCAGCGGCGCCACCAACGCCACCTGCAGCGGCACGGCCTCCTGCGTCAAGGCAAAGGCCACGAGGAAAACCGCGGCGGCCAGCAGGGCATCCACCGCCAGCACACGTTTCACGCGACGGAATCTATTCCCGACCAGCTGAGAAATCCCTGAGCTACATCCCGCGACATAGCTGGATTCACATCTCCAGACCGACGCGCCAGATGCGCCGATCGCCCTAGCGTCGACTCCGTGATGAGCATCCTCACCGCGGCTGTGATGGTCGCGGCAACCGTGACGGGCATCCACCTGCCCGCGCCGACCGGGCCCTTTCCGGTCGGCAGCAGCACTCTGCACCTCGTCGACCATGACCGACCGGACCTCTGGGTCCCGTCCAGCCCCCGTGAACTGATGGTCAGCCTCTACTACCCCGCCTTCCCCGGCGGTCCACCCGTCCCCTACGCCACCGCCGCCGAGACCCAGCTTCTCGTGCAGGCCCAGGGTTTCCCCGTCTCCGCCGCCCCGGCCTTCGCCGCCGCCAGAACCAACAGCCGGGTTTCGCGACCTCTCCCCGGCCGCCGGCCGTTGATCCTGTTGTCCCCCGGCCTCGGCGCGCCCCGCTACACCTTGACCACTTTGGCCGAGGACCTGGCCAGCCACGGCTACGTCGTCGCCGCCATCGACCACGCCTACGAGTCCGTCGGCACCCTGTTCCCCGGCAACCGCATGCCGCCGTGCCTCGCCTGTGCCGCAACCGATCTGCGCCCCCTGACCCTCAACCGCGGCCAGGACGCCTCGTTCGTCGTCGACCAGCTCACCCGCCGCTATCCCGGTTTGATCGACCCCACTCGCATCGGCATGGCCGGCCACTCCATCGGCGGCGCCAGCGCCTTGGCCGCCATGGAGGCCGATCCCCGCATCCTTTCCGGCGTCAATCTCGACGGCGCCTTCCACGTCGACGCCCCATCCGGCATGAGCCGCCCGTTCCTCATGCTCGGCAACGAAACCCACCGGCCCGGCGGTGCCGACTCCACCTGGGACCAGGTCTTCCCGCAGCTCACCGGCTGGCACCGCTGGCTCACCGTCACCGGCTCCAGCCACCTCTCCTTCACCGACGCCCCAACCTTGTTGGCACAGATCGGCCTCCCCATGCCCGGCCTCTCCGCCGACCGCTCTATCGCCATCACCCGCGACTACGTCACAGCCTTCTTCGATCAGACCTTGAAAGGCCAGCACCGATCCATCCTCGACGGCCCCACCCCAACCAACCCGGAGGTGGTGTTCAACTAGTCTTCGTTCGGCCAGGGCAGCACCGTCAGCTCCGGCCACTTCTCGCGCCAGCGCCGGGTCTTCGTCTCATAGACGTGGCGCGGTGCCAGCACCGGATTGGGCCGCACAACGAGGTTGAACACATCGGCGAGCCCGTGGGGCGCATAGACACGCCAGTCATCGGCCCCGGTCCGGCGAACGCCCAGACAACAGGTCGTCGCCGCGAACGAGTCGATGGCCGCCTCGGTCGACGAATGGGGTTCGCACGACACACCGAAGCTGTCCTGGTACCACAGATGGACCCGCGCTTCGTTGCAGATCTCCACCACGGCCGGCAGGTCGCCGAACAGTTGGGCACCGGCCTCGACAACCGCGTTCTCGGCTTCACGGCTGAGGTCCGAGCCGTCGAAGTAGAACAGGTCGTAGTCCTTGATCCCCTCGGTCGGTGGCCGACCGGTGACCACGTTCCACACGGTCTGGAACAGGCACCCACCGGTCAGATACCAGCCGGGAAGGTCGAACTCCGCGGCCCGGTTCAGCACCTCCACCAACAGTTCGTTGCGGTTCAGCGCCGCGCGGAGGGCGTCCAGTTGCTCGGTGACGGCCAGCCGGCCGGTCCTCGTCACTGTCCGGTGAGCCGCTGACGCAACACCGCCAGCAAGGCGTTGCCGTCGGGGGAACCGAGGCCGGTGCACGGGTCCCAGCCCGGAGAGGCCGGGTAGCCCTGGTTGTCGCCGGCGGTGACGTCCCGGAAGCCGGAGGTGAGCACACCGGGCTGGGAATCCTTGTACAGCAAGGGTTGCACCAATCCGAGGGGCCGGCCGAGGTGCTGGACGAGGCGGGCGACGAGGGCGGACCAGAGCGGGGCGACGGCGCTGGTGCCGCCGGCGGGGTAGCTCTTGCCGTGCACCAGGACCATGTAGCCGGTGTTGGGGTCGGCGACGGCGCTGACGTCGGGCACGCCACGGCCGGAATCCGGGACGCCGCAAGCGGATTGGTAGTCGGGGCGGGGGAAGAAGGCGCTGACCCCGCCGCCGGTGGCGTGGTCGCCGACGCCGTTGTTCCACACCGTCTCACTGCCGATGACGCCGGTCGCGGAATCGGCGCGAAGGGAGGTTCCACCACAGGACAACACATGCGGGCTCGATGCGGGGAAGTCGACGTGCTGCTTGCCGTCGGTCTGCTCGTCGGCGGCGCCCCAGTCTCCGCTGGAGGCGACGACGGTGACGCCGAGGGCCGCGGCATCGGCGAAGGCGTCGTCCAGGGCCGTACGGGTCTGCTCGGTCCACAGCTCCTCGGCCGCGCCCCAGCTGATGCTCACCGCCGCCGGTGTCGGCGAGGCGTGCACCGCCGTGCTGACCGCGTCCACAAAGCCCTGATCGGTGTTCGGGGCGAAGTAGACAAGCTGCTGCACCTCCGGCGCCAGCCCGCCGATCACCTCGATATCCAGCAGCACCTCGTCATCCACGCCGGAGTTGGGCGTGTTGGCGCCCCCATCCACGCTCACCGCCCGCACCGCCACCGGGCCCACAGCCAGCCCTTGGAAGTACGTCGCCAGCTCGGCATCGGTGTAGCCGCCACCGAGCTCGATCACGGCAACAGTCGACGCCACCCCGTCGACCGCCGGCGGAAAGCCGTAGATCTTGCCCAACACGGGCGGTGTGTACCCCACTTTGGCCTCCACGGCCGGGGAAGCGGCCGGGCGGCGGGCCTGAGGCCGATCGTCCAGGCCCAGCACGGCCTGCACGACGCCGGCCAGTTCCGACGGCACCTCCAACGCCCCGACCCGCTGCCGCAACCGGGTGTCGCCAAGGGACACGGCCTCCAACGACACACCGAACGCCCGGTGCAGGGCGGCCAGATCACCTCGGACGGACAGACGTCGCGACGCCGGGTCCTCGGCCACCACGGAGAGGCCGAGTCCACTCAGGACGGTCCGAACCCGGAGCACGTCGGCGGGATCGGCCCCGTAGCGGTCGGCCAGCTCCTGCCGGCCGATCACCGAGGGCCCGGACACGAGACCGGCCGGCAGCGCCGCCCGCCGCCGAAGCACCACCGTTGCGGTGACTTCGGTCGACGGGTCGAGCGTGCCGGCCGGGGTGAAGCCGTGGGCCGCCGGGCGAGTGCTTCCGGCCAGGACTACTCGTGCTGCCATGCCCCGATGGTCACAGACCCAGCCTCGCTGGCGCTCGGCAGGTCCCTGCGCTCAACGGCAACCTAGCAAGCTCGGTCACAGGACCACGGGCAGCTTCTCAAGCCCGTGGATCAGGATGCTGACCCGCCACTGGAGCTCGGCCGCCGACTCCGCCAGCTTCATGTCCGGGAACGCCGTGAGCAGGCCGCGGAAGGCGATCTCGCCCTCCAGCCGGGCCAGCGGCGCGCCGAGGCAGTAGTGGATGCCGTGGCCGAAGGCCAGGTGCCCGCCGAGCGGACGGGTGACGTCGAGCTCGTCGGCGTGCTCGAACCGGTCGCCGTCGCGGTTGGCCGAGCCCAGGCCGACCAGCACCAGCGAGTCGGCCGGGATGGTGACGTCGCCGACCACCACCGGCTCGGTGGTGAACCGGAACGTGGACATGTTGACCGGGCTGCGGAAGCGCAGGAACTCCTCGACCGCGCCGGCCATCAGCGACGGGTCGGCCTTGAGCTTGGCCAGCTGCTCCGGATGGTTGAGCAGGGCCAGCATGCCGTTGCCGATCAGGTTGACCGTGGTCTCGTGCCCGGCGACCAGCAGCAGGAAGGCCATGGAGACCAGTTCCTGCTCGCTGAACCGGTCGCTGTCCTCGCTGGTCTCGATCAGCGCCGACAGCAGGTCCTCGCCGGGGTTGGCCCGCTTGGCCGCGACCAGCTGCATCAGGTAGCCGGCCATCCACTTGCCGGCGGCCTGCGTCTCCTCCGCGCCGGAGCTGGCGATCAGCGTGTTGGAGGCACGGCGGAACTCGTCGCGGTCCTTGTCGTCCACGCCCAGCAGCTCGCTGATCACGGTGATCGGCAGCGGGAAGGCGAACACGTCCAGCAGGTCGACCTCGTCGCCGGCGGTCAGCCGACCCAGCAGCTCGGCGGTGATCTCCTCGATGCGCGGCCGCATCTGCTCGATGCGCCGGGCGGTGAACGCCTTGGTGACCAGGCGGCGCAGCCGGGTGTGGTCCGGCGGGTCCATCGACAGCATGTGCGCGTTCAGGTCGGGGGAGAACTCCCGGGCCCCGCCCTCGTCGGTCTTGTTCCGCTCCATGGCGTTGCGCATGCCGGCGCTGTTCTTCTGCACGGTCGGGTCGGCCAGCACCGCCTTGGCCTCGTCGTACCGGCTGACCACCCACACCCGGAAGCCGTTGGGGGTGATCACCTCACGGGCCGGGGCCTCGGCGCGTAGCTCGGCCTGGAAGGACTGCGGGTCCTGGAAGAACTCCGGCGTGAACAAGTTCGCGGGCGCCGTCTCGGTGCCTGTCATGGGCTTCCCCTAACCATGCCACGTAATTGGGGTTCACCAACGATAGGTTAACCCCGTTTACAACAGTGTGCCCACGTGCACCCCCAGGCGCACCCATTATCGATGAATGTGCCCGGGCTCACAGCCGTTTCAGCCCAGGCAACCCGGTCCCAACAGGGCCTTGAGGTCGCCCATCAGTGACGGTGAGGGATCCACCCGCAGCCCGTCGTCCAGCCGCAGCATGGTGCCGCGCCGGCCGTTCATCAGGTTCAGGTGCACCTCGGTCGAGCCGGGGTGCGACTTGAGCACGTCCTTGAGCTGGGCCACCAGCGGCCGCGTGCACTTGGCGGCGTGCATGGTCAGCTTGATCGGCATGCCGCTGGCCGCCATCTCCAGGTCCGGCAGGGCCAGGTCGTTGGCGATCAGCGAGATCCGGTCGTCGCGCCGGGCGATACGGGCCTTGACCAGCACGATGGCGTCCTCGGCCACGCTCATCCCGACCACCGAGTAGGTCTTCGGGAAGAACAGCACCTCGATGCCGCCGGCCAGGTCCTCCAACTGCGCGGACGCCCACGACTCGCCGGACTTGTTGATGCGCCTGGTCACCGAGGCCAGGATGCCGCCGACTGTCACCTGCGCGCCGTCGGGCAGGTTGCCCTCCAGGATGGTCGCGATCGCGGTGTCGGCCTGGGCCTCCAGCACGCGCTCCACGCCGTTGAGCGGGTGCCCGGACACGTACAGGCCCAACATCTCCCGCTCCAGCGTCAGCTGGTGCTTGGAGTCCCACTGCTCGTCGGGCACCTTCACGTCGAACACGCTGGCGCCGAGATCCTCGCCGCCGTCCCCGGCGCCGAACAGGTCGAACTGGTTGTCCGCCTCGGCCTTCTTGGTGACCATCATCGCGTCGACCGCGTCGATGTGGACCATGTGCAGGCCCTTGCGCGGGTGGCCGAGCGAGTCGAACGCGCCGGCCTTGATCAGCGATTCGATGACCTTCTTGTTGCAGGCGTTGACATCCACCTTGCGCAGGTAGTCGGAGAAGTCGGTGAACGCGCCCTTCTGGGTGCGGGCCGCGACGATCGAGTCGACCACGTTGGCGCCGACGTTGCGTATGGCGCCGAGGCCGAACCGGATGTTCTCGCCGACCGGCGCGAACTCGCGCATCGAGTCGTTGACGTCCGGCGGCAGCACGGTGATGCCCATCTTGCGGCACTCGGCCAGGTAGATCGCGGCCTTGTCCTTGTCGTCGCCGACCGAGGTGAGCAGGCCGGCCATGTACTCGGCCGGGAAGTTCGCCTTGAGGTACGCCGTCCAGTACGACACAAGTCCGTACGCGGCCGAGTGGGCCTTGTTGAAGGCGTAGTCGGCGAACGGGACCAGGATCTCCCACAGGGTCTTGACGGCGTCCTGGGGGTAGCCGTTGTCCAGCATGCCCTTCTCGAAGCCGGCGTACTCCTTGTCCAGGATCTCCTTCTTCTTCTTGCCCATCGCGCGGCGCAGCAGGTCGGCCTGTCCCAGCGTGTAGCCGGCCAGCTTCTGCGCGATGGCCATGACCTGCTCCTGGTACACGATCAGGCCGTAGGTCGTGCCGAGGATGTCCTTGAGCGGCTCCGCCAGCGACGGGTGGATCGGCGTGATCTCCTGCTGCTTGTTCTTGCGCAGCGCGTAGTTCGTGTGCGACTTGGCGCCCATCGGGCCCGGCCGGTAGAGCGCGCCGACTGCGGAGATGTCCTCGAAGTTGTCCGGGCGCATCAGGCGCAGCAGGTCCCGCATGGGCCCGCCGTCCAGCTGGAACACGCCCAGCGTGTCGCCCCGGCCGAGCAGCTCGTAGGTCTTCTTGTCGTCCAGCGCCAGGGTGTCCAGGTCGGGCGGGGTCTTGCCGTTGAGCGTGATGTTCTTCATCGTGTCGTCGATGACCGTGAGGTTGCGCAGGCCGAGGAAGTCCATCTTCAGCAGGCCGAGCGTCTCGCAGGTCGGGTAGTCGAACTGCGTGATGATCGAGCCGTCCTGCGGCCGCTTCCACACCGGGATGTGGTCGGTCAGCGTCTCCGCGGACATGATCACCGCGCAGGCGTGCACGCCGGCGTTGCGGATCAGGCCCTCCAGGCCGCGGCCGGTGTCGATGATCTCCTTGACCTGCGGGTCCTGCTCGTAGAGCGCGCGGATCTCGGTGGCCTCGCCGTAGCGCTTGTGCTGCGGGTCGAACAGGCCGTTGAGCGGGATGTCCTTGGCCATCACGGCCGGCGGGTAGGCCTTGGAGATCCGGTCGGCCACCGCGTAGCCGGGCTGGCCGTAGAGCACGCGGGCCGAGTCCTTGATGGCCGCCTTGGCCTTGATGGTGCCGAAGGTGATCACCTGGGCGACCTTGTCCTCGCCCCACTTCTCGGTCACGTACCGGATGACGTCGCCGCGCCGGCGCTCGTCGAAGTCGATGTCGATGTCGGGCGGGCTGACGCGGTCGGGGTTGAGGAAGCGCTCGAAGATCAGGCCGTGGGCCAGCGGGTCGAGGTCGGTGATGCCCATCGCGTAGGCGATCAGCGCGCCTGCCGCGGAGCCACGGCCCGGGCCGACCCGGATGCCGTTGTTCTTGGCCCACATGATGAAGTCGGCGACCACCAGGAAGTAGGCCGGGAAGCCCATCTGCAGGATGACGCCGATCTCGAACTCGACCTGCTTGCGGTGCTCCTCGTCGATGCCGCCCGGGAACCGGCGCTCCATGCCGGCCCACACCTGCTGCTTGAAGTACTCGTCCTCGGTCATGCCCTCGGGGATCGGGAACCGCGGCATCAGGTTGTGGAACTTGAACATTTCGGTGGTGTCGACCTTCTCGGCCACCAACAGCGTGTTGCGGCACCCCTCCTGCCAGGCGTCGGAGGAGTCGATCGCCCGCATCTCCTCCGGCGACTTCAGGTAGTAGCCGGTGCCGTCGAACTTGAACCGGGTCGGGTCCTGGAGGGTCTTGCCGGTCTGCACGCACAGCAGCACGCCGTGGGCGTCCCGATCCGTGTCGTAGGTGTAGTGCGAGTCGTTGGTCACCACGAACGGCAGCTTCAGCTGCCGGGCCACGTTGACCAGGCCGTCGCGGACCCGGCTCTCGATCTCGATGCCGTGGTCCATCAGCTCCACGAAGAAGTTGCCCTCGCCGTAGATGTCCTTCCAGTCCGATGCGGCCTGCAGGGCCTCCTTGTCCTGGCCCAGCCGCAGCCGGGTCTGCACCTCGCCCGACGGACAGCCGGTGGTGGCCATCAGGCCCTTGGAGTTGGCCGCCAGCAGCTCCCGGTCCATCCGCGGCCACTTGCCCAGCTGGCCCTCGAGGCTGGCGTAGCTGGAGGCGCGCATCAGGTTGTGCAGGCCCTCGTTGCTGGCCGCCCAGATCGTCTGGTGCGTGTAGGCGCCGCTGGCCGACACGTCGTCGTTCTTCTGGTGCGGCTCGCCCCAGGTGATGCGCCGCTTGTCATGTCGGGAGCCCGGCGCCATGTACGCCTCGATGCCGACGATCGGCTTCACCCCGGCGGCGGTGGCCTGCCTGAAGAAGTCGTAGGCCCCGTACATGTTGCCGTGGTCGGTGATCGCCGCCGCGGGCATGCCCAGCCGAGTGCACTCGGCGAACATGTCCTTGAGCTTGGCGGCTCCGTCGAGCATCGAGTACTCGGTGTGCACGTGCAGGTGCACGAACGAGTCGGACATTGGTGACGGCCTCCCCTGGGCTCAGCGACGTGCCCGCCTATCTTGCCTCCTCACCCGCGCCCCGCCGGCATCGGACACACGGACTACTCTCCGCTACTTCCACTGGACAGAAAGTCCCAGCTCAGCATCGGGCATTCGCGACTGTCGGCGAACACGAGGTCACGGGCGTCTAGGGGCCTGCCCCCTTCCGCCCGGGCGCGGTCTTGGTGAGCATGCCGGCCATGGACGATCTCCTGGCCACGGCGCGGCGGAGGTTCGACGCGGGGGACGCAGTGGCAGCGCTTGCACCGGCGCAGCGGGCGCTGGCCGAGGCGGAGCCGGGCTCCGCGCAGGCGGCCAACATCCACGTGGCGTTGAGCGCGATCCACGAGCGGCTCTCGCAGTACGACGAGGCGGAACACCATGCGCGACAAGCGGTAGCGCTCACCGACATGCCGCCGCACGGCCGGTTGCGGGTGCACGCGCTGGCCAGCCTGGCGGTGATGGCGCGCATCCGCGACCGTCTCGACGAGGCCGAGGGGCTGTACCTGTCGGCGCTGGCGCTGGCCGAGGAGGACACCGCGAGCCTGCTGTGCGGCCTCGGCATCGTGCACAAGTGCGCGGGCCGTTACGACGACGCGGAGCGGGTGTACCGGGAGGCGCTGGCGCTCATCGGCCCGGACGAGCCCGAGGCCGCCGCCGTGTGGCACAACCTGGGCGGCATCGAGCACTCACGCGGTCGGCACGCCGAGGGCGAACTCCACGCGCGGCGGTCGGTCGCCTTGCGGGAACGGGCGTTGGGCCCCGATCACCCCATCGTGGCGGCCGACCGCGCGGCGCTGGCGTCGCTGTTGGTGGGCCAGCGCCGGTTCGACGAGGCGAAGGACCTGTACCGCCAGGCTTTACTGGTGTTCCAACGCGTCTACCCCGCCGACCACCACAGCGTCACCGTCACGGCGCGGAATCTCGCGGCGCTGGAGCGCTGAGCGGCACGAGCACCGGGCCGGACTGTTGACAGGCCTGGCCGCAGGCGCTCTCCAGCGTGCAGCACAGAGAGCAGACGGCGCCGCCGTGGTGCACGCAGTCGACGATGTCCGGCAGCTCGAAGGGGTCTTCGCACACCTCGCACACGTGCGTGGCGGTGAGGTCGACCGCACCGGATTCGGGGCCGGACACGAGGTTCGGGCGCGCGAGGTAGTACTTGCCGCCGGTCAGCTTGGCCATCACCGGCACCGCGACCATGGCCAGCACCAGCGCGATGAACGGGCTCCACGCGGCGGCGATCGGCCCAAAAGCGCCGAAGTAGGCGACGACGGAGACGAGCGAGGCCAGCACCATCGAGCCGAAGCCGACGGGGTTCACGGCGTACAGGTAGGCCCGCTTGAACTCGATGTACGGCGGGCTCCAGCCCAGCGGCTTGCAGATCACCAGGTCGGCGACGACGGCCCCGATCCACGCGATGGCCACGTTGGAGTAGAAGCCGAGGATGTTGTTCAGGAACGCGAACGCCCCGAACTCCATGAGGGCCAGCGCGATGCCGCAGTTGACCAGCACGTACCAGGCGCGGCCGGGGTGGCGGTGCAGGACGCGGGAGAAGAAGTTGGCGAACGACAGCGACCCGGAGTAGGCGTTGGTCGTGTTGATCTTGATCTGGGAGACGACCACGAACAGCGCGGCCAGCGGCAGCGTGACGGCGCCGAGCACCGGGCGCACGGCCTCCACGTAGGGGGCGATCGGCTCCAGGACGGCGGACTGTCCGATCGCCCCCAACGCGCAGAACGCCAGGAACGCGCCGCCCAGCTGCTTGAGCGCCCCCAGCACCACCCAGCCGGGCCCGGCGGCGATCACGGCCGCCCACCAGGCCCGCCGGTTGGCCTCGGTCTTGGCCGGCATGAACCGCAGGTAGTCGGCCTGCTCCCCGATCTGCCCGATCAGCGACAGCGCCACGCCGGCCCCGAGACCGACCCCGGTCAGCGACAGGCCGCCGCCGAACGTCGTGAACTGGCCGAACCGCTCCGGGTGGGTGGCCAGCACGACGACGAACGGCAGCACCAGGCCGGCCAGCCACACCGGCTGCGTCCACGCCTGCAGCCGGGCCAGCGCCCGCATCCCGAACAGCACGAACGGCAGCACGATCAGCGTGGTCAGCAGGTAGCCCAGCGCCAGCGGCAGCCCGAAGGCCAGCTGGAACGCCTGGGCCATGATCGACCCCTCCAGCGAGAAGAAGATCACCGTGAAGCTGGCGTAGATCAGCGAGGTCAGCGTGGACCCGAAGTAGCCGAAGCCGGCGCCCCGGGTCAGCAGGTCCATGTCCACGCCGTAGCGGGCGCAGGCGGTGGCGATCGGGATGCCGGTCAGGAAGATGACCACCGCCGCGATGCCGATGGCCAGCGCCGCCGAGGAGAAGCCGTGCAGCATCACGATGCTGGCCCCGATGGCGAAGTCGGCCAGGTAGGCGATGCCGCCCAGCGCCGTGCCGGCCACCGCGAACGGGGACCAGCGGCGGAAGGACTGGGCGGCGTAGCGCAGCGAGAAGTCCTCGCTGCCCTCGTTGGCCGCGAGCCACGCGTAACGGCGCTTGGGCCCGGTCTTCGGCGCGGTGATGGTCATGGCACCCGACGGTAGGAAGCCCCTTTTACGTCCAGGTTCCGGCACTGTTACCCCACCGGGCAGGTGATCTTCGCGGATGCGACGCACCGGGACGGACGGTGCGCGGGTCGACCGGGTAGCGTGCCAGGCGTGGCCGTGCCGGATCCTGTCGACTTCCGTCTGCTCTCCCTGATCGCCGAGATGGGTCGGGCCGCGGTGCATGACGTCGCAGCGCGCCTGGGCATGGACCCTCGGGAGGCCGCCGCGCGCCTGGTGGCGCTGTCCGCGCAGGGCATGCCGCTGTTGGTCGGCGTGGAGTGCGACCCCAACGGCATCCGGGCCGCGCTGGCCGCCGCGAGCCGGCCGCAGCAGCAGTGGCCGCAGGGCTATCCCCAGCAGCAGCCCCAACAGCAGCCTCAGTACGCCCCGCCCCAGCAGCAGATGCCGCAGCCCCAGTACCAGCAGCAGCACCCCCAGCCGCAGTACGCCCCGCCGCCCCAGTACGCGCCGCCGCCGCAGAGCGTGCCGTTCCCCGCGCAGCAGCCCGCCGCTGCGCCCACGCCCGCGCAGCCCGCGGCCCCCGTGCCGCAGCCCGCCGGGGGCACCTGGGGTCCGCCGCAGACCTCGGCGTGGGCCCGTGGCGACGAGCAGACCGTCAAGGCCGAGCCCGTGCCCCCGCCCAAGTTCACCGTGGGCACCTCGCAGCAGACCGTGGGCCTGGAGGGCGAGCAGCTGTCCATCCAGCTCGTCGAGGTCGTCGACCCCGCCGACTTCCTCTTCACCGCCGCCGGCTACCGCCTCCAGGAGGGCGAGCGGGCCGTGGTCGTGCACACCGAGCTCACCAACCGCGGCACCGTGCCGTTCTCCTCGCTGCCCGACCTCTACCTGCTGCTGATCGCCGCCGACGGCCAGACCGTCTCCAAGGCCCCCGTGTCCCTGTCCTCCCGCCCGCCCCACCGCATCGGCGTCCAGCCGGGCGAGACCGCCGGCGGCCACACCGTCTACGTGCTGCCGGACTCCACGGAGCTCACCTCCGTCCGCTGGAGCCCCCGCCCCGACGACCCCGCCCACTCCCTCACCTGGGAGATCGAGCTCTAACCCCTGTTTTTTTCGCTACGTGAGTGGCTTAGGCGGCTTCTGAGCGAAAATGAGCCACTCACGTAGCCCTTGTTCCCCACCTGAGTGGCTCAAGTGGCGTCAGAAGCGAAATGAGCCACTCACGTGAGAAAAAGGCGGGGTCAGCTCTCCGCGCGGATGCGGTCGAGGGCGATGCGCAGGTCGTCCGGGTACTGGCTCTCAAACGTCACCCACTGGCCGTCGGCCGGGTGGTGGAAGGACAGGGACTTGGCCTGGAGCCACTGCCGGGTCAACGCCAGGCGCTTGGCCAGCACGGGGTCGGCGCCGTAGGTCAGGTCGCCGACGCAGGGGTGGTGCAGGGCGGAGAAGTGCACACGGATCTGGTGGGTGCGGCCGGTCTCCAGGTGCACCTCCAGCAGCGAGGCGGCGCGGAAGGCCTCCAGCATCTCGTAGTGCGTGATGCTGGGCCGGCCGGTGGCCACGACGGCCCACTTGTAGTCGTGCTTGGGGTGCCGGTCGATGGGCGCGTCGATGGTGCCGCGAGTCGGGTCGGGATGGCCCTGGACCAGCGCGTGGTAGACCTTGTCCACGGTGCGCTCCTTGAACGCCCGCTTCAGCACGGTGTAAGCGTGCTCGCTCTTGGCCACGACCATCACACCGGTGGTGCCGGCGTCCAGCCGGTGCACCACGCCCTGCCGCTCGGCCGCGCCGGAGGTGGAGATCCGGATGCCGGCGGCGGCCAGGCCGCCGAGCACGGTCGGGCCGGTCCAGCCGGGGGTGGGGTGCACGACCACGCCCACCGGCTTGTCGACCACCACCACGTCGTCGTCCTCGTGCAGCACGACGAGGCCCTCGACGGGAATGGCCTGCACGGTGACGGGCTGCGCGGGCGCGGGCAGCGTGACCTCCAGCCACGAGCCGGCGATCAGGCGGTCGGACTTGCCGACGGCGCGGCCGTCGACCACCACGTCGCCGGAGTCGGCGAGGGTGGCGACGGTGGTGCGGGACAGGCCGAGCAGCTTGGACAGGCCGGCGTCGACGCGCATGCCGTCGAGGCCGTCGGGCACGGGCAGCTCGCGAAGGTCACTCACTGGTCTTGGCCTCTCGCGTGGAGCGGCCGTCGTAGTCGCGGCCCAGGATGGCCATCAGCACGATGAGCGCGCCGCCGACGCAGATGGCCGAGTCGGCGAAGTTGAACACGGGGAAGTACTGGGCGTTGGGCCCGAACACGGAGATGAAGTCGACGACGTGCCCCTGCAGCGCGCCGGGGGCCCGGAAGATGCGGTCCAGCAGGTTGCCGAGGGCGCCGCCGAACACGAAGCCGAGGCCGACGGCCCAGCCGCGCGAGCGCAGCCGGGGCGCGACCCAGACGATCGCGGCCAGCACGCCGACGCAGATCACGCTGAACACCCACGTCATGCCCGTGACGCCGAGCGAGAACGCGGCGTACGGGTTGCGGATCACGTCCAGGTAGACCAGGCCGCCGGCGAGTTCGAGCGGCGGCTTGCCCTCGAGGTTCGCGACGACCAGTGCCTTGGTGACGATGTCCAGCGCCAGGGCGACGACAGCCGCTGTCACCAGCATGCCGATCCGGCGGGGCAGCAGCCGCTGCGCCGCGACCGGTTCGGTGTTGGGCTCGGTGCTCACCGGGCCATTGTCCCTCAGGCGGCGACGAAGGGCGGCAGCGGCCGGTTGTCGTCGGCCGGCACCCACCTGCCGTCCTCCTGCACGTACGTCCACTTCGGCCCGTTGGTGACGAGTTCACGCAGCGCGGCGACGAGACGGTCCACGTGCTCCACGGTGCTGCCGAGGCCCAGGCTGGCCCGCAGCGCGCGCTGCTCAGTGGCCTCCACGCGCTCCAGCAGGCGCCGGGTCGCCACGTGCGCGCAGAAGGCGCCGTCACGGACGCCGATGCCGTACTCCGCGGACAGCGCGGCGGCGATCAGGCCGGCCTCGTGGCCGTGGACGGTGAAGCTGACGACGCCGACGCGGTCGTTGTCGCCCTGGAAGATGGCCAGCTCGTGCAGGCCGGGGACGGTCTTGAGGCCCTCACGCAGCCGGGTCAGCAGCGCCTGCTCGTGGGCGACGATGCGGTCCCAGCCGTGGCGGGTGATCGTGTCGCAGGCCGCGGCCAGCGCGTGCACGCCGACGACGTTGGGCGACCCCGCCTCATGCCGCTCCGGCACGGCCGACCACGCGACGCCGAGGTGGTCGCCCCAGTCGACGACGCTCTTGGTGGCGCCGCCGCCGACCAGGTACGGCTCGGCCGCCTGCAGCCAGTCGGCCCGGCCGATCAGCGCGCCGGCGCCGTAGGGGGCGTACAGCTTGTGGCCCGACAGCACGGCGTAGTCGACGTCGAGGGCCTTGATGTCCACCGGGCGGTGCGGCGCGAGCTGCGCGGCATCCAGGGCGATGCGCGCCCCGAAGCGCCGGGCCACCTGGGCCAGCTCGGCCACCGGCCACAGCTCGCCCGTGACGTTCGAGGCCCCCGTGACCACGACCAGGCGCGGGCCCTCCGGGCACAGCTTCAGCGCCGCCTCCAGCGCCGGCACGGCCGCGGCCGCCGACTCCGGAGTCTGAATGCGACGGACGTTCGGGCCGCGCCAGGGCAGCAGCGCCGCGTGGTGCTCGGTGTCGAACAGCACCACGGAAGTGCGGCGCGGCAACGACTTCGCCAGCAGGTTGAGGGCGTCCGTGGTGTTGCGGGTGAACACCACCGTGTCGCTGCTACGGGCGCCCACGAAGCGCCGCAACGTGTTCCGGGCCTGCTCATAGACCTTTGTGGACACCTGCGAGGCGAATCCCGCGCCACGGTGCACACTCGCGTACCAGGGCAGCAGTTCGTCCACCGCGTCGCGGACCTGCTCCAGACACGGGGCGCTGGCCGCGTGGTCGAGATTGGCGTACGTGACGCGGTCTCCGGTCACCAGCGGCACGGACAGGCGGGCCCCGACCACTGCCGGCACGGTCGGGATGGTCTTGTCCGTGTTGCGGGCCGGCGGGATCGCGATGGTCACGGGGGTGCTCCTCGGGTCAGGGACCCGCACTGCACCCGGGTCCGCGCTTGCCCTTGTCGCCTGGTGCGACAGGGCCTGGTCCTCACCCGGGGCACCCCACCGCGGAGGAGGGTTGCCGGCCAGCAAGCCGGGGCTTGACGCTGGCACTCATGACCTAACGTCGACCACGGTAACCGACCGTGCGCGGATCCGTCGAGACGTCCTCTCACATCGTGAGAGCCGTCACTAACGGGTGTTTCTGTTCCCGGAGGGGTGAAGGCCCGGTCCATTTGCCGCCCGCCCGGCGCAGACTCGGCGGCGCACCACGTGTGGCCGACCGCCCGGAGGTAGTCATGTTCCGCGAGCTCGACGACGAGCTCAGTCGCCATCTGGCGATGCTCGCCGACCTCGCCCTCGATCCCGACGACCGCATCGTCAGCGGCGTCACCCGGGCCCAGCTCCCCCGCGTCGTCGACGCCGTCGCCACCCTGCTCAGCGAGCACTCCCCGGACCCGGCCGGCCGCTGCGGCGCCTGCCGCCCCGACCACTGGTGGCAGCCCCGCCCGGCGTTCCCCTGCCCCGCCTACCTGGCGGTGCACCGCGCCCTGTTCGCCGGCACCCTGAGCTGATCCCGCGTCAGGACTCCAGCCGGGTCTTCAGGTTGGCCAGGTCCTTGCGGTTGGCCCGGCGCATCTCCATCGCCATCATCGGCGCGGCCACGGTGGCGAAGCCGGACGGCGACCCGCTGTTACGCAGCGTCATCCGTGTCCGCGTGGGCCCGACCGCCTCCCAGGTGTAGGTCGTCCGCATCGGGAACGGCCCCTGGGCGGTCTGCATGACCAGCCGTGAACCGGGCTCATGTTCGACGATCTCGTAGGTGTAGGCCAGTTCCCGGCCGAGGAACCGCGCCACGAAGGCCACCCGCGAGCCGACGGCCACCGGCGGCTCGGTCTCCCAGCGCACGGAGCGGATGTTGACGTACCACTCCGGGGCATTGCCCGGGCCGGCCGCGTAGTCGGCGACCCGCGCGAGCGGGGCGTCGATGACGATCTCGGTCCGGACGTCGACGGCCATGCTCGTTTGTCGCTCCCGCGCCGCCCGGGGTTACCTCGTAGGTGTGCGCGAAACCGTATTTCGGTGTGTCGGAGAGCGGGACTCGCGGGGGTTCAGTCTCGCCCCGATTCGCCCTTCCAGCGGGCGAAACGGCCTGCGCGGTCGACGGCGCGGATGCGGCGCTCGGTGGCGTCGCGGGCGTCGTCGGTGGCCACGACGAGGAGTTGGTCCTCTTCCTGGAGCCGCGTGGTCGACTTGGGCGTGAAACCGGCCTCGCCACGGACGATGAGGCTGATGGTGGCCCCCACCGGCAGCCGGAGCTCCGAGAGATACACGCCATGGAGCTTGGATCCGGGCTGCACCCGCACCTGCAAGAGCTCGGCGCCCAGGGTGTCCAGCGGCGCGGAGTCGACTTCGATCTCCTGTGTGTCACCGGTTTTGACGAGACCGAGCCATCGGGCGACCAGGGGCAGGGTGCCGCCCTGGATCAACGTCAGCACGACCACGAGCACGAACACCGCGTCGACCAGGTGCTGGGCACCGGGAACGCCCTGGGTCAACGGAATCAGGGCCAGCACGATGGGCACGGCGCCGCGAAGCCCGGACCACGACAGGAAGACCTGTTCCCGCCACTTCACGCGGAACGGGGTCATGGACAGCAGCACGGACAAGGGCCGGGCCAGCAGCAGCAACACGGCCCCGGCGACCAGGGCCGGCACGAGGGCGCTCAGCAGCCGGGCGGGTGAGGCGAACAGGCCCAGCAAGACGAACAGGCCGATCTGGGCCAGCCAGCCGAGTCCCTCGGCGAAGGAGAGGGTGTCGGAACGGTGCGGCAGCCGGGAATTGCCGAGCACCAGGCCGGTGACGTACGTGGCCAGCAGGCCGGAGGCGTGCACGAGGTCACCGAACGCATAGGCCAGCACACACATGGCGACGGTGGCGACGGGATAGAGGCCGGTCGCCGGCAGGGCCGCGCGTCTCAGCCCGAAAGCGCCGAGCCAGCCGACGAGAATGCCGACGGCGGCGCCGATGCCGAGCTCGTAGACGGCGAGCAGCGGCGTGGTCCAGCCCACCGGATCGGCGGCGACGAGCAGCACGACGGCGATGAACACGGGCGCGTCGTTGAGGCCGGATTCCAGCTCCAGCGCGCCGACCAGCCGCTTGGAGACGCCGACCCCGCGCAGCACGCTGAACACGGCGGCGGCGTCGGTGGAGGACAGCACGGCGCCCCACAGCAGGGCCATTCGCCAGTCGAGGCCCAGCAACAGGTGTAACGCGAAGCCGGTGACGGCGATGCTGACCGCGACCGCCACTGTGGACAGTGCGATTCCCTGCCCCAGCGAGCTTTTCACGGCCGACCACCGCGTGGTGAGCCCGCCCTCGGCCAGGATCAGCACCAGCGCGGCGATGCCCAGCGACTGGGTGAGCGCGGCGTTGTCGAAGCGGATCCCGAAGCCGGCCTCGCCGATGAGCAGGCCGATGCCCAGGTACAGCAGGAGCGAGGGCAGACCGAGGCGCACCGATACGCGCACGGCGAACACGGAGAGCAGGAGTACCGCCGCACCTATACCGAGCGCTGTCGAAAGAGTAGGCATCCCACCTCCCGGATGTCACCTGTCGGCATGAACAGTGTGCGTGACGATCACGGAAAAGTACTAATCGGCCACTGTGGATGTCCACAGTGGACACTGCAACTCGGTGTTATCCTAGAAGTTCGCGCAACCGGTCGTAGGCGTCCGGCAGCTCCACGAGTTTGTCCCGGCTGCGCTCGCCGGACACGATGAGCACGTCCTGACGGCGGATCCCGAATGCGCCGGCCAGCGCCTTGCGCACGGCCTCGTTCGCCTTGCCCTCCACGGCCGGCGCGGCGACGGCCACGATCAGCGCCCCGTCGCCCCACACGCCGCCGACGGCCTCCCGCCGCGCACCGGGTTTTACGCGCACAGCGAACTTCACGAATCGAATCCTACGGCGCGGTCAGCAGCCGGAAGGCGTCGCGCGCGTACTCGACGGGATCGCTGATCTCCACGCCGCGCCGCACCATCTGCACGTGTCCGAGCAGAAACGTGTGCATCTGCAGAGCCCGCTCACGGGCGGTGGCGGCGGTGAATCCCAGCTCCGCCAGCCGCGACTCCACGAGCGCGAGCCGCCCATCGCTCAGGCGCCGCATCGCCGCGGCCACCTGCGGGTCGTCGGTCGCGGCGATCATGGCGAACTCGAGATCGTTCTCGGGGCGGTCGACCACCACCCGGCTGAAGATCAGCCACAGCTGCTCCTCCGGCGGCCGTTCGACCGCGGCGAACGCGGCCATACCGCTGAGGATGTCGTCGGTCCACCGGTCCAGCGCCGCCTGTAACAGCGCCTCACGACTGGGAAAGTGCCAGTACGCGCTGCCCTTGGTGGCGCCGAGCCGCTGCGCGAGCGGTTCGACGGCGAGGGCGCTCACGCCCTTCTCGGCAATCATCACGAGGGCGGCTGCGACCCAGTCGTCCTTCGTCCGGCGCTTCCCGGCCACGGGTCCATACGCTACCGTATGGACCCGGGATCCGTACGGCTGCGTACGGAAGTCCCGCGCGAGCCGCAACAGCCGGTGGCGACCCCGGTGCCATGGGGGTGACCGGGGTCGCCACCACCTTTCTCAGGCCTTGACCACCTGCACCGCGACCTCGCCGCCGTCGCCCACCGCGCCGGTCACTCCGCCCTCGACCGCCCCGTACGCCACGGCGTCGGCCAGGGTCTCCGAGGCCAGGAACGCCTCGTGGACGCGCACAGCGGCCACCACGTCGTCGGCCGCCGAGACGGTCAGCGTGATCCGGTCCGACACGTCCAGGCCGGCGTCGCGGCGGGCCTGCTGCACCACGCGGACCACATCCCGCGCGACGCCCTCGGCCGCCAGCTCGTCGGTGACCGCGGTGTCCAGCACGACCAGGCCGGAGCCGCCGGGCAGCGCCGCCGTGGCGGCCGGGTCGGTGGCGACCAGCCGCTGCTCGTACTCGCCGGGCAGCAGGTCGATGCCGGCCGCGGACACCGAGCCGTCCTCGGCGGCGGTCCACTCGCCGGCCTTCACCGCCTTGATCACCTTCTGCACGGCCGCGCCGAGCCGCGGGCCGCAGGCCCTGGCGTTGACCGTGAGCTGGAACTGGCCGTGCGCGGCCACATCCGTGGTCAGCTCGACCGACTTCACGTTGACCTCGTCGCCGATGAGACCGACGAAGGGCCGCAGCGCCTCGGCGTCCGGCGTGGCCACCACGAGCTTGGCCAGCGGCAGCCGCACCCGCAGCTTGTTGGCCTTGCGCAGGGACAGCGCCGCCGAACAGACCTGCCGCACCTCGTCCATGGCCGACACGAGGGCCGCGTCGGCGGGCACCTCGTCGACCTTGGGGAAGTCGGTCAGGTGCACCGACCGGCCGCCGGTCAGGCCGCGCCACACCGATTCCGTGGTCAGCGGCAGCAGCGGCGCCGCCACCCGGCTCACCAGCTCCAGCACCGTGTGCAGGGTGTCGATCGCGTCCTGCTCGCCGGCCCAGAACCGGTCGCGCGAGCGGCGGACGTACCAGTTGGTCAGCACTTCGAGGAAGTCCCGGACGGCGAAGCACGCGCCGGCCAGGTCGTAGTCGTCCAGGGCCGCGGACACCTCGGTCACCAGGTCGTGGGTCTTGGCCAGCACGTACCGGTCGAGCACGTGCTCGCTGTCGACCCGCCAGGCGCCCTGCACGCCGGCCGCGTTGGCGTACAGCGCGAGGAAGTACCAGGAGTTCCACAGCGGCAGCACGGCCTGGCGCACCGAGTCGCGGATGCCGCGTTCGGTGACGACCAGGTTGCCGCCGCGCAGGATGGGGCTGGACATCAGGAACCAGCGCATGGCGTCCGAGCCGTCGCGCTCGAACACCTCGTTGACGTCCGGATAGTTGTTGAGCGACTTGGACATCTTCTGGCCGTCGTCGCCGAGCACGATGCCGTGCGCGATGCAGTTGCGGAACGCCGGCCGGTCGAACAGGGCCGTGGCCAGCACGTGCATGTTGTAGAACCAGCCGCGGGTCTGCGCGCTGTACTCGACGATGAAGTCGCCGGGGTAGTGGTGCTCGAACCAGTCCGTGTTCTCGAACGGGTAGTGGACCTGGGCGAACGGCATCGAGCCGGACTCGAACCAGCAGTCCAGCACCTCGGGCACCCGGCGCATGGTGGACTTGCCGGTCGGGTCGTCCGGGTTGGGCCGGGTCAGCTCGTCGATGACCGGGCGGTGCAGGTCGTTCGGGCGCACGCCGAAGTCCCGCTCCAGCTCGTCCAGCGAGCCGTAGACGTCGGTCCGCGGGTAGGCCGGGTCGTCGGACATCCACACCGGGATCGGCGAGCCCCAGAACCGGTTGCGGGAGATGTTCCAGTCGCGGGCATTGGCCAGCCACTTGCCCATCTGGCCGTCGCGGACGTGGTCGGGCACCCAGTTGATGCCCTGGTTGAGCTCGACCATGCGGTCGCGGAACTTGGTCACCGCGACGAACCAGGACGACACCGCCCGCTGGATCAGCGGCGTGTCGCAGCGCCAGCAGTGCGGGTAGGAGTGGTTGTACGTCTCGTGCCGCAGCAGCACGCCCCGCTCGCGCAGGTCCTTGATGATCTGCTTGCTGGCCTCGAACACCTGCACGTCGGCGTACGGCGGCACGTCGGCGGTGAACCGGCCGCGCGCGTCCACCGGCACCACGGGCTCGATGTCCGCGGCGTCGGTGACGACCTTGTCCTCCTCACCGAAGGCCGGCGCGATGTGCACGAGCCCGGTGCCGTCCTCGGTGGTGACGTAGTCGGCCGGCAGGACCTGGTGCGCGTTGCGCCGCCCGGCGAAGAAGTCGAACACCGGCGTGTAGCGGCGGCCCAGCAGCTCGGTGCCCTTGAAGCGGGCCAGCACTGTCGGCTCCTCGCCCAGCTCGCGGGCGTAGGCGCTCAGGCGGGCCTCGGCCAGCACGTACTTCTCGCCATTGGCCTCGACCGACACGTAGTCGACGTCCGGGTGCACGGCGATGGCCAGGTTGGACGGCAGCGTCCACGGCGTGGTGGTCCAGATCAGCGCCAGCTCGCCGGAGTCGAGGCGCATGCCCACCGTGACGGCCGGGTCCTGCCGGTCGCGGTAGGTGTCGTCCATCTTCGTCTCGGAGTTGGACAGCGGCGTCTCGCAGCGCCAGCAGTACCACAGGACGCGGAAGCCCTCGTAGACAAGACCCTTGTCCCACAAGGTCTTGAACGCCCACATGACGCTTTCCATGTAGTCGAGGTCGAGCGTCTTGTAGTCGTTGTCGAAGTCGACCCAGCGGGCCTGGCGGGTGACGTAGTCGCGCCACTCGTCGGTGTAGCGCAGCACGGAGGTGCGGCAGGCGTCGTTGAACTTGTCGACGCCCAGCGCCTCGATCTCCGCCTTGGACGAGATGCCCAGCTCCTTCTCGGCGCGGACCTCGGCCGGCAGGCCGTGGCAGTCCCAGCCGAAGCGGCGCTCGACGTGCTTGCCGCGCATGGCGTGGTAGCGCGGGACGACGTCCTTGGCGTAGCCGGTCAGTAGGTGGCCGTAGTGCGGCAGGCCGTTGGCGAAGGGCGGGCCGTCGTAGAAGACGTACTCGTTGCTGCCGTTCTCGCCGGCCGGGCGACCGTCCACACTGGCCTGGAAGGTGCGGTCGCTGCCCCAGTAGTCGAGGACCGCGGTCTCCAGCTTGGGGAACGAGGGCTGCGCGGGCACGCCGCCCTCGGTGAACGATTCGAGTGGATAGGCCATCCGTGTTGCTCCTCGCGGTCCCGTCGTCAGTCCTGACGGGGACGACGCACCTTCCGGCGCACCGCGGTACCACCCCGATTGCCGCCGAGGCGGCCACTCGTTTGCGGGCTGTGACGGGCCCACCCGTCCGGTTCTACTGGGGCTCGCGCCCGTTCTTCCGGAGGCTCCCCGGTGATGGCCGGATCAACGCCTGTGCTGTGCCAAGGGTAACGCGGGCTGCCAAATCGCTTCCCGGCCAGTGCCACGTGCGCTTCCCACTTGCGCTCTGACGCCACGGGGGAAGCGCATGTGGCATCACGGGTGGCGGGTGGCGGCGGCGAGGGTGGCGTCGGGGGCGCACACGGCGCAGGGGGTGAAGCCCAGTTGCCGGGCCTCGTTGACCGGCAGCGGGATGGTCGGGCGCTCGCCGACCCAGTCGCAGGCGGCGAGGTGGTAGCGGGGGCGCTCGTCGAGCACGAGCACCTCGTCGGTCAGCTCGGAGACGACCAGCGCGTCGGCCGCGTCGGTGTCCTCCTCGGCCGGTTCCTGCTGATCATCACGATTCGTGCCGATCCGGACACCCCCGGTGGCAACGTCCTCAAGATCACCTGTAGCCTGCGAATCACCCGGTCCACCCTCGTCTTCCTGGGGGTCCGCATCATCGTCGTCACCGCCGTCGACGGTCTTCCCGGCGACAGCCACCCCACCCGTAGACGGGCGCGCGTCGACGCGCCGGCGGCGCTGCCAGTCAACCAGCAGCACCACGGCGCCGACGATGCTGAGCGCGACGGAGCCCCACGCCCACAGGGTCAGGGTGGACACGAGGGCGACCACCAGCAGCGCGAACGCGGCCAGCACGCACAGCAGCACGACGTACAGCAGCCCGGAAGACCTTCCGGAACCGCCGGACGACGCTGTGTTGTTCGACGACACGCAGCGACCCTACGTCAACCCGCCGCTGTCCACGGCGTAATGACGCGTGCTGATTCGGTGGCGCGTGCCATCGCGAGCAGACCCGACCAGCAGGTCTGCCGTCTTTGGAGAAGTGGACCCGACTACTCAGCCGGCTTCGGCGCGGGCGCCGAACGTGTAACCACCGCTCTGGCGTCCCTCGCTGGGGGCGGCCGAGGTGCGGTCGTTGAGTTCGGCCAGCTGCGACTCGAGCAGGCTCTTGAGGCGGGTCCGGTACTCACGCTCCATGGTGCGGAGCATGTCGATCTTCTTCTCCAGCGCGTTCTTCTCCTGGGTGATGTTGCCCATCACCTCGGCGTGCTTGCGCTGCGCGTCGCGGTCCAGCGCCGCGGCCTTCTCCCTGGCGTTGCGCTCCAGGGTCTCGGACCGGGTCCTGGCGTCGTTGAGCATGGTCTCGGCGCGCGTGCGCGCCTCGTTGACCATGGTGTCGGCCTTCGCCCGCGCCTCGGAGAGCAGCTGCTCGGACTTGGTGCGGGCCTCGGCCAGCATCGAGTCCGCCTCGCCCTTGGCCTCACCGGTGAGCCGGTCGGCCATCTCCTGGGCGAGACCCAGGACCTTGGCCGCCTGCACGTGGTGGTCGCCACCGGGCGTGGTCTGCTCCATCACCGACGGCGGCGGGACGGAAGCGAGGCGACGGGGTTCCTCGCGGCCCGGCATCGGGCCGGAGCCCACCTTGCTCCGAGCGTCGTCCAGGTCGGCGCGCGCGGCCTCCAGCTGGGAGTCCAGCTGCTCGACCTGGGCGCGCAGGTCGGAGTTCTCCTCGATCAGACGGGCCAGCTCGCCCTCAACCAGGTCGAGGAAGGCGTCAACCTCGTCCTCGTTGTAGCCCCGCTTCCCGATAGGAGGCTTGCTGAACGCGACGTTGTGCACGTCAGCGGGGGTCAACGGCATCAGATCACCTCACGGCAGTCACGACCGCAGCAGCGCCGGGATCCCCGTCACCCGGGCTGCGACAGCCGCATCAGGATGTATGCGTCAGTTGCAGACTCAGTTGCATCAGTATGTACACAACCAGGAACACGACCATAATCGATAGGTCCAGCCCGACGCCCCCGATTCGTACCATCGGTATCACGCGACGGGCCAACCGGACCGGGGGGTCTGTCACTGTGTAGATGGTCTCCAGCGTGACCGCAACCCCACCGGCTGGCCGCCACTCCCGGGAGAACGCCCGGACGTACTCCACGACCAGGCGGGCCGAGAGCAGCAGCCAGAAGAAGAACAGCACGTAGTAGACGACCACGAAGACCGGTTGCACGCCACCACTGTGCCATCCGTCATGACTTGGGGAGGAAGCCACCCTCCGCGAGGCGCCTGCGGTCCTCGGCGGTCACGTCGGTGTTCGGCGGTGAGAGAAGGAACACCTTGTTGGTGACCTTGTCCATGCTGCCCCGCAGGGCGAAGGCCAGCCCGGCCGCGAAGTCGACGAGTCGCTTGGCGTCCGCGTTGTCCATGTCGGTCAGGTTGATGATCACCGGCGTGCCGTCCCGGTAGTGCTCGCCGATGGTCCGCGCCTCGGTGTAGCTGCGCGGATGCAGGGTGATGATCTTGGCCAAGGGGTGTGCCACCGGATCCTGGGCCGGTCGCAGGCGCGTGACCGGCTCGTGCTTGGGCTCGACCGCGAGCGCGCCGTGGGTCGGCGCCTCGGTCGCCCAGCTGCGGCGGCCACGGGGCCGGTCCTCGGGCAGCTCGTAGCCGTCCTCGTCGTAATCGGCGCGGTAGGACGAGCGGGCCGACAGCACGCTGTCGGACGAGCGTCGCCGACCGCTCGGGTAGCGATCGTAGTCGGCTCCGAGGGCGGAACGATCATCGCGGTTGCGGTCGTCGTAGTCGTCCCGGTAGTCGGCGACGTAGCGACCGTCCTCGTCGTAGCCGTCGAGGTCTTCGGCCGGCACCATCCCGAAGTAGGCCTTCAGCTTCTGAAGCGCACTCATGCCAGCCCTTCCTCCGCGACTCCCCGACGACCTGGACGCGCGGCGACGCGCCCTGGTTCCCCGCCGCCTACGGCGAGGCTAGACCTCTGTACCCCAACAGGCCCGTTCCGACACGCACGCACGTAGATCCCTGTCCGATCGCCGCAGCTAGATCGCCCGTCATGCCGGCGGAGAGCTCGACCGCCGTCGGATGATCGGCCCGAACCCTCGCTGCTGCCTTGGACAGGAGTTCGAAGGCCGCCGCTGGATCCATCGACAATGGTGCGACTCCCATCACACCGCGCAAGATCAGTTCACTCGATCGGCCTATCTCGTCGGCCAGCTCCATGAGTCCGGACAGCGCAACGCCACCGCGCTCGGTGTCACCGTCCAGGCTGGCCTGGATCAGCACGCTGAGCGGCTTCGAGCGGGTCCCCCTGGTCCGGGCCCCCGCGACGGCCTTGGCGAGCGCAGCGGCCAGCCTGGGCGAGTCCACGGACTGGGCCTCGTCCGCCCAGCCCACGATAGAGCGAGCCTTGTTGCGCTGCATCCGGCCCACCATGTGCCACCGGACGGGCGTGTCCGGCAGCCCCAGCGCCACCTCCGCGGCCTTGGGGGCCGCCTCCTGGTCCCGGTTCTCGGCGAAGTCGGTGACGCCCAGGCCGGCCAGCAGGATGGCGTCGGAGGCCGGGAAGGTCTTGGTGACGGCGAGCAGCTTCACCTCATCGGTGGACCGCCCGGCGGCCCGGCAGGCGTCGGCGATCTGCTCCCGCACGGCCGCCAGGTTCTCGGCGATCTGCCGGCGGCGCTCCTCGGTCATGCCTCGATCCAGGTCACGGCGGCCAGCCGGCCGGTCTTGCCGTCCCGGCGGTGGCTGAACAGGGTCTTGTCCTCGACCGTGCAGCGCGGGTCCACGCCGACCTTGGCCACGCCCAGCCCGGCCAGCTGGTTCCACAGGCCGGCCCGCAGGTCCAGGGCCGGCGTGCCCTTGCGGGACTTGGCGGCGCTGCCCGGCAGGTGCGCCTCGACGTCGTCCCGCATCGCGGCCGGCACCTCGTAGCACTCGCCGCAGACGCTCGGGCCCAGCAGCACCTCGATCCGGTCGGCCTTGGCGCCGGCCTCGACCATGGCGTTCACGGCCGCCGGCACCACACCGACCCGTGCCCCCACGCGGCCCGCGTGCACGGCGGCGATCACGCCGTTGTCGGGATCGGCCAGCAGCACCGGCACGCAGTCGGCCACCAGCGCCACCAGCGCCAGGCCCGGCCGGTTGGTGACCAGGGCGTCCGTCGCCTCGGCCGGGGCGTCGAGCGGGCCGTCCACCGTCGTGACGGTCCGGCCGTGCACCTGCTCCATCCACACCAGGCGGTCGGCGCTCAGGCCCACGCCCTCGGCCAGGCGGTCGCGGTTGGCCCGCACCGCCACCGGGTCGTCGCCGACGTGATCACCCAGGTTGAACGACTCGTAGGGGGCTGCGGACCGGCCACCGGCCCTGGTCGTGACGACTCGACGAACACGCATGCCGTTGATTCTCCCCGCCCGCCCCTACAACGACGTGAGTGGCTCACTTCGCGTTTTGCCCCCACCTGAGTGGCTCAGGTGGGCCCTGACGCGAAATGAGCCACTCACGTGGCTAAGAAGTGAGGTTGGGTCAGCGCCGCATGAAGGGGGGCACGTCTACCTCGTCGTCGGGGTCCTCGGGCAGCGGGACGCCGCGGGAGGGGAGCGAGCCGGGGCGCTCCGTCGAGTAGCCGTTGCCCTGGGTGGGGCGGCTGACCGGCGGCAGGCCGGAGTTGCCCTGGCCCACGGTGTTCTGCGGCTGGTAGCCCGTGTTGGCCGGCGGCACCGCGGTGTAGCCGTTGGACGGCTGCGGGGTGTGCGTCACGGGCGGCGCGTGGTGCTCCACGGGTGGCGGCGTGTACTGCTGGGCTTGCGGTTGCGGCGAGCTGATCTGGCCGGACTCGGCGACGGCGGTGGCCGTGGTCGACCTCGGGGGCGAGGTCAGCGCCGTTGGCTCCAGCTTCTTGTGCGTCGGCCCGCCACTGTCAAAACCCGCCGCGATCACGGTGACCCGAACCTCGTCGCCGAGCGAGTCGTCGATGACCGTGCCGAAGATGATGTTGGCGTCCGGGTGCGCGGCCTCCTGGACCAGCGACGCGGACTCGTTGATCTCGAACAGGCCCAGGTCGGAGCCGCCGGCGATGGCCAGCAGCACGCCGTGCGCGCCGTCCATGGACGCCTCCAGCAGGGGCGAGTTGATCGCCTTCTGCGCGGCCTGCACCGCCCGGCCCTCGCCCCGCGCCGAGCCGATGCCCATGAGGGCGCTGCCGGCCCCGGACATGACGCTCTTGACGTCGGCGAAGTCCAGGTTGATCAGACCCGGCGTGGTGATCAGGTCGGTGATGCCCTGGACGCCGGACAGCAGCACCTCGTCCGCGGAGCGGAAGGCGTCCATCAGGCTCACGCCCACGTCGCCGAGCTGGAGCAGCCGGTCGTTGGGAATGACGATCAGGGTGTCGCACTCGTTGCGCAGCTGGGTGATGCCGTCGTCGGCCTGCTTCGCGCGGCGCTTGCCCTCGAAGCTGAACGGCCGCGTGACCACGCCGATGGTGAGCGCGCCGAGCTTGCGGGCGATGGAGGCGACCACCGGCGCGCCGCCGGTGCCCGTGCCGCCGCCCTCGCCGGCCGTCACGAAGACCATGTCGGCCCCCTTGATGACCTCTTCGATCTCCTCGCGGTGGTCCTCGGCGGCCTTGTGACCGACCTCGGGGTTGGCGCCCGCGCCGAGGCCTCGGGTCAGCTCGCGGCCGATGTCCAGCTTGACGTCCGCGTCGGACATCAGCAGGGCCTGCGCGTCGGTGTTCACCGCGATGAACTCGACGCCCTTGAGCCCGACCTCGATCATGCGGTTGACGGCGTTGACGCCGCCGCCGCCGATGCCGACGACCTTGATCACCGCGAGGTAGTTGTGCGGGGGCGTCATCGGATCCGCCTTCCTGATCGTGGTACTCGAGCTCTCGTCCTGCGGTGGTCACCCTCCCGTCCTGGCCGCCCCCGGCCAGGCTCCGGTTTAACTCTCGACCTCAACCAGAGGCTTCGAGTTATGTCAACCCCGACATTGGGGTGGACGGTATGCACCGCAGGTGCGACGGTCCAGCAGCCACGCCGAACACGGACCCAGGTCTTCGACGGCCGAGTCGGCCGCACCTCTTTCAGGCATGTCCCCGAGTACGGCATCCACGCCGAACCACGCAATGCAGAGCGTAGTCTGTGCGGCCGTCACCCGTGTGGCGTGGGGCGATGTCCGGCGCGTTCCCGGACATCGGGGCCTCACTTGTGGAATAAGGCGCGGCGGCCCCGTTGACGGAGATCACCTCCGACCCGGCCGCGGTCACGCTGGGTAGCCACTACGGTGAAGCCGTGACTGGTCCTGTGCGCGTGTGCCCCGAGTGCGGTCGACAGTTCGAGTTCACCGATCCGGCGTGGCGCTGCTGTGGCGTGCCGATGCGGCTGGCCGCGCCGCCCGCGGCGCCCGTGCCGCTGGCCGAGTTGGCCGGCCGTCCCCTGACGACCTGGCGATACGGCGAGGCCCTCGGCGTGCCGGCGCAGCTGTGGCAGACGGCCACGCTCGGTGAGGGAATCACGCCACTGTTGTCCGCCGGCGACGGCATTTCCGTCAAGGTCGAGTACGCCAGCCCGACCCTGTCGTTCAAGGACCGCGGCGTGGTCCTGCTGCTGGCGCAGGCCTTGGCTGCCGGGGCGTCGAAGGTGATCGCCGACTCCAGCGGAAACGCCGGCACCGCGGTCGCGGCCTACTCGGCCCGGGTCGGTCTGCCAGCCGAGATCTTCGTGCCGGAGTCCACCTCGCCGAAGAAGATCGCCCAGGTCAGGGCGCACGGCGCGGTCATCAACCTGGTGCCCGGCAACCGCGAGGCGACCGCCGCCGCGGCCATCGCGGCCGTGGAGCAGGGCGACGCGTTCTACGCGAGCCACGTCTACAACCCGGTGTTCCACCTCGGCACCGCGACGTACGCGTTCGAGGTCTGGGAGCAGTTGGGCGGCCGGCTGCCCGACACCTTCGTGCTGCCGGTGGGGAACGGGACTTTGGTGCTCGGAGTCACCCGAGCGGTGGCAGGGTTGCTCGCCGCCGGGCTGATCCCGTCGGCCCCTCGCATCGTGGCCGTACAGGCAGCGAACTGTGCACCCTTGGCTGCCGCTCGGCGCGCGGGTTCGGCCCAGCCGCTCCCGGTGGAGGCTTCCGCCACCATCGCCGAGGGGATCGCCATCTCGGCGCCGGCTCGGGGGGCGGAGATTCTGGCGGCGGTGGACGAGTTCGCGACGGTGACCGAGGAGCAGGTGCTGGCCGGACGGTCGGAGCTGGCCCGGAAGGGTTGGTACGTCGAGGACACCGCGGCGGTGTGCTGGGCGGCGGCCCGGGCGGCCGGCGATAGGTGGGGCGAGGTTGTGGTGCCGCTGTCGGGCGCCGGCCTGAAGACCGGCTGGACCCCGGCGAGTCCCGCTTAGCGGCACACCGAATGTGTGAATCGGTTTCACACATTCGGTGTGCCTGTGGGCGGGACTCGCGGGGGTGTCAGGGGTTGGAGATGGTGGCCAGTTGGGGGCTGGAGACGTCGTAGACCTTGCCGGGCTGGGACATCAGGGCGGCGAGGACGGCGGCCTTGCGGGGGGAGTCGGCGGTGCCGCCCCAGCGGACCTGGCGGCCGGCGGACAGGGCCAGGACGACCGAGTTGGGGGACTTGGCGGACACGGAGAGGACCTCGGCGCGGATCTTGTCGGGCACGGCCATGAGCACCTGGACGACGGCGACGGCGGTCGGGTCGGTGATGGCGGAGCTGGTCAGCTGCAGCTCGGGCAGGCCGGCGGGGGCCGAGGGGACGGTGGCGAAGTCCTTGGCGGTGTGGTCGATCAGGTGCGCGCCGCCGGGAGTCTTGATCACACCGACGGCGACGCGCTCGGCGACGTCGATGCGGACGGTGGCGGGCCAGGACCGGGAGACGTTGACGGAGGCGACCCGGTTGAGGGCGGCGACCCGGTCGCGGATGGCGGCCAGGTCGATGGTCAGCATGGGATTGCCCGACGGCACGGCGGCGGCGTCGAGGACCTGGGGCTTGGTGAGGTCCTTGGTGCCCAGCACCTCCACGGACCGCACGCCGAGCAGGGGCGTGAAGTAGACGCCGTACAGCAGCCCGAGCGTGCCGAACACGACCACGAGGGCGACGATGCGGCGGCGGATGATCTTGCCGCGGCGGGGGTCGCGACGGCGAGAACGGGTGCGGGTGGTGCGCCGGGCCCGGTCGGAGACGACGCGCTCGCCGCTGGAACGCTCGGAGGAGGAACGGGTGGAACCGCCCCGGCCGGGGCGGGCGCCGCCGGAGCCGACCCGGCCCGAGCGAGACCGGTCCGCCTGCGAGTCCCGCGAACCGGCCCGAGCGGAGTCGGGCCGCGGGTCGACGCCGGCTCGCGAGGAACCCGACCGATCAGCGCCGCCACGATCCGAGCGGGCGTCCCCAGAACCGGACTGCCCCGAACCGGCCCGCCCCGAGCCCGAGCGGCCCGGCTCCGGCCGGCCGGAGCCGGGAGCGCCGGAGGCGGGCACGTCGGAGCCCGCCCCGGGGTCGGGGCGGCGGCGGGTCGGGTCCTCTTCGCTCACAGGGCCGCGAGGATCTCGGGACCGAGCATGGTCACGTCGCCGGCGCCCATGGTCAGCACCAGGTCCCCGGGCTTGACGACACCGGCGATCAGCGCCGGGATCCGGTCGAACGACGGCTCGTAGTGCACGGCCCCCTCGGGCAGGCGCACGGCGTCGGCGACCAGAACCCCGGTCACACCGGGCATGGGGTCCTCGCGAGCGCCGTAGACGTCCAGCACCACAACCTCGTCGGCCAGGCCGAGGGCCTCGCCGAACTGGGTGGAGAACTCCCGGGTCCGCGAGTACAGGTGCGGCTGGAAGATCACCAGCAGCCGGCCGTCGCCGGCCACCGGCCGGGCGGCCTTGAGAGCGGCGGCGACCTCGGTGGGGTGGTGCGCGTAGTCGTCGTACAGGCGAACGCCGCTGACGACGCCCTTGAACTCGAACCGCCGCCGCACACCGCCGAAGGCGGCGAGCCCGGCCAGCAACCCCTCCAACGGAGCGCCGAGCTCCAGGCCGGCCAGCAGTGCGGCGACGGCGTTGGAAGCCATGTGCGCGCCGGGAACGGCGGTGTGGACCTCGACCTGGGCGCCCTCGATCTCCACGACGGCCAGGCCACCGGTCTCCACCGGCTCGTACGACAGGATCCGCGCGTCGGGGCCGTCGGCGCCGTAGCGCCGGACCCGCACGCCGAGCTTCTCCGCACGGTCGGCCAAAGCCGCCGAGCCCGGGTCGTCGGAGCACGCGATCAGCACGCCGTCGGGCTCGATGCGCTGCACGAAGGAGTCGAAGACCCCCACGTACGCCTCGACGGTGCCGTGGTGGTCCAGGTGATCGGCCTCGACGTTGGTGACGACCGCGACCGACGGCGAGAACACCAGGAAGGAGCCGTCGCTCTCGTCGGCCTCGGCCACGAACACGTCGCCGCTGCCGTGGTGCGCGTTGGCCCCGGACTCGTTGAGGTCGCCGCCGATGGCGAAGGACGGGTCGACGCCGCAGTGCTGCAACGCCACCGTGAGCATGGACGTGGTGGACGTCTTGCCGTGCGTGCCGGCGATGCACGCGGCACGGCGGCCGACCATCAGCGACGCCAGCGCCTGCGACCGGTGCAGCACGGTGATGCCGCGCGCCTTCGCCTCGACCAGCTCCGGGTTGTCCTGCTTGATGGCGGTGGAGATCACGAGCGTCTGCGCGTTGCCGAGATGCGACGCCGCGTGCCCCAGCTCGATGCGCGCGCCCTGGGCCCGCAGCGCGAGCACGGTGCGCGAGTCCTTGGCGTCCGAGCCGGACACCTCGACGCCGCGAGCCAGCAGGATGCGGGCGATGCCGCTCATGCCGGCACCGCCGATGCCGACGAAGTGGATGGGAGGGATCACTTGTTCACCACCGAGAGAACCATCTGCGCCAACACGTCCGCGGCGACGCGGTGACCGCCGGAGCGGGCGGCGTTGCTCATCACGGCCAACCGCGTGCGGTCGCCGACCAGCGGCAGCACTTCCTCGACGACCCGCTCGGGCGTGAGCTCCTCGTCCGGGATGAGCAGGCCGCCGCCGGCTTCCACGATGGGCAGCGCGTTGAGCGACTGCTCGCCGTTGCCGTGCGGCAGCGGCACGAACACCGCCGGCAGCCCGACCGCGGACACCTCGGCCACGGTCATCGCGCCGGAGCGGCACAGCATCAGGTCGGCGGCCGCGTAGGCGAGGTCCATCCGCTCCACGTACGGCACCGCCACGTACGGCGGCGCGCCCGGCACCTGCTGCACCACGAGCGAGTTCTTGGGGCCGTGGGCATGCAGCACGCTCACGCCGGCGCGCGCGAACGCGGCGGCGGCGTTGGACACGGCGTTGTTCAGCGACCGGGCACCCTGCGAGCCACCGGAGACGAACAGCACCGGGGCGGTCGGGTGAAGCCCGAAGTACTGGCGGGCCTGCGCGCGCAGCGCCGCGCGGTCCATGGACGTGATCGAGTAGCGCAGCGGGATGCCGATCACCTGCGCGTCCGGCAGCCCGGACCCGGGCACGGCGGCGGCGACCTTGGCGGCGAACTTCGCGCCCACCTTGTTGGCCAGGCCCGCGCGGGCGTTGGCCTCGTGCACGACGATCGGCACCTTGCCGCGGGCGGCCAGGTAGGCCGGCAGCGACACGTAGCCGCCGAAACCGACGACCACGTCCGCGCCGACCCGGTCCAGCACGGCCCTGGTCTGCTTGATCGCGTCCCGGACCTTGAGCGGCATCTTGAGCAGGTCGGGCGAGGGCTTACGGGGCATCGGCACCGGCGGGATCATCTCCAGCGGGTAGCCGCGGGCCGGCACGATCTTGCTCTCCAGGCCGCGCGCGGTGCCCAGCGCGACCACCCGGGCGTCGGGCCGGGCGCGCATCACGGCGTCGGCCAGCGCCAGCGCCGGCTCGATGTGTCCGGCGGTGCCGCCGCCCGCGACGACAACGCAGGGGCCCATCCGGTCTGGGGCGGTCAACGCCGTCCTCCTTCTGTCGAACGTCCGTGTCCGGAGTGCCAGGCGCTCCGTCGCCGGTATTCGGTCGGCGGCGCAGAGCGGTGCACCCGTCGCCGCTCCTCGGGCGAGGGCACGGCGGCCCGGCTGCCACCGGTGCGCGCGGCTCCGCGCGGCGGTGTCGATGGTCGCACCGGTTTGCGCCGGGCCGGCGGCCGGTACGGCTCGGGCGCCGGCAGGCGCAGCAGGCCGCCGACCCGGCCGGGGCCGAGCGAGCGCAGCGCCGCCACCGCGTCCGGCTCGTTGCGGGCGCAGTTGGCGAGGATCCCGAACGCCATCATGGTTATCACGATTGACGTGCCGCCCGCCGAGATGAGCGGCAGTGTGATGCCCGTGACGGGAAGCAACCCGATGACGTAGCCGACGTTGATGGCGGCCTGGCCGACGATCCACGCGGTCAGCGCGGAGGCCACCAGCCGGATCCACGGGTCGGTGTTGCGGGCGGCGATGCGCAGGCCGACGACGGCGAGCATGGCGAACAGCCCGAGCACCACGATCGCGCCGATGAAGCCGAGCTCCTCGCCGATGAGGGCGAAGATGAAGTCGTTCTGCACGTTGGACAGGTAGTCGAACTTGGCCGCGCCCTGCCCGAGGCCGCGGCCGAACAGGCCGCCGTCGGCCAGCGCGTACAACGCCTGCAGCGGCTGCTGACCGGCGCCGAGCGGGTCCGAGCCCGGGTTGAGGAAGACAGAGAGGCGGTCGTTGCGGTAGCCGCTGCCGATCGAGGACACGATCACCGCGGCGGTGGCACTGGTCAGCACGACCGCGAACAGCCGGGCCGGCGCGCCGACGTACCAGAGCAGGGCCAGCAGCACGATGCCCAGGCTCACGGTGCTGCCCAGGTCGGGCTGCAACATGATCAGCGCGAACAGCACCATGGACACCGGCACCAGCGGCACCAGCAGGTGCCGGTACTGGCTCAGCAGGGCGCGCTTGGTGACGAGCACGTGCGCGCCCCACAGCGCCAGCGCCACCTTGGCCAGCTCGACCGGTTGGAACGACAGCGAGCCCAGCGTGAACCAGGAGTGCTCACGGCCGTTGGCGCCGGAGCCCAGCGGCGTCAGCACCAACGCCAGCAGGCCGCCGGCGATCAGCAGCAGGGTGGGGCTGAACTGGCGCAGCCAGCGCAGCGGGACGCGCAGCCCGAGGTAGAACCCGATCAGGCCCAACGAGTCCAGCAGCATCGGCTTGCCGAAGCTGGACAGCGTGGTCTTCTGCGCGTCCTGCACCGCCGACGCGGACAGCACCATCACCAGGCCGATCACCGCCAGCAGGCCGAACACGGCCAGCAGCAGGTGGAACGACGCCAGTGGGCGGCTCAGCCACGCGGTCAGGCCCTGCCGCACGCCGGCCAGCAGGCCGCCCTTGGCCTTGCGGCGGGACGAGCGGGCCGGCCGTTCCACGGACGCGGTCATGTCGGCAGCCCGAGACGGTTCAGCACCGCCTCGGCGAATGCCCGCCCCCGATGCCCGTAGTCGGTGAACATGTCCATGGACGCCGCCGCCGGCGCCAACAGCACGACATCACCCGGACGTGCGATAGCGCCGGCCAGGTCAACCGCTCTGGTCATGGCGTCATCGTCTCCCGAGGCCACCTGGGTGACCGGGACATCCGGCGCGTGTCGCGCCAGCGCGGCCGCGATCACGTCGCGGTCCTGCCCGATCAGCACCACCCCGGCCAGCCGTGGCGCGGCCTCGGCCACCAGGTCGTCCACGGAGGCGCCCTTGAGCAGGCCGCCGGCGATCCAGACCACCCGGTCGTGGGCGCGGATGGAGGCCGCCGCGGCGTGCGGGTTGGTCGCCTTCGAGTCGTTCACGTAGGTGATGCCGGCCAGCTCGGCGACCACGGCGGCGCGGTGGGCCGCCGGCCGATAGGCCCGCAGCCCGTCTCGCACGGCCTGTGCCGGCACGCCGTAGGCCCGGGCCACCGCCGCCGCCACGAGGGCGTCGGTCAGGCCGGGCGGGCCGCCGGGGGTGACCTCGGCGGCGTCGATGAGGTCCTCGGCGCCGAAGGCGCGGTCGACCAGCTTGCCGGCCTCGATACCGAGCTGGTCCTCGATCGGCTCGTCCAGCGTGACGCCGACCTTGCGCGGGGCCGGGGAGTTGATCAGCAGCTTGGCCACGTACGGGTCGTCGACGCCGCCGATGGCCACGGCGCCGGTCAGGGCCCGGGCCTTGGCCTGCGCGTAGGCCTCCAGCGAGCCGTGCCAGTCCAGGTGGTCCTCGGCGATGTTGAGCAGCGCCCCGACGGCCGGGCGGACCGAGGGCGCCCAGTGCAGCTGGAAGCTCGACAGCTCCACGGCCAGCACCTTCGGGTTGCCCTCCAACGCCTCCAGCACCGGCAGGCCGATGTTTCCGCAGGCCACCGCGTCCAGGCCGGCCGCCTTGAGTATCGACTCCAGCATGCCGACGGTGGTGGTCTTGCCGTTCGTGCCGGTGACGACCAGCCAGGCCGGCGGCTCGGCCATCGGCCCACTCGATTGACGCCGTCGCTGGCACAGCCGCCAGGCCAGCTCGACGTCGCCGATGACCTCGATGCCGGCCTCGGCCGCCGCCACCAGCAGCGGCGCGGTCGGCTTCCAGCCCGGGGCCGTGACCACGAGGTCGGTGCCGGCCGGCGGCTCGGTCAGGCCGGCGATCAACTCGACATCGTCCTGGGCCAGCTTGGCCAGGCGATCGGCGTTGCCGTCGGTGACCGTGACATGCGCGCCGTCACGCAGCAGCGCGCGCACCACCGAGGGACCGGTGACACCGGCCCCCGCGACCAGAACCCGCATGCCGTCAGCCACTCAGGCTCAGCCAGTCGCTGTAGAACAGGCCCAGGCCGAACATGCAGCAGATCCCGGCGAGCAGCCAGAACCTGATGATGACCGTGGTTTCCGCCCAGCCCGCGAGCTCGAAGTGGTGGTGGAACGGGGCCATTCGGAACAGGCGGCGCCTGGTCGTGCGGAACACCGCGATCTGGCTGCTCACCGAGACCACCTCGACCACGAACAGGCCGCCGATGATGATCATGAGCAGCTCGGTGCGGGTGACCATGGACAGGCCGGCCACCAGGCCGCCCAGGGCCAGCGAGCCGGTGTCGCCCATGAAGATCTTGGCCGGGGCCGCGTTCCACCACAGGAAGCCGATGCAGCCGGCCATCGCCGAGGCGGCCACCAGGGCCACGTCCAGCGGGTCGCGCACGATGTAGCAGCCCAGCGAGGACACCGTCGCGCAGTTCCAGCGGAACTGCCAGAACGAGATGATCACGTACGAGCCGAGCACCATCGCCGTCGAGCCGCCGGCCAGGCCGTCCAGGCCGTCGGTCAGGTTGACCGCGTTGGACCAGGCGCTGACCACGCCGTAGCAGAAGACGATGAAGCCGATCGTGCCGAACGAGATCACCGAGATGTCGCGCACGAACGACAGGTTCACCGAGGCCGGCGAGATGCCGTCCCGGTTGGCGAACTGGATGGCCAGCAGCGCGAACGTGATGGTGGCGACGAACTGGCCGACCAGCTTGGCCGTCGCGTTCAGGCCCAGGTTGCGCTGCTTGCGGATCTTGATGAAGTCGTCGAGGAAGCCGACCAGGCCCAGCGCCGAGGTCAGGAACAGGATCAGCAGGCCGGTGATGCTGATCGGCACGTCGGCCTGGCTGGAGCTGCGGGCCATGTAGCTGTACAGGTGGGAGACCAGGTAGCCGGCCCACATCGCGACCAGGATGGCGACGCCGCCCATGGTGGGCGTGCCGCGCTTCTTCTGGTGGCTCTCGGGCCCCTCCTCGCGGATCTCCTGGCCGAAGCCCTGCCGGGAGAACACCCGGATCAGGTACGGCGTGAGCAGGATGGACACGACCAGCGCGACGGCCGCCGCGACCAGGATGTTCTTCATGTGTTGAGCAGCTCCTCGGCGACCCGCCACAGGGCCTCGGAATTGGACGCCTTGACCAGCACGACGTCACCGGGTTGCAGTTCGTCACGCAGCAGCGCCACGGCCGCGTCGGCGTCCGGCACGAGCACGGACTCCTGACCCCATGAGCCTTCCAGATGCGCGCCCTGGTGCATCGGCCGGGCCGCGTCGCCGACCACGACCAGCCGGCTGACGTCCAGCCGCACGGCCAGCCGCCCGATCTCGTCGTGCGCGCTCACATGGGTGTCGCCCAGTTCGGCCATGGTGCCCAGGACGGCCCACGACCGGCGGCCGCCGGCCCGCGCCATCGAGGCCAGGCTCTTCAGCGCGGCCCGCACCGACTCCGGGTTGGCGTTGTAGGCGTCGTTGACGACCGTGACTCCGTCCGCCCTGGTTGTGACGTCCATGCGCCGGGCCGACACGCTGCGGGCCTGCGACAGGGCTTCCAGCGCCTGCTCCAGGGTCGCGCCCAGCTCTATCGCCACCGCGACGGCCGAGAGCGCGTTGCCGACCTGGTGCTCGCCGTGCACGCCGAGCGTCACCGGCACGCCGTTGACCTTGAAGCCGGCCCGGGCCTGCTCGTCCAGCTCGATGTCGGTCGCCCTGAGCTCGGCGGTTGAGTCCTCGCCGACCAGAACCACACGGGCCTTGGTGCGGCTGGCCATGCCCGCCACCAGCGGGTCGTCGGCGTTGAGCACCGCGACGCCGTCCTCGGACAGCGCCTCGACCAGCTCGCCCTTGGCCTGGGCGATGCCCTCGCGGGAGCCGAACTCCCCGAGGTGAGCGCTCCCGACGTTGAGCACGACGCCGATGCGCGGCGGGGCCACCTGGCACAGGTGCGCGATGTGGCCGGGGCCGCGGGCGGACAGCTCCAGCACCAGGTGCCGGGTGTTCTCGTCGGCCCGCAGGACCGTCCACGGGTGGCCGAGCTCGTTGTTGAAGGAGCCGGGCGGCGCGACCGTGGGCCCCATCGGGGCCAGCACCTGGGCGATCAGGTCCTTGGTCGAGGTCTTGCCGGACGAGCCGGTGACCCCGACGATCTTCAGGTTCGGCAGCCGGTCGACGACCGCGCGGGCCAGCTTGGCCAGCGCGGCCAGCACCGCGGCGCCGGAGCCGTCGGTGTCGCCGGCGAGCACGTAGGCGCGGCCGGAACCACCGGGGACCGGCGGGCAGATCACCGAGGGCGCGTCGATCTCCCTGGCCGCCAGCACGCCGACGGCGCCCTGGTCGACGGCGGTCTTGGCGAAGTCGTGGCCGTCGACCCGCTCGCCCGGGAAGGCGACGAACAAGGCGCCCGGGCCGATCTCGCGTGAGTCGAACTCGACGGAGCCGGTGACGATCTCGTCGCCCGTGCAGTTGTGCAGGCGGCCGCCGACGGCGTCGGCGATCTCGCGCAGGGTCAGTTCGATCACCGGGCGGCCTCGCCGATGGCCGCCGTCAGCTCGTCCCGATCGGAGAACGGGTGGATCACTCCTGCGACCTCCTGGCCGGTCTCGTGTCCCTTGCCGGCGACGACCACGACGTCGCCGGTGTGGGCGTGCCCCACGGCGTACCGGATGGCCTCCCGTCGGTCGGCGATCTCCACCACCGTGTCACGTCGGTCGGCCGGCACGCCCGCGAGCATCTGCGCCCTGATGTCAGACGCCTGTTCGCTGCGGGGGTTGTCGTCTGTGACGATCGTCAGGTCCGCGCGGACCGCCGCCGCCTCGCCCATCAGCGGGCGCTTGGCCGCGTCGCGGTCGCCGCCGCAGCCCAGCACCACGATGACGCGGCCGTCGGCGCGGGCCCGCACCGCGTCCAGCGCCAGGGCCACCGCCGCCGGCTTGTGCGAGTAGTCCACGACCGCTGTGAAGTCCTGGCCGAGGTCGACCCGTTCCATCCGGCCCGGCACCTGCACCTTGGCCAGTCCGGCCACGATGGCCTTCTCGTCGACGCCGACGGCGTCCAGCATCGCGATCGCGGTCAGCGCGTTGGCCACGTTGTACGAGCCGGCCAGCAGGATCTCCACCGCCAGCTTGCGGCCGTGGCCGTGGGCGTAGAAGGTCTGCGAGCCGCTGCGGGCGACCACGATGTCGCTGGCCGTCCACGTCGCCTCGTGCGCCGTCGACACGGTGATGGTGGCGGGCTTGATCAGCCGCTCGCCCCACGGCGTGTCCGTGCAGACCACCTCGACGTCGGCGCGGCCGTCGAACAGCTTCGCCTTCGTGCGGAAGTAGTCCTCCATGTCCGGGTGGAAGTCCAGGTGGTCCTGCGAGAGGTTGGTGAAGGCCCCCGCCGCGTAGTGCGTGCCGCCCACCCGGCCCAGGGCCAGGGCGTGGCTGGAGACCTCCATCGGCACGTGCGTGACGCCCTGCTCCAGCATCACCGCGAACAGGGCCTGGAGGTCCGGCGCCTCCGGCGTCGTCAGCGCGCTCTCGATCCGGCGGCCCGCGATGCGCATCTCCACGCCGCCCACCAGGCCCGTGCGCAGGCCCGCGGCCGCCAGGCCCGCCTCCAGCATGAAGGTCGTCGTCGTCTTACCCGACGTGCCCGTGACGCCCAGGACCTTCAGCCTTTGCGACGGGTTGCCGTACACCTCCGCCGCCGCCGCGCCGAGCACCACTCGGGGGTCGTCGTGGACCAGCACCGGGACGTCCTTGAGGGACTCTCGCTCCGCCCCCGCCGCGTCCGTCAGCACCGCCACCGCGCCCGCGCGCAGCGCCTCGTGCGCGAAGTCCGCACCGTGCGCCCTCGATCCAGGCAGCGCCGCGAACAGGTCCCCTCTTTGCACATGCTGCGCGCGCAGCGTCACACCCGTGACGGGCTTCGCGGCGTCGGCACGCTCCAGCCGCGCGCCGATCGACGCCGCCAACCGCTCGGGCGCGGTCGGCTCGATCTTGGACGGGCGTGGCGGGGCGGTCGCGACCTTGCCCGGTAGTGAGTTGGCAGGCACGCGCGGAAGGCTACTGTGTTTGTTGGCCCCGCCTTCGGCAGGGCGGGATCGGCCGCTCGTGACCGGTGCCTTCCCTGGCCGGATTTAACCCGCCGCATCAGCTCGGGTGGTCGGTTGCGTCGGGTGGCGGCGGGTGAAATCCGGCTACGGTCCAGGCACCGGCGCGGCCTCGCGACTCCACAGCGGACCGCACCACTCCTCGCCCAAGCCCCGAATCGTGGTTTGGAAGGGACCATTCCTCCACTCGGAGTGTGGGAATGGTCCCTTCACACCACCCCGCCCGCCAGCACAGGAAAGCGCTCGGCCCCGCCGGTGCTTCGCACGGTTGGCGGATTTCGATCGGCCGCCACCCAACGCGACCACCCACCCACGCCGACGCGGCCGATCGAAATCCGGCAAGGGCGAGGCACCGGTCACGATGGGCCGAGCCGCGACGCCGAAGGCGGCGCCATTCAGCACGGTTTGATGTTGCCGTTGTGGTGGAAGACGTTGTCGGGGTCGTAGGCGGCCTTGATGCGGGAGAGACGGTCGTACTTGGCGGGGCCGTAGGTGACGCGGACGCGGTCCTGCTCGTAGTCGGCCATGAAGTTCACGTAGCCGCCGGTGTTGCTGGCGTACGGCAGCAGCCGCTCCCAGGTGGACCGAACCCAGGCGCGGTCGAGTGGGAGGAGCTCGGGCACGGGGCAGATGGCGGTGAGGCCGACGACGAAGGAGGTGCGGCGGGGGCCGCCGAAGGCGGTGGCGTGGTCGGGAACCTCGGCGTAGGCGCCGCCGACGAGGGCGATGGGCGTGGCGGACAGGGGAGAAGCCTTGGCGGGCAAGGTGTTCACCAGCACGTCGATGAGCCCGTCGCTGAGGTCGTCGGAGTAGATGGCCTTCTCGTAGGCGAAGTTGCCGCGGAAGCCGATGCCGTCGAGCATCTTCTGCAACTCGGTGTACGGCAAGGGAGACACCATCTCGAACAGCGGCGGCAGTGCGTCGCGGACGCGCTGGGAGAGGGCGGCGAAGGCCTCGGTGCCGTCGAAGCCGGCCAGGATGAGGGCGTAGCCGACCTTGCCCTGGTGCTCCTCGGGCACGAAGGGAGCGGGCGGGGCGGTCATGCCGACGACCATGAGCCCGGTGGTGCCGAGCGTGGGCGCGAGCTCGCGGGCCAGGCGCAGGGCGTCGGCACCACGGTCGAGCTCCCAGAAGTACAGACCGGCGTCGACGAGCGGGCCGACGGGGTGCAGTTGGTACTCGAACTCGGTGACGACTCCGAAGTTGCCGCCGCCGCCCCGCAAGGCCCAGAACAGGTCTGGGTGCGAGTCGGCGGAGGCGCGGACGACCCGGCCGTCGGCCAGCACGACCTCGGCGGAGATCAGGTTGTCCACGGCGAGGCCGTGCTTTGCCGTCAGCCAGCCGAATCCGCCGCCGAGGGTGAGGCCGCCGATGCCGGTGTCGCTGTAGGTGCCGGCCGGCACGGCGAGGCCATGGGCCTGGGTTGCGGCGTCGAGGTTGGCGTTGGTGGCCCCGCCGCCGACCCGCGCGGTGCGGGCCTCGGGATCGACGTGGACGGTCCGCAGACCGCTCAGGTCGATCATCACGGCGTCGTCGGCGACCGCGGCGCCGCCCATGTTGTGGCCGCCGCCGCGGACCGTGACGTCAAGGCCGTTGGATCGGGCGTAGGCGAGGCAGGCGGCCACGTCGGCGGGCCCGGTGACCTGGGCGATCACCGCGGGCTTGCGGTCGATCTCCCCGTTCCACACACGGCGTGCGTCGTCGTAGCCCGGGTCGCCGGGGACCAGCTGCGGGCACGGTGCGTCGATGACTGGCGGCATGACGGACATCATGCGGCTGAACCGTCACCGCCGCGTCACGCGTAGCAACGGGGGACGATTTCCCAGCGGCAGAAGGGAATTCCATCGTGTCCGACGATGCCAACAACTGGTGAGAGCTAGGGACGGCGGCGGCGAGCCTGGTACCAGGTCAGGCCCGCCGCCGCCGCGACCAGTGTGCCGGTGATGCCGGCACCGGACAACACCGTCGGCGCGCCGAACTCCTCCGCGCACACGCCCGCGAGCAGCAGGCCGGTGCCCTGGGCGGTGCGCAGCGCCGTCACGGCGAGCCCGAATGCCTGGCCACGGCCGTGATCGGGCACCGACTGGACAAAGGCCGACCGGGCCACCATGTGGTACGCGGAGCCGATACCGGACACGACCAGAAGGGCAACCATCACCGGTACGGACGGGCGAAAGGCGCTCAGCGCCAACGGGAAGCAGGCCGCCATGGCCAGCGGCCCGATCAGTTTCAGGCGGCGGCCGGGCAGCAGCCGGCTGATCGCCCACATGCCCAGGATCGTGCCCGCCGGGCCGGCGGCCAGCAGCAGCCCGACGCCCCCCTCCGAGCCCGTCACGTCCATCGAGTACGGGACCGCCAGCGCCTCGATCGTCACGTAGAAACCGGCGACGCAGGCCAGCAGCACCAGGGCCCGCAGCTTCGGCGTCGTCCACACCGTCACCGCTCCCGTGACCAGCGACGGCCACCACGGCTGAACCGGATCTCGCACGGTCGGGAACGCCGGCACCGGGCGGTCGTGCACGCCGAGCCGCACGATCACCGCCGACACCAGGAACGTAGCCGCGTCGATTTGGAGGCCGCGGTCCGCGCCGAGGCCCACGATCACCAGGCCGCCGACCGCGAAGCCCAGCACCTGCGCCAGCTGGTCCACCATGTCCGCCGCGCCCGTGCCCAGCACGTAGCGGTCGCCCGTGAGGATCGAGGCCGAGCGTCGCCGCCCGCGCCGCGCTGAGCGGCGCCCCCAGCGCGTGCACGCCCACCAGCAGCCCGCACACCAGCGTCAGCGGCACCCCCGGCAAGGCCATGAGCGCCACCAGCACCGCGCGGGCCAGGTCCGTTGCCACCATCACCGTGCGCCGCGGGTATCGGTCGGCGATGCCCGCCAGCAGCGGCCCCGCGAACAGGTCCGGCAGGTACGTCAGGGCGTAGGCCAGCGCCGTCAGTCCGGGCGACTGGGTGCGGTTGAACACCAGCACCGACAGCCCCACCCGCGCGAACTGGTCCCCGACCACCGACAGCAGCTGGGCCGCGAACACCGCACGGAACTCCCGGAGGACGAACACGTCCGAATACCGCGCCGACTGTTGCTCGCAGACCATCCGCACCTCCCCAAGCCCGGCATCCCTTCGTACCTGACGCCCCGTCAAGGAGCCGACGCCTGTCACCCGATGAGCCCAGACGTCGGGCCTGCAATGCTACGTCTTTGGTAGCATCAAGGCATGCTCATCGCGACACCCCAACTCGACGCTGATGACCTGCGCGTGCTCGAAGAGATCGAGGAATACCGCCAGAAGCTGCGCTTTCAGGTACGAGAGCACCGCAAGTGGGAGGGGCAGCTCCGGCGCAGCCTCGTCGCCAACGCCATTCAGGGCTCCAACTCCATCGAGGGCATCCACGTCAGCTCGGAGAACGCCGCCGCGCTGGTCGAGCGCCAGGACATGTCGGCCGATGTGGACGACCAGACCCGGCGTGCGGTGGAGGGCTACTGCGACGCGCTCACCTGGGTGCAGCAGTCGGTCGAGATGAAGAACTTCAGCTACCACGAGATGATGCTGAGCACGCTGCACTTCATGATCCAGAAGTACGAGCTGCGCGAATGGCCCGGCCGCTATCGCGAGGGCAACATCTGGGTCACCGGGCGCGACCCGCTGACCCCTGCCTACACCGGCCCCGACCCCGACCTGGTTCCCGGGCTGATGGCCGAGATGGTCGACTGGCTGAACAACGGCGACCTGGAGTCACCGGCGCTGGTGCGAGCCTCGATGGCCCACCTCAACCTGGTGAGCATCCACCCCTGGCGGGACGGCAACGGCCGAATGTCCCGCTGCCTGCACACGCTCGTGCTGGCGCAGGACAAGGTGTTGGCCCCGGAGTTCTCCTCGATCGAGGAGTGGCTCGGCGATCCTCTCAATACCCAGGACTACTACCGCGCCCTGCAAACCACGCGCCCGACCTGGGAGCCCCAGGTCGCCGACGCGCATCAGTGGATGCGGTTCTGCCTCCGAGCCCACCACCAGCAGGCGCAATCGGTGCAGCGGCGGGTCGACCGCGCCTCGATGCTGTGGAGCGCGCTGGAAGCCGTCGTCGTGGAACACGAGCTCGACGAGCGCATGGTGTCGGCGTTGTATGCCGCAGCCGTCGGCGAGCTGCGCCGCGCCACCTACGCGAAGGACGAGAGCCTGACCCGCGACCAGTCCGTTCGGGACCTCCAACGGATGCGGCAGCATGGCCTCGTCCGATCCATCGGCCATGCCCGCACCCAGCGCTATGTGGCCGACGGCGAGCTCGCCGAGATCAACATGGCGGTCATGGACCAACTCCGCCGCCCGCTCGACGAGCCGTACGGCAGCTGACCGGGCGTCCTGGTGTCACATGCGCTTCCTCTGTGGCACCAGGACGCAAGTGGGAAGCGCACGTGGCACGAAAGGAGCGGTTACGGCAGCTGAAGCTGGACGACGGGGGCGGCGGTGGGGGACATCGGGATCTGGAAGTGCTGGACCAGGTAGGTGCCGAACTGGTGGAACAGGGGGGCCGCCGAAGAGCCGAGCTGGGTGCCGTACTTGGGCTTGTCGAGCATGATGCCGACGACCAGGCGGGGGTTGTCGGCGGGTAGGATGCCGGCGAAGGTGATCCAGTACTTGGTCTGGCTGTAGTTGCCGCCCAGCGCCGGGTCGGGCTGCTGGGCGGTGCCGGTCTTGCCGGACAGCTGGTAGCCGGCGATGGCGGCGGGGTAGCCGGTGCCGTTCTGCAGGGAGTCCTTGGGGTCCTTCTGCATGACGGCCCGCATCATGTCGCGCACGGTCCTGGCGGTCTGGGGGCTGACGACGGGCACGGGATCGGGCCGGGGCTCGTTGACCACGGTGCCGTCGGGCTTGGTGACGGACTTGATGATCCGGGGCGGCATGCGCACGCCGTCGTTGGCGATGGCCTGGTACATGCCGGCCATCTGCAGCAGGGTCATGGACAGGCCCTGGCCGATGGGCAGGTTGGCGAAGGTGGAGCCGGACCAGGTGCTGCGCGGCGGCACCGTGCCGGCGCTCTCGCCGGGCAGGCCGATGCCGGTCTTCTGGCCGAGCCCGAACTTGGTCAGCAGGTCGACGAAGCGGTCGGGGCCGATCTTCTGCGCGACCTCGAGGGTGCCGATGTTGGAGGACTTGCCGATCACGCCGGCAAAGCTCATCTGCACCTGGCCGTGCCCCCACGCGTCGGTGACGGTGCGGTCGGCCATCTTGAACGACGGCGCCACGTCCACGACGGAGTCGGGCTGCTCGATGCCGTACTCGATGGCCCCGGCGGCGGTGACGATCTTGTTCACCGACCCCGGCTCGTACGGCGTGCTGACGGCGGCGTTGCCGAGCTGGTCCAGCTTGTAGTCGCCGTAGTTGTTGGGGTTGAAGCCGTCGGTGACGGCCAGCGCGTAGACCTCGCCGGTCTTGGAGTCCATCACGACCATGGACCCGTCGGCGGCGCCGCTGGCGGTCTTGTAGGCGTCCAGCATCTTCTGGGCCTGGTACTGCACGTCGGCGTCCAGGGTGAGCTGCACGTTGGAGCCGGGCACGGCCGGCGTGCTGTCCCGCACGGTGCCGGGCAGCTCCAGGCTGTCGTTGCCGTTGGCGGTGTCGACGGTGGTGGTGCCGTTGACGCCCTTGAGGGTGTCGTCGTACGAGTTCTCCAGCCCGATCAGGCCCTGCGGCGTCTTGGCGTCCTCACGCCAGTTGGCGTAGCCGATGATGTTGGACGCCACGGTGCCGTCCGGGTACACCCGCTGCTGCCGCGCGGCCGGGGCGATGGACGCGTAGCGCTTGGTGATGGCGCCGGCCTTGACCGGGTCGGCGTCGCGGACCAGCAGCTGGTACGTGGTGCTGTCGTCCCGGATCTTGGTCAGCATGTCGGCGGCCTTGGCCTGGTCGCCGAGCTGCTGGTGGAAGAAGTCGGCCATGCCCTGGGTGTACTGCTCGTACGTGTCGCCGAGGCCCAGCGCCTTGAAGTCGGCGGTGTGCGTGGCCCAGTCGCTCTTCAGTTCCCTGGGGTTGATCGCCAGCGACCGGGTCTCCACGCTGAACGCCAGCTGGGTGCCGTTGCGGTCGAGGATCTGGCCGCGCAGCGCCTGCTGCACGGTCAGGGTGGCCCGCTGCCGCTCGGCCTTGGCCGACAGCTCGTCGGCCTGCACGCCCTGCACCTGCACCAGCCGCACGGCGGCGATCACCAGCACCGCGACCATGAGGATCCGGCTGAGCACGATCCGCCGGGGGTGGTTGCCGACGCCGGCGGCGGCCCCGCGGCTGGACTTGCGGGTCGCCGGGCGCGGTGCGGGCCCGCCACGGGCGACGGGACGCGGCCGGGTGGCCGGACGTCCGCCGGCGGTGCGGTTGGCGGGCATCTAGTGGCCTCCCCCTGAGGCTGGCGGCTGACTGGTCCCCGAGGTGGCCTGACCCGAGGGCGGCGGCGAGGACGTGGAGGACGAGGGCGGCGGCGTGGTGGTCGTGGTGGCGGCCACGGCGCTGCCGGTGACGCTGACCGAGCCGTCCTGGTTGACCTTGATCCGGGCCGGGTCCGGGGCCGGCACCATGCCGAGCTTGCGGGCCTCGTCGTAGAGCACCTCGGGCGACTCGCCCTTGGCCACGTCGGCCTTGAGCTGCTCGACGCGGCTGGTCAGGTCGGTGGTCTTCTTCTTGGCGTCCTCGAGGCGGTAGGAGTCGGAGACCGCCGAGATGGACAGGAACAGGGTGGCCAGCACGCCGGCCGCCAGCAGGGCCATCACCAGCAGCACGAACGGTGTGCGCGGGGCCAGCTTGGGCAGCCCGGACGGCGACAGCCGCAGCCAGCGCTTCTTGCGGCTGGCCTTGCGGGCGTAGGCGCGCTGGGCGGCGGTGGTCCGGCCGCGGGTGGCCCTGGTCCCGGGCTGCTCCGGCTCGCGCTCGATCTTGCGCTCGCTGCTGCGGCGCGCGGTGCGGGTGCGGGGCGCCGGCGCGCCCACCCGTGCGGGTGCGCTCATGACGCCCTCCGGATCCGTTCCGCGGCACGCAGCCGCACGGACGCCGACCGTGGGTTGTCGGCGATCTCCTGCTCGCCGGCCATCTCCGCGCCGCGGGTGACCAGCTTCAGCTCCGGGCTGTGCCCGGGCAGCTCCACCGGCAGGTCCAGCGGGCTGGTGGACACGGACAGGTCCGTCAGCGCCCGCTTGACCAGCCGGTCCTCCAGCGAGTGGTACGACTCGACGACGATGCGGCCGCCGACGGCCAGGGCCGACAGCGCGGCCGGCACGGCGCGGCGCAGCACCTCCAGCTCGCCGTTGACCTCGATGCGCAGGGCCTGGAAGGTGCGCTTGGCCGGGTGCCCGCCGGTGCGCTTGCTGGCCGCCGGCATGACGTCGTGCAGCAGCTGCACCAGCCGCGGGCTGGTGGTGAACGGCTCCTTGTCGCGCTCGGCGATGATCGCCTTGGCGATCTTGCCGGCGAACTTCTCCTCGCCGTACTCGCGCAGGATGCGGGCCAGGTCGGGGAAGGCGTAGCTGTTGAGGATGTCGGCGGCGGTGTGGCCCGTGGTCGGGTCCATCCGCATGTCGAGCGGGGCGTCCTTGGAGTAGGCGAAACCGCGCTCGGCCACGTCCAGCTGGAGCGAGGAGACGCCGAGGTCGAACAGAACACCGTTCACTTCAGCCACGCCAAGCTGAACCAACACCGTCGGCAACTCGTCGTAGACGGCATGCACGTATCGCACCCGGTCGCCGAACTCGGCCAGGCGTCGCCCGGCCAGGGCGAGGGCCTCGGGGTCGCGGTCCAACCCGATCACGGTGAGTTCCGGGTAGGCGGACAGCAGGGCGTGCGAGTGGCCGCCGAGTCCGAGCGTGCAGTCCACCATCACGGCGGGCTTGCCGGACAACGCGGGGGCGAACAGCTCCACGATGCGGTCGAGCAGGACGGGCACGTGCTTCGCCCTCGGCTGGTCGGACATGTCGGTCACGGCCAACCCCCTTCCACACGCGGTTGCCGCTCACTCCCCTCTCTCAGGTCGGTGGCCGGGTCGAACCGGAATCGGATGCAGTCAGGTCCCCGCCCGCCCGTCGAACCTGGCGCCGGGGAAGGTGCGCCAGGGCCGATAGCCGAGCGGACCGAGGCCAAACGGCACCCGGGTCGGTCATGACCCATTTCTCAGAACAGTCCGGGGAGAACCTCCTCCCGGGCCTGCGCGTAGTCGTCCTCGTGCTCGTCCAGGTAGCGCTGCCAGGCCTGCGCGTCCCAGATCTCCAGGCGGGTGATCGCGCCGATCACCACGCAGTCCTTGGCCAGTCCGGCGTAGCGGCGCAGTTCGGGGACGATGGAGACGCGCCCCTGGCTGTCGGGCCGCTGTTCGTCGGTGCCCGCGAACAGGTAGCGCTGGTATGCCCGGACCGCCTCATTGGTCAGGGGAGCCTCCGCCACCTTGCGGGCCATCTGCTCGAACTCCGCGCGTGGGAACACGTAGAGGCAGTGGTCCTGGCCCTTGGTGACCATGAGACCCCCTGCGAGCGCGTCCCGAAACTTCGCCGGCAGCGTCAGCCGGCCCTTGTCGTCCAGCTTGGGGGTGTGCGTGCCGAGGAACATCTCACGCCCACCTCCAACCCGAACCAGGACCCCGGACAGGGACCGGACCGGCGATGGGACCCCCGTTCGCCCCACCGGCCGCCACACTACCCCACTTTCCGCCACAGTCAACGGCGACAGGCCCGGCCGGATTCGTTTTTCTCGACGGTTTCCGCAGGTAGAAGCGGTGGGGGCAGGAGTGGGGCGGGATGGGGCTCACTCCACCCGGCGACACCTCCGTGATCGTCCGGGGAGCCCTCCGAGGGCCCTTCGGACACGAGGGCAGGGCGCGGCGGGTGGTCCGGGTGGGGCAAGGTGGGGAAGGCCGAGCAAAGCCGCCCGAAGAGGAATGCGCGGATTCCTTGGGGCACTTCGCCGCGATTTGACACACTGCTGAGAACGCTGACGCCACGCGAGCACATCGCGGTGGCCTTTGGAGGGCGAAGTTGACGTCGAGTACCCCGCCTACCACCCAGGCCGGTGTGCCTGAGCAGTCGTCGACGCTCGGCCGGCTGCACGACACCGTGCAGCGGATCGCGGCCAACGTCGAGCACGTGCTGGTGGGCAAGCCCGAGGTGGTGCGGATCGCGCTGGTCACCCTGCTGGCCGAGGGTCACCTGCTCGTGGAGGACGTGCCGGGCGTCGGCAAGACGTCGCTGGCCAAGGCGCTGGCCCGCTCCATCGACTGCACGGTCAGCCGCGTGCAGTTCACGCCGGACCTGCTGCCCAGCGACATCACCGGCGTCTCGATCTTCAACCGCAACACCAGCGACTTCGAGTTCCGGCCGGGCCCGGTGTTCGCCAACATCGTGGTCGGCGACGAGATCAACCGCGCCTCCCCCAAGACCCAGTCGGCCCTGCTGGAGTGCATGGAGGAGCACCAGGTCACCGTCGACGGGCACACCTACCCGCTCGGCTCCCCCTTCATGGTCATCGCCACCCAGAACCCGATCGAGATGGAGGGCACCTACGCCCTCCCGGAGGCGCAGCGGGACCGCTTCACCTGCCGCGTCTCGATCGGCTACCCGGACCCGCAGGCCGAGCTGGCCATGGTCGACGAGCACGCCGGCCGCGACCCGCTGGCGGACCTCCAGCCCGTCTCGGACGCCGAGCAGATCAAGCAGCTGGTGGCCACGGTCCGCGGCGTGCACCTGTCCCCGGAGATCAAGCGCTACGCCGTCGAGCTGGTCTCGGCCACGCGGCGTCTGCCGGAGCTGCGGCTGGGCGCCTCGCCGCGGTCCACGCTGCACCTGGTGCGCGCGGCGCGGGCGCAGGCGGCGTTGGCCGGCCGCGAGTTCGTGGTGCCGGACGACGTGCACGCGGTCGCGGTGCCGGTGTTGGCCCACCGCCTCGTGCTGACGGCCGAGGCGCTGGCCGCGCGGCGCTCCCCCGCCGACCTGATCCGCAGCGTGCTCCAGCGCGTGGTGATCCCGCACGGCGGCGCCAACGGCCAACAAGCCTCCCAACCGATGGCCACGCCCAACGGCCGGTGGTTCGGGACTCGGCAAGGGCGTTGATGAAGGTGCTCTCCGGACTGACGACCCGCGGACGCTGCCTGATGGCGGCGGGACTGGCGGCGGGCGTCTGCTCCCTGGTGCTCAACGAACGTGACCTGCTGCGCATCGCGGTGTTCGTGGTGGCGCTGCCCGTGCTGGCCGCGATCCTCACCGCGCGCTCACGGGTCGGCCTGTCGGCCACGCGAACCGTGGTGCCGGACCGTGTGCCGGTCGGCTCCACCGCGGAGGTCCGCATCGACATCCGCAGCGACGGTCGGCTGCCCACCGGCGGCCTCCTGTTGGAGGACGGCGTCCCGTACGCGCTCGGCGCGCGGCCTCGCTTCGTGCTGGAGCGCCTGCCACGGCACCACCAGGTGCCGCTGCGCTACCAACTGCGGCCCGTCCTGCGCGGCGTCCAGCACGTGGGCCCGCTGCTGGGCCGCATCACCGACCCGTTCGGCATGGCGGAGTTCGACCGTGAGCTGGCCGGCAACACCCGCCTGGTCGTCGTGCCGCGCGTGCATCAGCTGACCGGGCTGCCCAGTGGCGCCGGCCTCGGCGCGGGCGAGGAGGGCGCGGTGCGGCTGCGCTCGGGGCAGGGCGAGGACGACGCCGTGGTGCGGCAGTACCGGCACGGCGACGACCTGCGCAAGGTGCACTGGCGGTCCTCCGCCCGCCGCGACGAGCTCATGGTGCGGCTGGAGGAGAAGCCGTGGCGCGGCGGCACGACCGTGCTGCTCGACCACCGCTCCGCGGCGCACCGCGGCACCGGCCCCACCAGCAGCCTGGAGTGGGCCATCTCCCTGACCGCCAGCGTCTGTCTGCACCTGCACCGCCAAGGGCACCAGGTGCGGCTGGTCACCGAGGACGGCAAAGTGCTCGCCGGCGGGTACGCCGACGCCGGGCACAGCGACGTGGTGGTGCTGGACGCCCTGGCGTCGCTGCACTCGTCGCACCAGCGGGACCTGGTGTGCGGCGGCGACCCCGGCAACGGGCAGGAGCTGATCGCGATTCTCGGCGCCGCCAATCCGGTGGCCGCCACCGAGCTGATGCGGCACCGGCCGCGCGTCACGCGCAGCCTCGCCGTGTTGCTGGACGTGACGACGTGGGCGCCGGGCGCCGACACCACGACGGCCACCGAGCTGGCCGACGCGACGCGGCTGCTGCGCGGCTCGGGGTGGGGCGTGGTGATCGCCAAGCCGGACATGCCGATGGGCGTGGTGTGGTCGGAGCTGTGCCGTGCCGGCACCCGCGGCGGCACGCTCACCGTCGGCGAAGGGGGAGTCTCCTCATGACGATGGCGGACGTGCAACCGCCGCGGCCCACCAACCGGCCGCCGCAGCCGCCGCCGGCCGACCCGGTGTGGACGCTGCCGATGACGCCGATCGCCGCCGGCTTCGCCGTGCTGGCCGCGGCCACGGCGCTGTCCGGGGTCGTGCAGGGCACCCTGTGGCTGTTCTACCTGCTGATCGCCGTCGGCCTGATCGTCGGCACCGGCATGCTGCTGCGCTCGCTGCGGCTGTCCCCGCCGCTGGTGGCGCTGGGCGAGCTGTTCGCGCTGCTGTGCCTGGTGACGATGTCGTTCAGCACCAACGGGATCCTGCTGATCCTGCCCGGCCCGACGGCGCTGCGCGACCTGGCCGATGTGCTGGGCCAGTCGGTGACGGCGGTGCAGACCGAGGTGCCGCCGGTGCCGGCCGAGGCGCCGATCCTGTGCCTGATCGTGATCGCGATCGGCCTGGTCGCGGTGGTCGTGGACATGCTCACCGTGGAGGCCAAGGCGCCGGCCGCGTCCGGGCTGGTGCTGCTGTGCGTGTACGCGGTGCCGGCGTCTCTGGCCGACGAGATGCTGCCGTGGTGGAGCTTCGTGATGGGCGCGGCCGCCTTCGCCACGCTGCTCGCGGTCGACGGCCGGGCCAAGCACAAGGCCTGGCGGGGACGCCGGACCGGCCTGCCCGGCTACTCGCAGGGCGCGCCCAGCCACGAGGCCAGCAGCGTGGTGATCATCTCGGTGGTGCTGGCGCTGATCATCGGCTCCACCTTCACGGTCGTCGGCACCGTCGGGCGGCTGCCCGGCGGGGGCGGTGGCGGCGTGGCCGGCGGGCCGTTCGGGCTCAAGCCGTACACGAAGCTGGAGGGCCTGCTGACCGGCCAGGTCAACGTGGAGTTCTTCCGCGTCACCGGCCTGAAGTCGGAGGAGTACCTGCGGCTGGTCACCCTGGACAAGTTCGTGGACAGCGAGGGCTGGCAGGTCGGCGCCCAGATCACCGGCGGCGACCCGCTCGGCCAGCACGTGCTGGACACCAAGCCGATCGGCGACGGCAAGGTCAGCACCATCACCATCCAGCCCAACCAGTTCCAGGAGCAGTGGGCCCCGGTGTTCGGCCAACCGGTGTCGGTCAGCGGCCTGGGCTCGGAGTGGCGCTGGGACCCGACCGCCGACACCGTGTGGGCGCCGGGCACGCAGCAGTACGGCAGCTACGTGGAGCACGCGCAGCTGGCCTCGCCCACCGCCGAGCAGCTGCGGGCCGAGGGCGTGGTCGACGAGTCCAAAGTGGACGCTCGCTACCGGCAGCCGGCCCAGGTGGACGCCAAGGTCAAGAGCCTGATCAACCAGGTCACCGGCGGGCAGGCCTCGACGTTCGACAAGGTGCGGGCGCTGACCCGGTACCTCAACAGCGGCGAGAACGGCTTCAAGTACAGCCTGGACGCGACGCCGCAGGACCCCAAGGCGCCCAAGCTGGACGACTTCCTGTTCAACACCCGGCGGGGGTTCTGCGAGCAGTACGCGTCCGCGCTGGCCGCGATGACCCGCTCGATGGGCATCCCGACCCGGGTGGCGATCGGCTTCACGCCGGGTGTGCCGTACAACGGCGACCCCAACGTCCGCACGATCACCGGCGGCGACGCGCACGCCTGGGTCGAGGTCAACTTCCCGGACTACGGCTGGACCCGGTTCGACCCGACGCCGGCCGAGCCGCGGGTGATCCCGCCGCCGTACATGAACGACAACTCCACGGCCGGCAGCGACGACACCCAGCCCAGCAACACCGGCTCGTCCGGCCCGACCAGCAGCGCCGCGGTCAAGCCGCCGTCGGACACCTCGGCCGCCCCGGTGAACACCCAGGCCGACGCCTCGACCTCGATCTTCAACCCGAGCGCGCCGCCGCTGTGGCTGACCATCGCGCTGCTCCTGCTGGCGATCGTGTTGACCGCGCTGCTCCTGCTGACCATCGGCGGCGCGGCGGCGCGGTTGGTGCTGCCGCGCTGGCTGCTGCCCAGGTGGCTGGTGGTGTCGGCGGTCATCGGCTGGGCGGTTGTCCTGCTGCTCCTGACGTCCTACCTGTCGTGGTGGCTCACGGGCCTCGTGCTGGTGCTCATGGCCGTCGCCGCGCCGTCGGCGATCCGGGCGTGGCGACGGCGACGGCGGCTGCACCAGATCGCCGCGCTGGGGGCCGAGGCGGCCAACGCCGCATGGGCCGAGGTGCTGGCGGAGTCGGTGGACCGGGGCACTGTCGTGCCGCCGACCGAGACCGTCCGGGCCGCGGGCCGGCGGCTGGCCCGTGATCACGAGTTGGACGAGCCCGGCCGGGAGGCGCTGCGTCAGGTCATCACGGCCGTCGAGGGCTCGTGGTACGGCGGCCGTGAGACCGCCGATCCGGCGCTGGTGTCGGCCGTGGCCGAGCTGCGGGCCAGCATGCACCGGACCGCGCCGCTGGCGTTCACGGCCCGGGTGCTGCCCCGCTCGGTGGTCAACCGGCGCTGACGTGGTGGATGTGGTCGGAGATGAGCGTGGCCAGCTCCGACCACAGCTGCCTGGGCACGTTGTGCCCCATGCCGTCGAGGATCGCCAGCTTCGCGCCGGGGACGGCCGCGGCGGTGGCCTTGCCGCCGCTGACGTCGCACATGCGGTCGGCGTTGCCGTGGATCACGAGGGTCGGCGTCTTGAGGCTGTGCAGCCGGGGCGTGAGGTCGCCGGCCGCCACAGTGGCCACATCATGGCGCATCATCGCCAGCGGGTCGTAGCCGCGGTCGAAGTGCCGCCCCGCCCGCTCGGCGACCTTGTCTTCGTCCTGCGGGAAGGCCGGTGAGCCGAAGACCGGCAGCGCGCGCAGGTACCAGCCGATGTAGTTCTGGCGCTCGCCGTTGGGCTGCGGCCGCATCTCCGCGAAGACCTTGGGATCGGCCTGGCCGACGGCCCGGTCGCCGGTGCTGGACATCATCGACGTCAGCGAGCGCACCCGGTTCGGGTGCTCGATGGCCGTGAGCTGGGCGATGAAGCCGCCCATCGAGGCCCCGACCAGATGGGCGCTGTCGATGCCCAGCGCGTCGAGCAGGCCCACCGTGTCGTCGACCATGTCCTTGAGCGTGTAGGCGGCGCCGGTGAAGTCGCCCTCCAGCGCCGCCATCACCGCCTCCGGCGAGCCGCCCTCGAAGTGCGTCGAGCGGCCCGCGTCCCGGTTGTCGAACCGGATCACGTGCAGGCCGTGATCGGTCAGCCCCTCGCAGAAGCCCTCGGGCCAGCCGATCATCTGGGCGTTGGCCCCCATGATCAGCAGCACCGGCGGGTCGTCCGGATCGCCGAACCGCTCGTAGCAGAGCCGGATCCGGCCGCTGTCGGCGAACTGCTCGCTCATGGCCGGCCAGCGTAAGGGGCTCAGCCGTGCGCGGAGGCGAAGCCGGTGGCGATCCAGCCCTTAGGGGCTTTGTGCAGCTCGAAGCCGTAGGCCACCGAGCCCGGATCGTTGCCGTGCAGCTTCTTCATGGCGTCCCAGCCGTAGTCGCTCGGCTCGTCCGGGCGGTACGGGGCCTCCCAGTACACCGGCGTCGTCGTCCCGCCGCAGCTGCGGTGGCCCCAGAACTTCACCGATTGGGTGGCGTCGGTGAACACCGTCCTGGCGGTGTCGTCGACCGTCCACCAGTCCCGACAGTCCCGGCTGTTGGCCGCCGCCGTGCCGGTGAACACCACCCCGCCGGCGAGTGTGGCGGCCCCGATCAGCGCGATCCGTCGTGCAGCGGTCATGCGCACCCCCAAGCATCATGATCACCACCGACGCTATCCGCTATGTCCGTTATGTCAACCCCCGTGGCCGCACGTGAGTGGCTTATTTGCCTCCAGGGCGCACCTAAGCCACTCACGTGCCCCTGCCCCCTGGCCCCTGGCGCACATGAGTGGCTTAGGTGGGGCTGGAGCGAAAATGAGCCACTCACGTGCCGGCCACAAACGCCAAGAGCCCCCTCGGGGAGGGGGCTCTTTGAGCGGGGTGGGTGTCGAAGGGATGAGTCGGGGTCACTCCTCTTCGAAGCGCTTACGGAAACGATCTTCCATGCGCTGCGCGAAGCCGGAGCGGTGCGGGGTGCCGCCGGATTGCCCGGAACCCTCGGCGGAGGCGCCGTGGCCCTTGGTCAGCGTTGTCAGGGTCAGCAGAGCACCGACGAACATGACCAGGAAGCCGAGCACGCTGACGATCGGGATGCTGGCGAGCTTGAGCGGCACGATCACACCGAATACGAGCAAAGCCACACCAACAAGGAAGGCGACGATGCCGTACAGCCTGCGCCGTCGGGACGGTCGACGCAGACGGGCACCACGCACAGTGGAGGCGAACTTCGGGTCCTCAGCGTAGAGCGCACGCTCGATCTGGTCGAGCAGTCGCTGCTCGTGCTCGGAGAGTGGCATGACTCCTCCTCCGGCACAGGTGGGGTCGCGGGCGCCAGGACCTCGGTTGCCGCCGAAGCTGGCGGACACCCACTTTGGGGCGTCACCAACCAGGATACGATCCGCGAGGCTTGTCCACTAGCCGGTCGGGCCGCCGGAAGCGGTGGCGTCAGGCACGATCATCCACTAGGGGTAGCGGCCGGTCACCTCCGGCCCGCCTCGGACGGCTGTTCACCGCCACCTCATCCAGCGCGGCGCCGTCAGCAGCACACCCGCTCCCACCAGCGCCAACAGCGTGAGCAGCACGATCACGCCCGGCCCGGGCGGCTCCGAGTCGCCCGCGGGGGCGGGATTGTCGCGGTCGGCGTAGCTGGCGTGAAGACCCGTGCCCCTCGATGGCGATCCGGGCAGCGTGAGCAGGTATCTCTGTGTCACCGAGGACGGGAGCGCCACCACACCCTTCCGCCCTTCGAGGGATTGTTGGTACGACCGGGTGGCGTGAGCGGGCGTCGCCGCGGCGGGCGCGGCGACCAGCGCCGCCGCGACGGCGGCGGCCACGAGTGCGGACACGGTCTCGACCTCCTGGCAGGGGGTAAGGAGTTCGATGGCGCGCCGGTCGCGGGGTGCAGGGCACCGCGACCGACGGCCGGTGATGACTGTCCGTGACCTCACGGTGGCGAACAAGAGTGTCCGGTGACCGGGCGGAGCGTTCCCCGTCGATCAGGGCCTTCCGCCGTGCACCGCGGCCACCTACCGTGAACATTCACACCCCGTTCACACCCTGCGAACGCCCAGGACGGATGAGCACCGAGTCGACAGCACCCTCACCCGAACTCGACGCGACCCTCGTCGAGGCCCTGCGCTACGGCCCGTTCCCCCGGGCGCTGCGCACCGCCATCGCCCACCGGGGCCTGTCGCTGGCCCGGCTCGGCGCGCACCTGGACCGGATGGGCGTGCACGTCGGCCAGTCCACCCTCAGCTACTGGCAGCGCGGCCTGCGCCATCCCGAGGTGCCGCGGGCGTTGTCCGCCTTACGGGCGCTGGAGCGGGTCCTGGTGTTACCGCCGGACTCCCTGGTGGTGCTCGTCGGCCCCCGCACCCGGCCGGCCCCCGACCGCCAGGTCGTCGGCTCGTTCGTCGAGTTCGGCGCGATGTGGTCCGGCTCCGCCGCGCTGCTGAGCGAGCTGGACGTGCCGGACGAGGCGACCCAGTGCAACGGGGAGCTGAGCATGCTCTCGGTGCACGACATGATCACCATCGACCAGCACCGGTCGCAGCGTTCGTCGACGACGCGCATGGTCGTGCAGGCCAACACCGCCGGCCCCGACCGCTACATCGCCATGTACCACGCGGACGACGCCAGTTCGGTGGAGTCGTGCGTGGTGCGGACGGCCGAAGGTTGCCGCACCGGCCGGATCCGGCGGCACGTGGAGTCGGCCACGATGGTCGCCGAGCTGTTGTTCGACCGGCGGCTCACCGAGGGCGAGCGGCACGTCTTCTGCTTCAGCCTGCACGACGAGCCCGCCCGTCCCACGCCCGGCACCAACCGCACGTTCCGGGAGCCGTCCGGGGAGTACCTGCTGCAGATCGCCTTCCACCGCAAGGCGATGCCCGCCCGGTGCACCAGCTACTTCCGGCTGCGCGACGACACCGAGCCCACCCAGTCCGAGGACCTCGTGTGCGGCATCGGCGGCGTCGCCAGCGCCTACTTCTCCCGGGTCGGGCGGGGACTGGCCGGCATCGCCGTCGACTGGGACTAGGGACCTTCGACCCTGGACGATGATCAACCGGCCGATAGGTTCCGGGCATTGTCGTTGAACGTCAAGGACCTTTACTTATGCGGACGAGAATTGTCGTCGCGGCGGCGGCCGTCGCCGCCCTGCTCGTGATCGGCGGCGCCGTGTACCTGTTCTCGCCGCCCCGGCAGATCGCGGGCACGTCAGTCCCCGTGGCCGGGCCGCCGATCATCGGCGGCGCAACCTATGTCACCCCGTCGAGCAGCGCCCCACCCAGCACGACCACCACCGCCCCCGGCACCACGTCGTCGTCCTCGGCGTCGAAGCCCAACTCCACCGCCACCATCGCGCCGCCACCCCCGGCCGCTCCCCCGCCCGCCGCCCCGCCGCGGAACGCCAGCCCCAACGCCTCCGGGCCGATCACCTTCTACGGCGCGGCCGACAACGATCCCCCCGGCAGCCGCGAGATCGCCTTCCCGAACGTCATGCACGGCCAGGCCGGCGGCACCGGCACCTTCGACGACCCCCTCACCTTCGCCGCCCAGCAGGGCCGCTTCTCTCCCGGCACCAAGATCTACGTGCCCGACGTGCGGCGGTACTTCATCCTCGAAGACATCTGCGCCAGCTGCTCGGGCCCCCACATCGACCTGTGGGCGGGCTCGGCCAACGACCGCGGCATCGTCCGCTGCGAGGACTCCCTGACCCGCGAGGGCTCCCGCCCGTATCAGCTCAACCCACCGGCGGGCTTGGCCGTGTCGCCGGGAGACCTGTACCAGAACGGTCACTGCTTCCGGGGCTGACAAAGGACAACGCCGCGCCGGGACGAGCCCGGCGCGGCGTTGTGTTCGGTCGGGCTACCTGCCGATGTTGATCGTGAACGTGCTCGTGGTGTTCCTGACGTCCTGCGCGTTGTCGCACAGCTTCAGGTCGTGGAACGTCACCGAGCCGACGGCCGGGCCCTGGCCGGGCTCGGGGAACTCGTTGGCCCACAGGCCGAAGCCGGACTTGGCGTCGAAGGCGTCACCGCTGCGGTGGGCGCCGGAGACGGTGACACGGTCGAAGACGGTGTCGGTGACGGGATAGGCGGGTTGGCCGCCGATGTAGTCGGTCTGGAACATGATGCCGCTGTAGGTGGGGTCGACGATGTCCACATCGGACACCCGGATGGCCCGGAAGGCGTTGGTGGCGGAGAAGACCCAGATCGCCGGGAAGGTCTGCCCGCCCCAGAAGTGGCCGCCGGAGCGCACGACGGAGAAGTTGTTCAGCGCGGTGGGGTCGGGGCCGAAGTCCCGCATGGTGACGCCGAAGTTCAGCGAGCTGATGGTGACGCCGCTGCCGGCGAGGGTGTCGGCGACGAGCACGTCCCGGAAGGTGTCGGCCTGACCGCCGTAGACGGCGATGCCGGCGGCCCGCCACGGGGTGAGCGCGGTGAGGTGCTCGAAGAGATTGTCGCGCTGGTCGCCGTTGTGCAGGTCGGTGGCGGCCCACAGCGCGAAGCTGTCGTCACCGGTGCTGCGCGCCTCGTTGTTGACGACGTGGTTGCCGGTGCTGCCGTTGGTCAGGTTGATGCCGTCGGCCATCAGGTCCCGGGCCCGCGAGTCGGACACGGTGAGGTTGTGCACGTTGGTGCCCCACACCATGACCACGCTGTGCTCGACCAACACGTCGTCGATGCTCAGGTCGGACACTCCTGCCAGGTCGAAGACCCGCCCCTGGCCGTCCAGACGCGTGTCGTAGTCGCCGAAGTAGGACAGGCCGGTGAAGCTGGAACCGTTGGCGGAGCTGTCGATCCGGAAGCCGACGTCGACGTTGGTCCGGTCCTGCGGGGCGAGGAACCGGGTGAACCACGGGCCGGCGCCGACAATGCGAACGGCGGTGCCGGTGACGGTGAACTTGTCGGTGGTCTGGTAGTCGCCGGCCGGCAGGTACACGCCGGTGTACGTGCCGGTGATGTCGGTGCGGACCTTGTCCAGCGCGGCCTGCACGTCCTGCTGGCCGAAGCCGGCGGGCGTGACGAGGTGCGCGGGATCGGGGTTGGCCAGCGGCGAAACCTGTTCCAGGCTCACGAAGTCGACGGCGAAGGTCCCGGTGTTGGCGGCGTCCTTCTGGAGGCGGATCTTGCTGCCGGCCGGCACGGTGGCGCCCAGCAACAGATTGGCCTCGTCGTAGATGTGCCGCGCCGGACCGGCGGCCGGATCGTTGCTCGGCGACGCCTCGGGGCCGTAGAGCCAGGCGTACTTGGGATTCAAGGTGATCGGCTTGAGGAAGCGGCCGTTCACGTAGACGTCCAGAGTGGACGGAGCGCCGTCGGGCACGGAGAACCGGGTGACCAGCGTGTTGGTCGGCTCCTTGGTGGTGAACTCCACCGAGGCGCCGGTCTGGTTCAGGGTCACGGCCTGCCGGCCGGACGCCTCGCCGGCGAGGTCGCCGATCGTCTGATTAGGACCGACAACCGCGGCACCGCCGCGCAGGACGCCGCTTTCGGCCTCGTAGGTGTGGTACGGCATCGCGGCGCCACGGCCGACGTACAGGTCCTGGCTGGAGACGTTGTTGGCCCGCTTGATGGCGACTTCGTTGCCGTCGTTGGAAAGTTCCGTCTTCACGGTGTAGCGGCCGTCGGCGGCGGCCCGCCACTGGCCGAGACGCACGGTCGTCGAGGCGCCGGGGGCCAGCACACCGATCTGCACGCCGATCAGGACGGTCTGGAACCGGCCGGTGTAGGTGTCGGTGATCGTGGCCTTGACGCTGTGGCCGGCCGAGGAGGCTTTGGTGCCCTGGTTCTTCAGCGTGGCAACGAAGTTGACGAGATCGCCGGCGGCTGGCGTCGAGGGCGTGGGGGTGACCGTGGCGACCAGGTCCGAGCTGGCCACCGGGGTGACGACCAGCGTCGGCGGGTCGGCGAAGGCGTTGTTGGTCTCGTCCTTCTCGATGATCCGGTTGGCCTCGTCGACCTTCGCGGTCAGCTGGTACGAGCCAGCGTCGTGGCGGCCGATGTTCGCGGCGACGGTGGCCGACGCGCCGAGGGCCAGCGGCCCGACCTGGGTGGTGCCGACCTTGGTCGTGCCCAGGTAGAAGGTGACGTTGGTGGTGGCGCTGGTGGCCAGCTGTCCGACGTTCCGGACGGTGGCGCTGGCCGTGACGGCGTCGGTTTCGCTTGGTGTGCCTGGCGTCCACGCCGCGCCGGTGACGGTCAGGTCGGGATTGGGCGAGGGCGTGCCGAAGACGCCGAACTCGCTGATCTGGCCGCCGCCGGAGCCGGTGTTGGAGGTGATCTTCAGCTGCACGTCGGCGACGCGGGCGGTGACCGGGATCGTCACGATGTTGCCGGTGGCCGGGTCGAAGACATACGGGGTGGCCGCAGCGAGGCTGGTGAAGCCGGCGGCGTCCTGGTCGCGGCCGAGGACCTCGATGGTCTGGGTGCGGGCGCCCCAGTCGGTGGAGGGGTTGAGCCGCAACACCATCGACGTGACGTCAGCGTTGGAGCCCAGCGACACGGTGAGGGTGTTGGGGAAGCTGTTGCCGGCCGCCTCCCAGTACGTCGTGGGGTCGCCGTCGTCGGCGTTGCCGGCGGCGAAGTTGCCGATCACCGAGGAGGCGGTGATCGGCTTGCCGAGGGCCAAGTTGGTGGCGTCCGCCGCAGACGCGACCGCGGCCGGACCGCTCGTGAGGAGCAGTCCGGCCGCGGCCAGCGCGGGCAGAACTCTGCTGAGGAGCATCAGGGGCTACCAATCTGCCGTATTTGCGGCTCATTGGCGGCAATTCTGCGTCATCATGTCAATAATTTGCAGCCCCGTGACCCCGATTGCCGGCAGGGTGTGCCCGTTCAGCCCCTCGCCAGGGCGAACACATGCAGGCAGGGTGTGCCGGCGGTAGCCGACCCGCTCACCGCCGGTAGCCGCACGGTCCTGGCCGCCTTGCCGGCCTGGAGCGGCACGCCGACGTAGAACACGTCGGACGTGTGCTGATAGGTCGTGTTGCCCGGCCGGTTCTGGTACGACGCCTCGATCGCCACGTCACCGCCGCCGCCCCACCAGTCGGAGCTGGACAGGGTGAAGTCCTGAGTGCTGCCGTCGGTGTAGGTGATAGTGCCGATGCCGCCGGCCGTGCCGTACGTGGCGGTCACCAGGAATCCCAAGGTGTTGCCGGATCCTGTCAGGGCGATCGTCTGTCCATTGGAGACAGTGTTGTCCGCCGACCCGGTGCCGGCCTGCGACGGCCAGGTGAAGGTCAGGCCGCCGTGGCTGATGGTGCCGCCGGCCCGAGCGCCGGCGTTGGCCAGCGCCGTCGCGGACATGCTGGCCCCACCGCCGTCCAGGTTGCCGGGGTTGGTGTTGTTGTCGGCGGTGACGCCGATGTTGTTGTAGGTGGCCGAAAGCGAGTTGGCGACGGTGGCCTTGTCCAGGCCGATCTGCACCGGCCCGAAGTGCTTGGCCGAGTTGGCCGCCGTGCCCGTGACCGACACGAACGGCAGATTCGTGAACGGATCCGCGGCCTTCTCGATCAGGTACCTGTGGCCCGTTGTCGTGTTGACCGTGAACTGGTTGTTGGTCGTGGTGCTCACGGTCGCCCCGGTGTTCGCGTCGACCACCTGCACCAACTGCCCCGGCCACGGGCTGCGGACGGCCATCGCGGCGTTGTCGCCGGCCTCCAGCACCACCGTCACCGGCACACCGCTACGCACCTGAACGTCGACCTTGCTGTTGTGCTGCACCGAAACCGTGCCGTCGCCGTCCCAGTCCGACGGCCAGGCCGGCGCGATCCGCAGCACGCCGTCGTAGTCCTGGGCCAGGGCCTCGTTCATGCTCGCCGCGACGATGCCGGTCTCCTCGTTGTACGGCTCGTCGCCGACCGTGCCGAACAGGCTGGCCATGCCCGAGACGTACAGCTGGTACTTCTTGACGTTGTTGACCAGGTTGGCCTTGACCTCGCCGGCCAGGCCCAGCCGGGCCGCGTACAGGGCGTCGTAGTCCCAGTCCGCGTTGTTCTGGAACAGCCGGGCGTTGTAGGAACGCTTGGCCAGCGCGGTGAGCGGGCCGTCGTCACCGATCAGGCCGTACGAGAAGGTCGCCTCCAGGTCGAGGTTCTCCCCGTTGTGCAGCTCCGCCGCCGGCTGCGTGGAGAAGGCGATCACGTCCTGGCCGCCCGCGTCGGCGTCGGCCGTGAGGACCTGCTTGTGCGTGGCCGCGTCGGTCCGCGGCAGCGGCGGGATCTTCTTCTGCGCCGCCTGCACCTGCGTCACGAAGGCCTGGTCGGTGTTCAGCGTCTGCGCCGCCGAGACCACCACCGGGAACAACGCCTGCATGGCCAGGATGTCCGTGACCGGATCCGTGACGTTCCACTGCGTCTCATGGGCGTTGGCGGTGGTGTGCAACAGGCCGTCGGAGCCTTGCTTCGCGTAGGACAGCAGGAACTGCGCCGCTGCCTTCATCAGCGGATAGCCGTTCTGCAGGAAGGACTGGCTGTGGTTCTGTTGATACGTCTGCCAGATCCACAGGCTCACCTCCGCGCCCGTGGACAGGTCCAACGAGTTGTAGGTGGGCGCGATCGTCGAGTCACAGGAGGCGTTGTTGGCCGCGCTGCCGCCGCCGTAGTAGCCGTTTCCGTTGAACCGCATGGTTTCCGGCACGCAGGCGCCGGTCGTGCCCGGCACGTGCTGTTGCGTCCAGGCCTGAATGTTGGCCAGGTTGGAGGTGTACAGGTTGAAGAAGCCGGTGTTCAGCGTCGGCACGCCCGAGCTGAGGTTGGCGGCCAGCTGCATGCGCAGGTTCCAGAACCAGTAATCCGCCGGCACCCAGTCCTGCGTGTCCTGGGAGAACGCGAAGAGGTCAGCCACACCGGCCTGTGTCCCCGGGTATTGGCCGCGGTTGAGGCTGGCCTCCTGGTAGAGGTAGATCGTCCGCAGGTTCTCCAGGTACTGCCCGGATCCGTCGGCGGAGTTGACCTCCATCAGGTCGGCGGTCGACCAGAAGCCGTGCCACCAGCTCAGGTGTCCGGCGTCCACTGTGGACGCCGTCGCGTCGTTGCCGAACAGCTGCGTGGCGGTGGTCTGGGCGTTGCCGCCGGTCCAGCGCGGCGCCCCGACGACCACCCGGAAGCTGCCGTCCGTGTTGGGGTTGAAGGAGGTTCGCACCGTCTGGCCGTTGACCACGGAGGTGTTCACATTGCGGCCGCCGGCCGTGACGGCGAGCAGGCTGCCGAACGTCTGGCCGGAGCCGCCGGTCGGGTTGTCCACCCACGTCTCGGCCAGCGTGCCCACCGCGCCGGCCGCCTGGGCCTGCGGCGACCGCCCCGACCACAGGTTTCCCTGCACGGTCTGCGCGCTGTTGGGGTCCGCGCCTTTGACATCGACCACCAGCTCGTCCTTGTCGGCCCGGACGAAGATCCGGGCCGTCAGGCCGCCTCCGGTCTCCGTGAGCACCCCGTCGTACAGGTCGAGGCGAGCGGCGAAGTCCGCCGCCGCGGTCAGCTTGCCCAGGCCCGGAATCGTGACCTGGCCCGGCGATTTGCGGTCCGGGAACGTGTCGTCCCGGTTGAGCTGCGCCGTGAACCCGCCGGCCGCCCACACCGCCGCGCCCAGCGTGCCGTTCCCCAGGGGCAGGGACTGGGTCGCGGCTCCGTTCGGCGCTCCGAGCACGATGTTCGAGCGGCTCACCACGGCGTGGCGATCGATCTGGAAGGCCCCGTTCTGCCACGCCGTGGTCAACGTCGCGGCCTGGGCCTGGGTCGGGATTGTCAGTCCGGCTACGGTCAGGGTGGTCGCCACGAGGACGACTCGTAAGCGGCTGCTGGTGGCCACCATGTCTCCTTTGACAGGTGAGGACAGCAATCATCGGACGTATGATGTAACCCGCAAGTAGTGGACAACACCTCGCAAGACCCTGTCAACGCCCTGGACCGCCCCGGATCGTCGCCGACCCTGCTTACGATGCAGCGGCACCGGCAAATGGGGGCAGCTGTGGCGAACCTCGGGGACGTCCTGACCGCGCTGGGCCAGGTCGCCGTGACAGTCGAGCGCGCCGGCGCCCACGTCAACCAGGCCACCATGGCCCTCAGCTCGGCCGGCACCACACTCACCGAAGCCCTGGGCGGCAGCAGCGCCCCGGAGGCCGGTCAGGCAACGGAGCACATGGCCATTGCCATCAACACGACCACCGAGGTGGAGGAGCTGTTGCGCGCGATCTCGACCGCCGTGGGCACCATGGTGGAGCGGATCGTCGCCCCGAGCGGCCCGATCCCCTCCGGTGCGCGAGCAGCGCGGGCCCCAGTTGCCGGGCGCACGCATCCGACACACACGCCCGTGCCGCCGCCGAGCGAACGTGACCACGAGTGGGCTGCCCGGATCGGCGACCAGCTCACGGTGTGGAAGGAAGGCCGGTCCACCGAAGCGCTGGTGTTCGACACGGCCGGGCAGGACTGGCAGGTCAACAGCGGTGTGGACGCCGAGTTGACGGCAGCCGCGGAGGAGGCGATCGAGACCATGATCGCCAATGGCGAGGTGGGGGCATCGACCAACGTGGCCACCAACAGCGGTGAGCGAACGGCGATACGGTACGCGGCCAGCCACGCCGAGACGAAGGCGGCGGTGTGGGCGGCGGCCAACGGCAAGCGGTTCGTGGACGTGGTGCTCAACAGGGACTACGTGTGCGGGGACACGTACAAGCCGGGTGACCGGCGGAATCCACCCGGATGCGCACAAGCGGTCGCGGCTATCCTGCCTGTCGGGTCTCGGATGCGGGTGTGGCGTCGCGGCGTGGCGGCCCCTCTCGTGATCACGGGCCGAGACAGGAAGGGCTGACCATGGTGGACATCGAGGTGTTGCGGCGGGTCGGCCGACGGTATTACCGCCCGGGCGACCGCGTACTCCGCCAGCCCGGCCCGGCCGAGGTCGCGGATCTGCTGGACGAGCTGTGCCGGCCGGACGAGGATCCGGAGTGGTGGAACCACGGCGTTGTCGGACGATCCGACGCCGACGACGGGGTGGAGTTCATGGTGGCCCCCCTGACCGGCTACGTGGCGTTGTCGTGGACCGGAACGGCCGAGCGCAGCCTGAACCCGGAGCCGTTCGCCGACGCGCCTCTGCTGCCGGACAACAACGACAACGACCCGCCGTTGTACTGGCCGCGGTCGTCCTACCTGCCACCGGCCGAAGCCAAGAAGGCGCTCGCAGAACACATTGTGACGGGTGCTCAGCCCACGTGTGTGACCTGGCAGCCGTGGGGCTTCGAAGTCCGGCAGCTGCCGGACTGGCTCAAGCCGGAGATGCCGGAGTACAGCGGCTTTCACCTGATCACCGACTGACATCGACTCCGCTCAGCGGCGGCGGGGGCGGCGCTTCTGCCAGGAACGGCCGATGTGGTCGTCCATCTCGGCGGCGGCGCCTTCGACGTCCTTGGCGATGAGGCGCTCGTAGATGGCGCGGTGCTCGCGGTTGGATTGCTCCAAGTCGGCCAGAGTGGGGTCGCCGATGTAGCGCAGGCTGCGGAAGGCCTCGGCGTTGACGGTGCGGATCACGGCGCGGGCCAGGCGGTTGCCGGAGGCGGCCATGATCTCGTCGTGGAACTCCAGGTCGGCGCGGTAGAAGCGGGAGGCGTCGGCGACCTCGTCGGTGACATGCCGCAGGGCGGTGCCGATGCGGCGCAGGTGCTCGGCGTCGGCGCGGGCGGCGGCCTGGCCGGCCATCTGTGACTCCAGGGCCCGGCGCACGTCGACCAGGTCCTCCAGGATCGACAGCTCGGCGTCGTGACGGATGCTGGCGGCCAGCACCACGGGGTCGAGCAGGTCCCAGTCCTCGGTCTCGCGGACGGTGGTGCCCTGCCCCTGCTGCACCTTGACCAGCCGCATGCCCTCCAGCGACTTCACGGCCTCGCGGATCACGGTGCGGCTGACCGAGAACATCTCGCACAGGACGGGCTCGATGGGCAGTGCGCTGCCGGGCGAGATCTCGCCGCCGACGATGCGGTCGACCAGGTCCTCGACCACGGCGGTGGCCAGCCGGCGGGGCCGGCGCGGCCAGCCGGGCAGCGGCTGCGCGGTCTGCTCGTCGAGGCTCACGGCGGTCCGTTCCGTCGGGGAGAAGTCGCCGCGATCATACCCTTGACGGCATTCGTATTACGAATTATGTTGCCGCCGTGCGCATCACCGACGTGGCCGCGTTCCGCATCCCGCTCCCCGGCGCGAAGCCGGCCTTCGTGTGGCGGCGGGGTCTGCTGGGCTCCAGCCCGGACGGCGAGGCGGCGGTGCTGCGCATCGGCACCGACGAAGGTGTGACCGGGGTAGCCATCGCGACCCGGCCGGGCCTGGCAGCAGCGGTGCCGGACATCGTCGAGCGGGTGCTGCGCGAGGCCCTGACCGGCCAGGATCCTTTGCAGCGCGAGTTCCTGTGGCACCGGATGTGGGAGCTGGACCGGACCGAGGAGTTCCCGCTGCCGGTGCTCGGCCTGGTCGACATCGCCCTGTGGGATCTGGCCGGCCGGCTGAGCGGCCAACCGGCGTGGCAGGTCCTCGGAGGTTTCCGGACCACGATCCCGGCCTACGCCTCGACCGTCACCTTCCGGGACGTCGACGAGTACCTCGACGTCGCCACGCAGTGCCTCGACCTGGGCTACCAGGCCATCAAGCTGCACGCGTGGGGCGACGCCCGGGCCGACGCCGACCTGGGGCACAAGCTGCGCGCGCACGTCGGCGACGCCGTGCCGCTGATGTACGACGGCTCGGCCGGTTTCGACCGGCCGGACGCGACCTACCTGGGGCATGCCCTGCACGACGCCGGTTTCCTCTGGTACGAGGAGCCGATGCGCGAGTTCAGCGTCACCGCGTACGGGCAGCTGGCCCGGGCGGTGCGGATTCCGTTGCTGGTGGCGGAAACCTCGGACGGCGCGCACATGAACACCGCCGACTTCATCGCCGCCGGCGCCGCCACCTTCGGGGTGCGGGCCAGCGCGACGATGCGGGCCGGCATCACCGGGGCGATGCGGACCGCGCACCTGGCCGACGCCTATCGGCTGCGTGCGGAGGTGCTCGGCGACGAGATCCCGAGCCGGCACCTGGCGATGGCCATCTCCAACACCACCTTCTACGAGTCGCTGGTCACCGCGAATCCGGTGCGCCCCAAGGCGGAGATCGACGCCGAGGGGTTCGTGCACGCCCCGACCGGGCCGGGCATCGCGCTGCCGGCCGGCCTGGACTACCCGGCCGAGCTGGAGCCGTACGTCGAGGTGCCTACAGAGAGGTGAGACACCATGCGCACCCCACCACTGACCGTTGCGGTGCTGGCGATCGCGCTGTGCGTGGTCGGTTGCACCCGCAACACCGTCCACAGTGACCAGTCGAAGCTCGCCCCCGGGCAGGTGAAGGTCGCGCTCGTGCCGGGCGGGCCGCACCCGTACTTCCAGCCGTGGAAGAACGCCATGCAACAGGCCAAAACCGACTTCAAGCTCGGCGACGTGACGTTCAACGAGACCTCGGCGTGGAACCAGACCACGCAGAACTCGGTGCTGAAGTCGTTGGCGGCGCAGGGTTTCAATGCCTTCGGCGTGTTCGGGGTGTCACCGGACACGATCAACTCCACCTTCGGCGACCTACGCAAACAGGGATTCCACCTGGCGTCGCTGGGTTCCTGCCCGGCCGGCGACACCGACAACGCCGATTTCTGCCTGGCCACCGACGTGCGGCAGGCGGCCTACAAGGCGGCCAAGTCGGCGATCGAGGCCATGGGCGGCGCCGGGAACCTGGTGCACCTGACCGGGAACAAGACGGACTCCAACACCACCCGCCGGATCCAGGGCGTGCAGCAGGCCATCGACGAGACCGGCGGCAAGGTCAAGCTCATCCAGACCGTCACCGACATCGACACCGACCTCCAGACCGCGCAGAAGGCCGTGGCCGACCTGATCGCGGCCAAGGGCTCGCAGATCAACGGCATCGTCACCACCGCGTACAACCCGGCCGTGGCCTCGGCGGCGGCGGTGAAGGCGGCCGGGCTGCCGGTCAAGGTCGTGGCCATCGACGACGACCCCACCATTCTCGATGACATCAAGGACGGCTCGGTGGCGGCGTCCGTGGTGCAGAACCCGGTGGGCCAGGCCTACATCGGCTCGTACGCACTGTCCAAACTGGCCGGTGGCTGCACGATGAAGACGTCCGGCCAGGTGATCGACTCCGGCTCGTTCGTCGTCACCGAGGACAACGTCGACACCTACGACACGCAGCGTCAGCAGCAGACTTCGCAGCTGCGCAAGGACTTCGACGACAAGTACCTGATCTGCTCATGAGGATTCCGTTCTGGGCCAACCCGCGGCTCGGCCTGCTGGTCGTCATCGTCGTGCTGGTCGCCGTGTTCACCGCACTGCGGCCGGCCTTCCTCGACGTGGGCCTGACCATCGTGCCCATGCAGTCCGACCTCACGGTCTTTGTCGTGGTCGGCCTCGCCCAGCTGGCCGTGCTCTCGTTGGGGCACATGAATCTCGCCGTCGGACGCATGGCCGCCGTCTCCGCCTTCGCCTCCGGCTGGGCCTACGACAAGCTCGACGTGCCCCTGCCTGTCGGGCTCCTCATCGGCCTCGCCGTCGGCGCGCTGGTCGGCGCCGCCGCCGGCTGGACCATCGCGGCCACCGGCGTGAACTCGTTCGTGGTCACCCTGGCCCTCGACTTCGCCCTGATCGGCCTGGTCTCGTTGCTGTACAGCACGTTCAGCGACGGCGTCGCCTTCCACGTCGCCCCCGCCGGGCTCGACATCCTGCGCGGCGACACCTTCGCCGATTACTGCATGGGCGACCTCTGCGGGCCGCCCATTCCGCTGGTGGTGCCCATCGCCCTCGTGGCAGCCTTGGCCGTCGGCGTGTTCTTCCGTAACTCAAGGCTGGGCCGGGAGATCCTGATGACCGGCTCCAACCTTCAGGCCGCCCGGCTCTCCGGCATCCCCACCCGCCGGCGCATCATCCAGGCCCACACGCTCTCGGGTCTGTTGGCCGCCCTGGCCGGGTTCCTGCTGGCCGTCAACAACGGGGCGTTCTCCGCCGACATCGGAGGCTCGTTCCTCCTGCCCTCCTTCCTCGGGCCCGTGCTCGGCGGCACCTTGTTGGCCGGCGGCGCGGTGAGCGTGTTGGGCACAGTGTTCGGGGCCGCGCTGACCGAGGTGATCCAGACCGGCTTGAACCTGCTCCAGTTCGAGGTGGAGAAGTTCAAGATATACATCGGGATCGTGTTGCTGGTGGCGCTGTCGCTGGACCGGCTCCGGCACCTGTTGGCGGAAAGAAGGAGTGGCGGCGCCGCGGCACCGCGCCCGGCGGCCGATCCCGTGCCGGCGGAGCATTCGGGCGGTGCGGCATGACTTCCACGCGACCGACCGTCGAATCCGGGCCGGCCGATCGAGCTCGCCCACCATTTTCCCTTCGCAGCACCGAGTTCACTCTCGCTGTGCTCGCCGTGGTGGCCTACATCGTGCTGGCGCTGACCACCCACGGCAGCGTGCTGCATGCCGACACGCTCACCGCGATCTTCCAGTTCCTCGCCGTTCCCATGGTGATCGGGCTGGCGCAGATGGTGGTGCTGGGTGTGGGGCAGATGAACCTGAGCGTGGGCGTGGTCACGGGGTTCTGCGCGATGGTGACGGCCTGGCTGATGGTGGACGTGGGCCTGCCGGCGTGGCTGGCGCTGGTGGCGGGCCTGGCAACGGGGGCCGTGATCGGGCTGGTGAACGGGCTGATCGTGGTACTGACCAGGATCAACGGGTTCATCGTCACGCTGGCGACGATGACGGTCATCGACGGCCTGCGGTACGGCGTGCACGGCACGGCGACGTACCAGGGCTACTCGCCAGGGCTGACCAAGCTGGGCCAGGGCACGATCCTGGGCGTGCCGACGGTGTTCCTGGTGGCGGTGCTGGTGGCCATCGCGGTGGCGGTGTTCTTCCGGCGCATGGCGGCGGGGCGGCGACTGCTGGCCAGCGGCGGAAACCCGCTGGCGGCAAGGCTTTCCGGGGTGTCGAACGACCGGTCGCTGGTGCTGGCCCACCTGCTGTCGGGGCTGCTGGCCGGCGTGGCGGGGGTGATCGTGGTGGCGCTGAGCGGCTCGGTGAACGCGACGATCGGCGACGACCTGCTGCTGCCGAGCTTCGCGGCGCCGATCATCGGCGGGGTGGCGCTGGCCGGCGGCGTGGTGAGCGTGGTCGGCACCTGCCTGGCGGCGCTGATCGTGCGGCTGGTCGACGTGGCGCAGGCGCAGTACTCGATCAACCCGGACTGGGTGGACCTGATCGTCGGCGCCGTGGTGCTGGGCGCGGTGCTGATCACGCAGCTGCGGGGAAGGGCGGCGAAATGACCGTCACGGCGGAGAAACTCGTCAAGGTGTTCCCGGGCGTGCGAGCGCTGGACGAGGCGACGCTGCGGCTGGAGCCGGGCAGCGTGCATGCGCTGTTGGGCGAGAACGGGGCCGGCAAGAGCACCCTGATCAAGATCGTGACGGGCGTGCTGCGCCCGGACGGCGGCCGCATCGTGCTGGCCGACGGCAGCGATGCGCACTTCGGGGGCCCGCACGACGCCCAACGGGCCGGAATCGGTGTGGTGCACCAGGAACGGAACCTGATCCCGGCGTTCTCGGTGGCGGAGAACATCGCGCTGTCAGCCGTGCCGCAGCGATTTGGCTTCGTGGAGCGGAAAACCACGCGGGCAATCGCCAAGCGCTGCCTCGATCAGCTCCAGGTCGAGCTGGACGTGGACCGGCCGGTCTCCTCGCTGTCGGTGGCGCAGATGCAGTTGGTGGAGATCGCCAAGGCGCTTGCGGTGGACTCCCATGTGTTGCTGCTCGACGAACCGACGGCGTCACTGACGTCCGACGAAGCCCAGCGCCTGTTCACGGTGATGCGCGCGTTGCGGGATCGGGGCCACGCCATCGTGCTGGTCAGCCACAAGCTCGACGAGGTCTTCGCCATTGCCGACACAGTCACGGTGCTGCGCGACGGCCGCAGCGTCGCCGAGGCGCAGCCGCTGACCGACTTCGGCCACGACGAGATCGTCGACCTCATGGTCGGCCGCGCCCACGCGGTACTGGAGCTGGCCCGCATGCCGGTCGACCGTAATGCCGTGCCAGCGCTGGAACTCGACAACGTCAGCACCGCCGACGGCCACCGGGACGTGTCGCTCACGGTGCGTCCCGGCGAGATCGTCGGTCTGTACGGCCTGGTCGGCGCCGGCCGCAGCGAGCTGGCGCGCGCGGTCCTCGGCCTCGACGCGATCACCGCCGGAGCCGTGAGGATTCGCGGCGAACGGGCGCGGATCCGGGGCGTCGGCGAGGCCCTTCGCCGCTACCGCATGGGATACGTCACCGAGAACCGCAAGGAGGAAGGCGTTTTCCTGGAGCAGCCGGTCAGCCGCAACATCGCCGTCACGGTGTGGCGGCGCCTGGCCCGCTTCGGCCTCGTCCGCTCCCGCGACGAGAACGCCCTGGTCTCGACCTACCAGGAGCGCCTCGGCATGCGCCTGTCCGGCCCCGCGCAGCTGGCCGGGCAGCTCTCCGGCGGCAACCAGCAGAAGGTCAGCCTGGCCAAGTGGCTGGCCGCCGACTGCGACATCCTGGTCATCGACGAGCCCACCGTCGGCATCGACGTGCGCACCAAGGCCGCCTTCCACGAGCTGATCGTCGGCCTCGCCGCCGACGGCCTGGCCATCCTGCTCATCTCCTCCGACCTGCCCGAAATGGTCACGCTGGCCGACCGTGTGCTGGTCATGCGCGACCACCAGCTGGTCGGCGAGATCGACAACGCCCACGACTACGAGCACACGTCACAAGCGGTGGGCCGACTGCTGCACATGACCGGACGCTGAAGTCGAGCAAGGCTGGTCACGGTGGCGGCCGGCACTGAGCGGCGACTCGGTCAGACTGTCGCCAACTCCGGCTGCTTGCGCCGCGGCCGGGTCAGGAACCGCCGGCACGGCGTCTCCACGTACTCGTACAGCACCCACGCCAACCCCAGTGACACGGCGAAGATGCCGGCCACCACGAACAACTCCGGGGTGCTGTGCAGCCGCATCAAGCCCGGCTCGGCCCGCCGGACCACGCGGATCACCAGCAGGTGGATCATGTAGAACGCGAACGAGAGCTCGCCGAGCCGGACCATGGTCCGGGACCGCCAGAACGAGTGGTCGTTGCGCAGGTCGGCCACCGCGGCGGCCGGGATGAGCACGCCGAAGCCGATGATCGTGGCGACCGAGAAGGCGTACTCCCGCGGCCACACCGGCACCAGGAAGTAGCTGACCAGCATCACGCCGACGGCGATCTCCAGCCGTGGGCCACGCCAGGCCTCCAGCGCGACGAGCCGGGCCAGGGCCACCCCGAGCGTGAACTCGCCGAGCCGGGCGGCCGGGAACGACTGGAGCCAGTGCGCCGACGGAAACTCGCCCTGGATGACCGCCGGCAGAAGCACCAGGCCGACGCTGACCAGCGCGAAAACCCAGGCGCCACGGGCGGAGAGCCGTCGCGCCAGCGCGCCCCAGATCGGGAACGTCAGGTAGAAGAACACCTCGCACGCCAGCGTCCAGCTGACCGTGTTCAGCGACTGCTGCAATTCCGGGACCCACGAGTGGACCAGGAACATGTTGGCCAGAAAAACGCCGAACTCCGGCACGCCGTAGAAGACGTCCGGCCGGGCCCAGTGCCCGAGGGTCGCCCCGAGCACCACCGTCAGCAACGCCGTGACGACGTGCACCGGGTAGATCCGGGCCAGCCGACGCCGCCAGAACCGCAGCGGGCTGTCCCCCGGCCGCGCCGACCACATCAGCACGAACCCGGACAGCACGAAGAAGAACGAGACCCCGATCTCGCCCCCGCCGAACACCACCGACGCCACCTTCGAGCCGGCGCTGGCCGGATCGAGCATCGACGCGACGACGATGTGCAGGCCGAACACCAGCACAGCGGCGGCCCAGCGCATTCCGGTCAGTGACGGCAGGTCGGCTCGGGTGGCGGTCACGGGAAGACGTACGCCTCTCGATCGGGTGACGGTTCGGCCGCCAACATACGTCACCTCTCCGATGACTCCTCACGCACTGTGCGCGACCGTTGAACTCCCGGTGTCCCCGCGATGAACGGATCCAGTCATGACGCACCTTCCAGCCACGGCCCGTAGTCACCACGAGACCCATGACAGCTGGAACTTCGCGGCCCGCGGGGAGACACCGACCCAGCGGCTGGATCGCAACTACGCGGAGTTGCTCCAGGAGATCCGGGTCGCCCAGACCGGCGTCCAGCTGCTGTTGGCGTTCCTGCTGTCCCTGGCCTTCACGCCACGGTTCGGCGCGCTGGGCGAGTTCGACCGGGGCGCGTTCGTCGCCAGCCTGGTGCTCGGTGCGGCGGCGACGGCGCTGCTGATCGCCCCCGCGCCCGTGCACCGCCTGGTGTTCCAGCACCGGCTCAAGCGCCAACTGGTCCACCTGACCAGCTGCCTCGCGCTGTCGGGGTTGGTGCTGCTGATGCTGTCGCTGGCATCGGCGCTGATGCTGATCCTGGACGTGGTGCTGGGCCAGGAATGGGCCGGCATGCTCACCGCCGGCATCGTGAGCTGGTTCTCGCTGTGGTGGTACATCGTGCCGCTGTGGCTGCGCTGGAGCCGGGGTCAGTCGCCCCGGATGCGTCGCCGCGCCGTGCAGGCGGGCCCCGTGCCTCGGCAGCGCTGAATCCTCGGAGACCACCTGAATCCGTCTGTCCGGAGCCCCGACGCGCGCGGCGGCCGAGTGGCGCGGCCTCGACCAGCGCGATGTTCGGACAGACGCCAACCGGGGCCGGCCGGCCTACCTCAAGGCCGGCCGGCCCCGGCTTTTCCGCTGTGTCAAACGGATCTGCGTCAGCCGGATGCGGCCTGGCGCAGGCCCGCCTCGCGGGCGATGTCCGTGCGGGTGCGGACCTGAAGCTTGGCCAGGATGTGCGAGACGTGCGTGGTCACCGTGCGGCGGGACACGAACAGCCGCTCGGCGATCTGCGGGTTCGACAGCCCGGCCACCACCAGCTGGGCCACGGTCGCCTCGGCCGGCGTCAGGCTGTCCCAGCCGGTCTTGGCCCGGCGGTGCTTGACCTTCGGGCCACGGCGCAGGCCCAGCCCGCGCAGCACCGACTGGGCCCGGGCCAGCTGCCACTCGGCGCCCAGCTCGGCGTACAGGTCCAGGGCGCGTGACGCGGCCGCCCGCGCGGAGCTCGACTGTCCGTTGTGGACGAACGCGGCGGCCGCCGCCTCCAGCGCCTTGGCCCGGGACAACGGCCGCCCGCATTCCCGGTACGCCGTCGCCGCCCGCAGCAGCTCCTCGCCGTCACCGTCGACCAGCCCACGACAGTAGGCCGCGGCGGCGATGCGGTGCCCCACATCGGAACCTGCGGCCAGGCCGACAACACGCTCGGTCGTCGCCCGCGCGGCGTCGAGATCACCTATAGCCGTTGCGAGCCGAACGATCTCGGGCAGCACGTCGTCGGAGTCGGAGGTGCGCAGCGCGGCCAGCGCCCCGGCCGGATCGCCGTCCTGCTCCAGCCCCAGGCTCGTGACCAGCACCAGGTGCAGCACGGACCGGCCGCCGACCTGCGCCGACCGTGCGATGTCGCGATGCCGTTGCGCGGCAACGTGATCGCCGCGATGCAGGTGGATGAGCGCACCGATGCCGTGGTCGCTGGCCGCCACCACCGCGTCCTTCAGCTCGTTGGCCACGAGGTCGACATCGACCAGCGCGTCGTCCCAGTGGCCCGAGTCGTACGACAGTTGTACGAGGGCACTCTGCGCCTGCCCCGCCCGCACCGTGTTGCCGACGTGTTCGGCCAGCTGGCGAACGTCCAGCGCGGCGGTCACCGCCTCGTCGCAACGGTCGACGCCGCCCAGCGCCACGGCCCGGTTGATCCGCAGCAGCAGGCTCAACTCGGCAGTCCCGCCGTCACGACCGATCACCCGCACGGCGCGATCAAGCAACTCCAGCGCGGCGGCCATGTGCCCGCGCTGGATCAACACGATGCTGCGCACGTGCATCGACCAGCCCACGGCCCACTCGTCGTCGGGCGCGGCATCGGCGGCGTCGAGCGCGGCCTTCTCCGCCGCGTCGGTGTCGCCGTGATTGAAATGGGCGCGGGCGGTCAGCACGAGCAGCCGCGCCCGCACCCGGCCGGTGGTGTTCGGGTCCGACAGCGCGCGGTCCAGCTCGACCAGCGACTGCGCGTTGCGGCCGCCGATGTTGCGGCACTGCCACAACACGTGGTGCAGCCACACGATCTGGACCGGGTCGGCGGACAGCGCGAGGGCACGGGTGGCGACCTGCTCGGCCTCGTCGAAGTCACCGGTGCGGTAGAGCGCGTCGGCGAACCGGCTGGCCAGCGCCAGCCGCCGCGCGTCCCAGCTCGGCGTGGCGAGCACCTGCCGGAGCAGGTCGACGGCCGCCGACGGGGACTGGCCGATGAGCGCGCCGACGTTGTCGGACAACCAGTCCACGGTCCACTCGTCGGAGCCGGAGGCGACCAGCAGCTGCTTGGCCACCCGTTCGACCGGCGAGCCGGCATCGGCCAGCAGCCGTGCGGCTTCGAGGTGCCACGCGGTCCGCACCGGCGGCGACATGCGTTCGTACACCGCGGATCGCACCAAAGCATGCCGGAACGACAGGCCGTCCCCCGCCTCGACGAGCACGCCGGCCGCCGCGGCCTGATCCAGCGCGGGCAGCAGCTCGACCACGGAGCGGCTGAGCACGACGCCGAGATCGGCGACGGAGAACACCACGCCGATCAGGGTCGCGGCCCGCAGCACGTGTCGGGTCTGGTCGGACAGGAAGTCCAGCCGGTGGTCGATCGCCGCGGCCAGCGAGCCCGGCCGGTCCGCGCCGCCGGCCACCGCGCTGACAAGTTCCGTTGTGTACAAAGGGTTTCCGGCCGCCCCCTCGGCGTGCCGGAGCAGCTCGTCGGTCGGCTGCGCGCCGACCAGCTGCGCGACCAGCTCGCCGATCGCGTCCGCCGGCAGCGGGCCCAGGCTGACCTGGCCGTCAGCGCCGAGCTGCCGCCACAGCGCGGACAGGTCGTCGCGGACCGGGACCGGGCGCAGCGTGCCGATCAGCAGCAGCGGCAGCTGGTCCACCAGTCGCACCAGCCGGCTGAACACCGCGACGGTCACCTTGTCCGCCCACTGGAGATCGTCGAGCGCGAGCACCAGCGGACCGTCCGCGCAGAGCTCCTCGACCATGCCCAGCACGCGTTCCGCGGCCACCGCGGTCGGGTCGACGACCGTCGGGACCTCGCCGCGCAGCAGCCGCAGCACCGCCTGACCCTCGTCGGAACGCTCTGCGCGCAGGGCCTCCAGCAGCGGCAACAGGGGCAACAACCGGCCCAGTTCGTCACCGGCGCCCCAGTGCACGCGGCAGCCGTTTTCCAGGGCGGTGTCGCATACGGCACGCAGCAGCGTGGTCTTGCCGATGCCGGGCTCGCCGTCGACCAGCGTCGCGCCACCGCGGCCACCGGCGAGTTCACGCACTCGGACGGTCAGCCGGGCCAGCTCACGACTCCGCCCGATCAGCATGCGCGTCAGAATACAACAAAAACGGAAGTTGAACAAGACATTTCGTTTACGGGAACCATTCAAGGTGAACGCGGGGCGACACAATTGCTGCCCATTGTTCATTCGCCGCTGGTTCGGGTGTCATACGACGACTGCCACCCTGGGTGTCGAATCGCGCACCACCTGTGTACTGATGCGTAATCATCACGGAGGAACAATGCGCTTCACCCTGGCCGTCGTGGCGCTCGCGCTCGCCGTCTTCGCTGGTGCCGGCGCTGTCGCCGACGCCGCAACCCCGCACCGGACGACCGGCGCGGCGGCGCCCGCCATCGGAACGCCCTACGAATAAGCCGCCAATTCACCCCGGGTTTTGACGAGTTGTTCGCCCCAGCAATGAGGCTGGGCGCACGGCCGCGCCGCCGAATCGGGAACGTGCCGAGTCGGCGGCCTGGTCCGCTTCCCGCCAGCCCCGTTCCGGGGCGTCGATGAACAGTTGTTCGCCGATCTCGGACGCCTGCGCCAATTGCTCGACGCGTACACCGATCAGCCGAACGGCACCGTACGGAACGTTCTCGACGAGCAGTTTCACGGCCGCTTGATAGACCTCTCGGGTGACATCGGTGGCCACCGGGAGGGTTTTCGACCGGGTGATGGTGGTGAAGTCCTCGAACCGCACCTTGATCGACACGGTCCGGCCCCGCAGGCCGCGGGCCCGCAACGAGGCCGCCGTCCGCTCGGCCAGGTGCAGCAGCTCCCGCTTGAGCAGCTCCCGGTCGTGGTGGTCGACCTCGAAGGTCTCCTCCGCGCCGATCGACTTCTCCGCCGAGCCCGGCACCACCGGCCGGGCGTCGAAGCCGTTGGCCAGCGTGTACAGGTGCTCGGCCGCCGCGTTGCCGACCACGCGCCGCAGCCGCGCCACCGGGGCCGCCGCCACGTCGCCGACCGTCTGCAAGTCGATGCGCTCCAACGCTTCCGCCGTGCGGCCGCCGACTCCCCACAGGGCCGACACCGGTAGCGGGTGCAGGAACTCCAGCGTCTGCTCCTTGGGCACCACCACCATGCCGTCCGGCTTGGCCAGGCCCGAGGCCAGCTTGGCGATGAACTTGGTCGAGGCCACCCCGACCGAGCAGTCCACACCGGTGCGCTCCAGCACGTCCACGCGCAGCTGCGCGCCGATGCGTGACGGCGTCGTGCGCAGCCGGCGCAGCGCGCCCGAGACGTCGAGGAAGGCCTCGTCCAGGCTGAGCGGCTCGACCAGCGGCGTGATTTCCCGGAACAGGTCCATGACCGTGCGGGACGCCTCCGTGTAGAGGCCGAAGGTGGGCGAGATGAACACCGCGTGCGGGCACAGCCGGCGGGCCCGCGTGGTCGGCATGGCCGAGCGCACCCCGAAACCGCGGGCGATGTAGTTGGCCGAGGACACCACACCCCGATTGCCGGTGCCGCCCACGATGACCGGTTTGTCCTTGAGCTCCGGCCGTTCCCGGATCTCCACCGACGCGTAGAAGGCGTCCATGTCGACGTGCAGGATCGGGCAGGCGGTGTCGTCGGGCCAGACGGTGTCCGACACCCGGAACCGTTCTACCAGGCCGCGCGGCAGGTTTCCGCTGCGCCCCATGCCGCACCCCTCGCTCACACGTTCGACTCGGACCCCACCGAGTCTAGCCGCGCCCCCTGACACTTCTCGCTGTGACACCGCGGCAGCCGATCGAGGGATGTCAGACTGCCCGGCATGACTGGACAGGGACCGAAGGCGGATCTCCATCGCTACCTGCGACAGGCCCGCGAAGCCCTGCTGTGGAAGCTCGACGGGCTGTCGGAGTACGACGTCCGTCGCCCGCTGACGGCGACCGGAACCAACTTGTTGGGGCTGGTCAAACATGTGGCCAGCACCGAAGCGGGGTACTTCGGCGAGGTGTTCGGACGGCCGTTCGACCACCCGTTGCCCTGGCTCGACGACGACGCCGAGCCGAACGCGGACATGTGGGCCACCGCCGACGAGTCGCGCGAGGAGATCATCGGGCTGTACCACCGGTCATGGGCTCACTCGGACGCGACGATCGACGCGCTGGCGCTGGACGCGACCGGCCAGGTTCCCTGGTGGCCCGAGGACCGGCGCGAGGTGACGCTGCACCAGATCCTGGTGCACATGATCGCCGAGACCAACCGGCACGGCGGACACGCCGACATCGTCCGGGAGCTCGTCGACGGCGCCGCCGGGCTGCGGGAGGACAACGACAACATGGCGCCGGGCGACCAGGCCTGGTGGGAGGACTACCGGAACCGGCTGGAGCGCTCGGCCAAACAAGCCGACCAGGGTTAGAGCTGTTTGGCGGTCCCGTCGGCCGGACGCACCGCAAGTCCGAGCAGCGGCCCGAGCACGGCCGCGTTCGGGCTCCCCCACCCAGTGACGGGATCCCAGCCGGGGCCGGCTCGGTAACCGGTGATCCGGCGCTTTCCATCTCTCCCAAGGAAAACACGTTCGGTCAACTGAGTAGCACCTGGCACTATCGGTCGGTCATGACATGGCGCGAGCCCTGCGGCGCTCAGGCCTGCGCTGCGAGGGGATCAACATCTTCCTCTGTGACGGCGAAGTCGCCTTCCAGACGGTCTTCCACTTCCACCTTCACGTCATCCCTCACCACGCCGGGGACGGCTGGAACATCCTCACGGAGTCGAAGGAACGCGCGAGGTCGCTCCTCGACCGCGACGCCCGAACGATCAAGGACGCCATCGCGTCGACGGGCTGACCAGCGACTTCCGCTCACTCCGCGTTGAGCGGCCCAGGCGAGGGCAGTCGTAACTGTGAGTGCGGCCAGTCGTTTGGGGGAGTGTCACCCGTGCGGGTGGCACGGGACGATCCAGTCCCGATTCGTGACGTGAGTCACCTAGGAGGCGGAATGTCGCCCTGCCGTTCCCGAGTCCTCACCGTTCTCGCGTTGGCCGCCGCCGCGCTGCTACCCCTGGCGTTCACCGCCCCCGTGGCCCAGGCCACGCCCCTGCTGTCCGGTGGCCTGGTCGACCTGGGCTGCGCCACGAGCCATGCTCGCTTCCACTGCCTGGGCAAGGCCATCAAGTCGCCCGACGGCCCCGGCCCGATGACCGTCACCAACCCCGTCGGCCTCGCGCCGGCCGACATCCAGGCCGCCTACGGCCTCGCCGGCAAGTCGGCCGCCGGCCGCACCGTGGCCATCGTCGACGCCATGGACGCCCCCACCGCCGAGGCCGACCTCGCCGTGTTCCGCAGCAAGCGCGGCCTCACCCCGTGCACCACGGCCAACGGCTGCTTCAAGAAGGTGAACCAGAACGGCGCGGCGAGCCCCCTGCCGGCCGGCGACTTCGGCTGGGCCGAGGAGATCAGCCTCGACCTCGACGCCGTGTCCGCCACCTGCCCCGACTGCCACATCCTGTTGGTGGAGGCCAATTCCGCCGACACCGACCCGTTGATGACCGCCGTCGACACCGCCGCCAACACCCCCGGCGTCGTGGCCGTCTCCAACAGCTACGGCGGCGCCGAGGACGGCACCATCACCGCCGCCGACGCGCACCTCAACCACCCGGGCATCGCCGTCACCGCCTCCTCCGGCGACTCCGGCTACGGCGTCAGCTGGCCCGCCTCGTCGCCCTACGTCACCGCCGTCGGCGGCACCACCCTCACCAAGGCCGCCGGCACCCCTCGTGGCTGGACCGAGAAGGCCTGGTCCGGCGCCGGCTCCGGCTGCTCCACCATCGAGCCCAAGCCCGCCTGGCAGCACGACACCGCCTGCGCCAACCGCACCGTCGCCGACGTCTCCGCCGACGCCGACCCCGCCTCCGGTCTCGGCATCTACGACACGTACAACAGCTGCGGCACCAGCTCCTTCTGCGACTTCCTCATCGCGCTCGGCCTCGCCCAGGGCGCCGACGGCTGGGTCCAGGTCGGCGGCACCAGCCTGTCCTCCCCCATCATCGCCAGCGTCTACGCCCTCGCCGGCACCTCCGTCAACGCCGGCTCCTACCCGTACGCCCACACCTCCGGCCTCAACGACGTCACCACCGGCTCCAACGGCAGCTGCGGCGGCACCTACCTCTGCACCGCCGTCGCCGGCTACGACGGCCCCACCGGCCTCGGCACCCCCAACGGCACCACCGGCTTCTGACCGCACCGGCCGGCGGGTCCCTGTGGATCCGCCGGCCGCCTGTGCCAGCAGTGCGGGGTCGCCAGGGTCAGGGGCGGCGGGCCAGGGCGTGCAGGCGGGAGGCGACGTCGCGGAGCGGGGGCTGGGTGGCGGCGGCGACCTCGAGCTGGGCGAGGGCGTCGGCGGCGCCGGGGTTGCCTTCGAGGACGGCGCCGGGGACGAGGTCGGCGACGACGCCGTAGCCCTGGAGGAGCTCGACGTCGAGGCCGGCGGCGCTGAGGGCGGAGCGGAGGCTGTCGACGTCGAAGCGGCGCTTGAGGGAGTCGCCGGGCAGCTGGCCCTCGGGGTCGTCGAGCAGCTGGCGGGCGTCGACGAGGCGGCCGGCCAGCACACGGTTGATCAAGGCGGAGTAACGGTTGGCGACCAGGACGGACACCGCGCCGCCGGACCGGGCGGCGCCGGCGAGCTGGGAGAGGGCGGCGGGGAGGTCGTCGACGAACTCCAGGACGCCGTGGCCGAGGACGAGGTCGGCGCTGCCGGCGGGGACGAGGTCGGCCAGCAGGTCGCTGTCGCCCTGCACGGCGGTGACGTGGTCGGCGACACCGGCCTCGACGGCCCGGCGCTGGAGCGTGGCCAGGGCGTTCGGGCTGGGATCGACGACGGTGACCAGGCAGCCGGCGGCGGCCAGGGGCACGGCCCAGACGCCGGAGCCGCCGCCGACGTCGACGACGCGAGGGGGCTCGGCGTGCCGGCGGCGGACCGCGGCCAGCTCGGTGTCGAGCGCCAGACGGACGGCATCGGGTCGCATGGGCCCGAGTCTATGGGTGTGCCGGTGTCGTGATCTGCGCGGCTTGTCGGAGACCGTAGGCTGCCCGTGTGCATACGGTTGCGGTGTTGAGCCTCAAGGGCGGTGTCGGCAAGACGACGGTTGCCTTGGGGCTGGCCTCGGCGGCGTTGCGCCGGGGGGTGCGCACCCTGGTGGTCGACCTGGACCCGCAGTGCAACTCGACGGCGACGCTGGAACCGGCCGAGACCGAGGCGACCCTGTTCCACGTGCTCCAGAAGCCGACACCGGAGATCGTGCGGGCGGCGATCGCGCCGAGCGGCTGGGGCGAGGGCGTGGACGTGCTGGTCGGCGCGGAGGAGGTGGAGGGGCTCAACCACCCGGACCCCGGCACCACCAAGCTGAGCCGGCTGGAGACGGCGCTGGCCAGCGTGCACGACTTCCTGGAGGAGGACGAGCAGCCCTACCAGCTGGTGCTGCTGGACTGCCCGCCCTCGCTGGGCCAGCTGACGCGGTCGGCGCTGGTAGCGGCGGACCGGGCGCTGCTGGTGACGGAGCCGACGATGTTCGCGGTGTCGGGCGTGCAGCGGGCTTTCGAAGCGGTGCAGGCGGAGCGCATCGAGCACAATCCCGAGCTCCAGCCGCTGGGCGTGGTGGTCAACCGGGTGCGCCCGCGCTCGCACGAGCACCAGTTCCGCATCGACGAGCTGCGGGACATCTTCGGCCCGCTGGTGATGCCGGTGGCGCTGCCGGACCGGCTGGCGGTGCAGCAGGCGCAGGGCGCGTGCATGCCGATCCACATGTGGAACACGCCGGGGGCCCGCGAGGTGGCGCTGGCGTTCAACCTGCTGCTGGCCCGGGTGCTGCGGTCGCGGAGCCGGCGGACCCGGTCGGTGTTCGCGCAGTCCGAGGAGCCCGAGCAGATGTACGAGGAGGCCGAGGCCGAAGAGGTCGAGGAGGCGGACGTCGAGGAGGCCGCGGTCGAAGAGGAGCCGGCGGTCGACGAGCACGCGCCGCCGGACGCCGGCCCGATCGGACGGCCGCAGTTCATGGAACCGCACCTGCCCTGATGCCCGAGGGCGACACGGTTTTCCTCACCGCACACCGGCTGGACGACGCGCTGGCCGGCAACACGGTGACGCGCGGGGAGATCCGTCACCCCGATCTGTCCACTGTGGACCTCAAAGGTCGCGTGGTGGCCGGCGTGGGTTCGGTGGGCAAGCACCTGTTCACCCGCTTCGACGACGGCCTCAGCCTGCACAGCCATCTCCGCATGGACGGCAGCTGGCACCTGTACCGCACCGGCGAGCGCTGGCGCCGGCCGTCGCACCAGATCCGGGCCATTCTGTCCACTTCGGACCGTTCGGCCGTAGGTTTTCTCCTGCACGACCTGGAGTTGCTGCCGACGGCCGAGGAGTCGCGCCTGGTCGGCCACCTCGGCCCGGACCTGCTGCACCCGGAGTGGGACGCCGCGATGGCCGTGGAGGCCGTCGGCCGGCTCACCGCCGACCCGTCCCGGCAGATCGGCCTCGCGCTGCTCGATCAACGGGTGATGGCCGGCGTCGGCAACCTGTACAAGGCCGAGGTGTGCTTCCTGCTCGGCGTCTCCCCCTGGTCGCCGGTCTCGGCCGCCGATGCGGCCCGAGCCGTCGAGCTCAGCCACAAGCTGTTGCTGCGCAACGCGTGGCGCCCCGAGCAGTCCACCACCGGCGACCTGGCCCGCGGCCGGAAGCACTGGGTGTACGAACGGCAGGGCAAACGCTGCCTGCGCTGCGGCCACGCGGTCGTCCGGGCGACGCAGGGCAGCGGTGTGCAGCAAAGGCCGACCTGGTACTGCCCGAACTGTCAGCCGGGCCCGACGACATGACTTCCCTGTAGCGGCAAGTATTGTACGCCCCGGGGTTCTCAGCGATTGCCCATGTATCCACCAACGGCGCGCGTACACTTGACCTCACGGGGAATCTTTCCTGCACGGCCGATGACCACGGGGGTGACCGGCCGCTAGGTCCGCGACGCCGAGTTCGCACACACGCCGATGGCGCACGCTCTGGGGAGAGCGGCTGTCGGCGCTTGCACTGAGGGGGTTCAGTGACGACGACCAAGCACGGCTTCGAGATCCGCGGTCTTGACGTGCCGCGGGGCGCCGCCCCGCCCACCGGGCGGTTCGGCCGGATGTTCCCGACCCTGCCGGCGCGCCCGGCGACGGGGTTGCCGCTGGCCGAGCGGCTGGGGCTGCCGGGCGGCCTGATGGACGGCGGCGACACCACCACCCAGCAGGACAGCCCGACGCTGGACGCGGGTTTCACCTTCCTGGGCCAGTTCATCGACCACAACATCACCTTCGACGCCACCGGCAACCTGGGCCGGCAGGTGGATCCGGAGGCGACGACGAACTTCCGGCCGCCCATGCTCGACCTCGACCACCTGTACGGCTCGGGCCCGTTCGCCAGCCCGTTGCTGTACGACACGCGGTGGCACAACACGAAACTGCTGGTCTCGCCGGACGGCGTGGACCTGGCCCGCACGGCCGGCGGCGTGGCGCTGATCAGCGATCCGCGCAACGACGAGAACCTGCTGCTCAACCAGGTGCACCTGGCGTTCATCAAGTTCCACAACCGGGTGGTCGACGCACTGATGAGCGGCGAGATCACCGATGTGTTCGGCAACAGGTTCCCGCCGCCGCCCGCGGATTCCAACCCGAATCCGCCGGCCAACGCCTCCATCGCCGACCTGCTCAGCGTGCGCACGTACTGGGACGACCTGTTCGCGGCGGCGCAGCAGGTCGTGCGCTGGCACTACCAGTGGATCACCGTGCACGAGTACCTGCCGCTGGTCTGCGGGCAGGACAGCGTGGACAGCATCGACCGGGACGGCCTGCAGTTCTTCGACCCGGCCGGAAACCCGTTCATCCCGGTGGAGTTCGCGGTCGCCGCGTTCCGGTTCATGCACCCGACGATCCGGTCCGACTACACCATCAACGACAAGCACACGCTGCCGCTGTTCCCGCTGAACTTCGACGATCCCGCACCGGAGGACCCGCATGACCGGGCCGATCTGCGGGGCGGGGCGGTGGCACCGGAGTTCGCGCTGGACTTCCGGCACTTCTTCACCATCGACGGCTCGCGGCCGCAGCGGGCCAAGCGCATCGAGGCCAAGCTGAACGTGCGCCTGCTGGACCTGCCGCCGATCACCGACGTGCCGGCGGAGATCGGCCGCCAGCTGCGGTCCCTGGTGGTGCGCAACCTGTTGCGCAGCGAGGTGCAGCAGCTCCCGTCGGGCCAGGACATCTCCCGCAAGATCGGGCAGGCGCCGCTGACCGAGGCCGAGCTGGGCATCTCCGGGCCGGCCTACCTCTGGTACTACATCCTCAAGGAGGCCGAGCTGCGCCACCGCGGCGGCCGGCTGGGCTCGGTCGGCGCGCTCATCGTCAGCGAGGTGCTGATCGGCCTGCTGGACGCGGACCCGATCTCGTACCGCTCCACGTACCCGATCTGGACGCCGACGCTGGCCGACGGCGAGGGCCGGTTCGGCATGGCCGAGCTGCTCCGCTTCGCCGGCGTGGTCGCGGACTGAGGGGCCGGCCGTGGACCAGCTCTTCGTGCAGACCAACACCCTGGCCGGCAACCAGGTTCTGGTGTGCGACATCGACGACGACGGCGCGATCGAGGTCGTCACCACGCTCGACACCGACGGCGACGGCGGCGCGCACGACGGCCTCACCTCCGATCCGCTGGATTCGCAGGGATCGCTGGTGTACGACCGGCGGCACCGGCTGTTGTTCGCGGTGAACGCCGGCAGCAACACGGTGTCCGTGCTCGGCGGCACCGGCCCGCATCCGCACCTGCGGCAGGTCGTGCCGTCCGGCGGTGTGCTTCCGGTCAGTCTGGCGCTGCACAACGACCTGCTGTACGTGCTCAACGCGCACGCCGGCAGTTCGATCACCGGCTACCGCATCGCCGGCGGTCAGCTGCACGCGATCGAGGACTCGACACGGTCGCTGGAGCTGACGCCGGCGAGCGGGCCGGGGCAGAACGTGGTCAGCCCGGCCCAGCTGCAGTTCTCGCCGGACGGCCGCTCGCTGGTGATCGCCACCAAGAACGGCGGCGGCGGTCTGCTCGACGTCTTCGCCATCGGCGCGGACGGTCGGCCGTCGGAGGAGTTCGTGGCCAACCCGGCCGGCACGCCCGCGCCCTTCGGCTTCACCTTCGACGGCTACGGCCGGCTGGCGGTGACCGATGCCGCCCGAGGCGTGCTGACCACGTACACGCTGCGCCACGGCAAGACCCGGCAGGTGGCGGGCCAGCCGGACGGCAAGGCGGCCATGTGCTGGATCGTCGAGGCCAACGGGAACTTCTACGTGACCGACGCCGGCAGCAACACGATCAGCTGTTACCGGATCGACGAGGACGGCACGCCGACGGTGCTCACGCAGACCGCGACCGGCGGGTTCCCGGCCGACATGGCGGTCACCCGGGACGAGCGGTTCCTGTACGTGCAGCTGGCGGCGGAGGGCAAGGTCGTCGGCTACCACGTCGAGGACGACGCCGGCCTGACCCAGGTGGCCTCGCTGGACGTGCCTCTCAGCTCGCAGGGGATCGCGGTGAGCTGAGCGGGTGACGGGGAGGCGAGGACAGCAACACCGCGCCTCGCCTCCCTCTCCCGCTGCTACCGTGGGGCGGTTGCCGTGACGAGGGGTGAGGTATGGATCCGATCCTGACCGCGATCGCCGGGGCGTTGGCCAAGGAGGCCGTGACCATCGGCGGCAAGGCCCTCGGCAAGCTGCTGCAGCGGGTGAAGGAGAAGTTCGCCAAGGACGTCGGCTCCGAGGTGGTGCTGGCCTCCGCGCAGGACACCCCGGACGACCCCAAGGCGGTGGACCTGCTGGCCCGCGTGCTGGAGGGCGCCGAGAAGGCGGATCCGGCCTTCGGCGCCGAGCTGCGGGAGCTGTGGGGACCGGCGAAGGCGGAGATCACCGCCACCGCCAACACCATCACGCAGACCGCGGGCAAGGGCGGCGTCAACAACAGCTTCAGCGGCACTGCCAGCGGCAATGTCGTGCAGAGCGGCAACATCAAGGGCGACGTCAACTTCGGTCGCAACTGAGCGAGGCATGGTCGAACCGCCCAGGGTGCGGGTGCTCGTCTTGTGGTGCGGCAAGCCCATCGCCGGCACGATGCGGGCCGGGTGCCGGCGGCGGAGGTGATCGTCAGCTGAGGTCGTCGACCCGTTGCCGCGCAACGGGTTCGCGCGGGTGCTCCAACACGTGCAGGATGGCGTGGGCCTTGCGGGCCTCGGCCAACGCGGCGTCGCGATCGCCGAGCTGCTCCTGGGCCTGACTGAGCAGGCCGCGAACGACGGCCTCCTGGAACATGCGGCGCATCTCGACCATCACGTCCAGCGCCCGAGTGAGCTCGGCCAACGCCTTCGTCGGCTCGCCGGAGCGCAGGAAGGTCTCGCCGATGCTGGTGAACACGCGACCTTCGTGGTAGCGGTCCCCCTTGTTCTGCATGTGCTTCAACGCCTCGCCGAGACCGGCGAAGGCCTCGTCGTAGCGGCCCAGCGCGGACAGGAAGCGGGCCCGGTGGTGCCCGAGCAGCGCCAGCTGCTGGTCTTGCGTGGCAAGGGAAATCGCCCGCTCGACGCAGTCCAGCGCCTCGGCGTGGTCGCCCAATCCGTAGTGGGCCAGGGCCAGCGACTCCAGGTCGGTGGCCAGGCCCTGGTGGTGATCGGCCGGCTCGACCGCCACCGCGGCGGCGAATTCCTCTTTGGCCGCGACGAAGTCGTCCAGCTCGTAGTGACGGAACCCGAGCTGGCACCGCATCCGCGCCTCGGCCCGCTTGTCCCCACGCCGCACCGCCGCCCGCACGGCGACCTCGTTGACGGTCTTCCAGTCGGTGTAGAGCTTGCGGTGGAAGTACAGGCCCCACAACGCTTCCGCCAGCGCCAGCACGGCATCGTCCATTTCGGACTCGTACGCCGCGGTCGCGACCTGCACGAAGTTGGCCCGGTCCGGCTCCAGCAGGTCCATCGCCTCGGCGCCGTCACCGTCGAGGGCCGGCACCTGCCCGTACCGCGGGCTCAACCGCCACCGCAGCGGCGAAATCGCCTGGTCGGCGGCGACGGCCCGGTCGACATACCACCACACCATGGCCCGCAGGGCCTCCAGCTGCTCGGCCGCGCTGTCCGTGCGGTGCAGCTGCTGCAACGCGTGCCCGAGGGCCAGCGAGTTGAACGAGTAGCGGTCGCCGTGCGCGGCCCGCAGCAGCCCGGCGTCCTCCAGGCTGTTGAGCAGCTCCGTGCCATCCGGGTCGAGCGCCTCGGCCAGTTCGCCGGCGAAGTCGGCGCCGGGATGCATGGCCAGCAGCCGGTACAGGCGCGCCGCAGCGGGCGGCAGATTCTGGTACGACACTTCGTAGATCGCCCTGCCTTCCCTGGCCATCGGCTTGAGCACGGCACCGCCATCGGACAGTGTGCGCTCCGCCTGGCCTTCCGTCAGCCGGTTGCCGGCGATCACCAGGGGCTCGACCTGCGCCGCCGTCACCGCGTCACGCGGTGAACCGGCAGCTTCTCGCCCGTGGTCGGAGTGAAGTCCCGGAACTGGACGACGTCGCGGGCGTTGCCGTGAAAGCTGTCGTCGACTCCCCCAGTCACGCCGATCGAGCCTACTCTCGGCGTCACGTGCGTCACACCACCGGTGGTGGCTGTCCGTGTGCCGGCCGTGACCAGGCACGATAGGGGCCGTGGTGTACAAGCAGCTGGTCCGCAGGACGTTGTTCCGGTTCGGCGGGGGCGACCCCGAGGTGGCCCACGAGCGCACGATGAACGTGCTGCGGCGGGTCGCCGCGATGCCGCCCGTGCTGTCGGCGATGCGCGCCCGGTACGGCGTGGTGGCGCCGCGCACGGTGTTCGGCGTGCAGTTCCCGAACCCGGTGGGGCTGGCCGCGGGCATGGACAAGGACGGCGTGGCGCTGCCGGCGTGGCCCGCGCTGGGCTTCGGCTTCGTCGAGGTCGGCACCGTGACCCGGCACGCGCAGCCCGGCAACGACCGGCCGCGGTTGTTCCGGCTGCCCGACAGCGAGGCCGTGATCAACCGGATGGGCTTCAACAACCGGGGGGCGCAAGCGCTTGCCGACCGCCTCGACCGGCTGGGGCCGCTGCCCGTGCCGCTGGGCATCAGCCTGGGCAAGTCCAAGGTCACGCCGGTCGAGCGGGCCGTCGAGGACTACCGGCACTCGATGCGGGTCCTCGGCCGGCACGGCGACTACTTCGCCGTGAACATCAGCTCCCCCAACACCCCCGGCCTGCGCTCGCTGCAGGACCGGGCGGCCCTCAACGAGCTGCTGGCCGGCGTGCAGGAGGAGAACTCCGACCACCGGCCGCTGCTGGTGAAGATCGCCCCCGACCTCACCGACAGCGCCATCGCCGAGCTGCTGGAGGTCTGCGGCGAGCACGACATCAGCGGCGTCATCGCCACCAACACCACGCTCGGCCGTGACGGCCTGAAGCCCGCCGACCAGACCCGGGCCGGGGAGACCGGCGGCCTGTCCGGTCGGCCGCTGGCCGGCCGGGCGCTGGAGGTGGTTCGCCTGGTGCACAAGGAGACCGGCGGCCGCATGCCCATCATCGGCGTCGGCGGCATCTTCGACCCCGACTCGGCCCAACGCATGATCGACGCCGGCGCCGACCTCGTGCAGGTCTACACCGGCTTCATCTACGAGGGCCCCGGCCTCATCCGCCGGATCAACCGCTCCCTGCGCTGACCGCCCGGCACGTTGTGAAGGGACCATTCCTCACGTTCAACGAGAGGAATGGTCCCTTCCAAACGGTCCGGAGTTGACACGCGAACGGCGCCTGCCCCAGGAGAGGAGGGCAGGCGCCGTTCGTGTGCGAAGGACTAGATCAGGCCCAGGAAGAGCAGGCCGTTGGGCGTCCCGAGGCCGGTGACGTTGTCGTAGCCACGGGTCGTCTGGATCGTCTGGTCGGTGTTGTTGAACGACCGGACGGTGCGAACGTAGCCGTCGGCGGCGTCGATGCCGTTGACGAAGTCCACCCGGACCTCACCGGCGCCGGTGACCGGCTTGACGTCGGACACCGCGGGGGTGTGCGACACGGCCTTGTACAGCCACGGGTTGATGAAGCCGTGCCGGCCGCCGAACTGGTCGGCGACAGCCATCAGGCCGGCCATCAGCGGGGACGCGAGGCTGGTGCCGCCGATGCGGTACTGGCCGTAGCGAACGCCGTCCGGGAACGTCTGGGTGATGCCGATCAGCATGCCGGTGGTCGGGTCGGCGTCCATCGAGATGTCCGGCACGACGCGGCCGCGGTTGGCGCCGGTCTGGTTCTGCTTGGCCAGCGCGTCGGGCACGACGCCCTTCTGGTAGTTCGGCTCCGGGAACAGCACCGAGGTGCCGCCACCCGCGCCGTACAGCCACGCACCCGGCGCGGCCGGGCTCCAGGCGCCGGCGGTCAGCGTGGACTTGCCGGTGGACCAACCGGTCTCCAGCACCTTGCTGCCGTTGCGGCCGATGCCCAGGCTGGTGCCGCCGACCGCGGTCACCCACGGGCTGGAGGCGGAGAAGTCCGCGGACGGCTTGGGCAGGGCGTGGCTCTCGTCGCCGCTGTCACCGGAGGAGAAGTAGAGGCCGATGCCCTCGGCCGCGGCCTGCTTGGCGATCGACTCGAACGCCTGCACCTCGTCGGCCGGGACGTCCTCGCCCTGGTCGCCGTAGGAGTTGGAGACGATCTGCGCCTGGTTGCCGGCGACGATGCGGTTGAGGGCCTCGTCCAGCGAGGAGCAGTCGGCGCCGCCGACGTAGAGGATCTTCGCGCCGGGGGCCATCGCGTGCACGGCCTCGACGTCCAGGCTCTGCTCGCCGTACCAGCCGGAGGCGTCGCACTGCGACGGGTCCTCGGAGCCGGGGGTGGGCGGGTAGACGAACTGGCTGAACTGGGACTTGGTCAGCGGGTGCGACGGGTCGTTGCGCTTGGCGTACTCGGCGGCGTCCTGGTAGAGCGTCGGCGAGCCGAACGCGTCCACGATCGCGACGGTGGTGCCGCGGCCGTCGAGCCCGGCCCGGGCGGCGACGTCGAGCTGGCTGGCCGCGCGGAGCTGGCTCGGGGTGTAGCCGCAGACCGCGTAGGGCAGCTGCTTGCCCGCGTAGGCCGGGTCGGTGGTGTCGGTCTTCTGACCGAAGTAGTCCGAGCACGGCGTGGCGTTGACGAAGCCGGCCGGCGGCGGCGAGACCGCCGGGGACGCGGTCTTGGCCTTCGGCTGCGCGACGGCGTTCGGCGTGGCGTCGCCGGCCGCGCCGACGTGCTGCGGCTGCAGCAGCGCGGTGGCCTGGTCGATGTTCACGACGCCGGACACCAGGGACGCGACGGAGGTCGGCACGGACAGCGCCCGGTCCTGCGAACGCAGCGTCTTGCCCTTGACCGTGTACTCGCCGAGGGTGACGCCGAAGGTCTTCTGCACCTGGTCGACGGTGCCGGTGGCCGAGACGTAGGCGTTGTTGCTGGGCACGTCACCGGCGCTGAAGCCGGCGGAGCTCAGCCAACTGCGGACCGCGGAGACCGCGGCCGCGGTCGGCGCGAAGCGGGTTCGCACCTGGTCGGTGCTGAGGAACTTCTTGTACGACGCGCTGTTCGGGTCGGACACGGCGGTGGCCGCGGCCTCGAGACCGGCCTGGTCAGCCAGCTTGAGGTACACCCGGAAGGTCAGCTTGCTCGCCGTGTCGGCGTTGCCGACCTTGGCGTTCGGGTTGGCCCACGACGGGTGCGAGTCCGGGATGGCGGACTGGCCCGCCGCGGCGGCGGACGGCGCGAGGCTGGTGAAGCCGGCCCCGACCATCGCCAGCGCAAGCAGCATCGCTGGAGTTCTTCGCACGAATTTCGCCCCTTCTGAAGTCCCCGCGACAAAAAGTCACGGGCGTAGATTTCAGCCCCGGCGCGGCATTCGGGTCCCGCAACCCCCACACCGGGTGCCGAGAAGGCTAACCCTGAGCAGAAGCTGAGGAAACAGGGAGATTTTCAATGTGATCTCGGTTTTTAACAGAACCGGTTTCGTCAGGGCCTTGCGGACTTCAGCATTCGGAGCAAGGGGTGTCCCACCACGATGAGCAATGAGCCCCACGCTATGCCGCCCAGCGCGACGCCGCCGATGGCGACGGTCAGGTTGCCGACCCCGGCGACGAGCGCGGCGCCCGCGATCATGAGGTTGACGGGATTGGAAAGATCAACCCGATTGTCGAGCCAGATCCGCACGCCGACCAACGCGATCAGGCCGTAGAGCAGAACCATCGCGCCGCCGAGCACGCCGGTGGGCATCGTGTTGAGCAATGTCCCGAATTTCGGACAAAACGACAATATGATCGCGCTCACGCCGGCCACGGCATAGGCGGCGGTGGAGTAGACCTTCGTCGCCGACATGACGCCGATGTTCTCCGCGTACGTCGTGGTGCCGGAACCGCCGCCGATTCCCGCGAGTGCGGTCGACAGCCCGTTGGCGATCAACGCGTCGCCGACGCTGCCGTCGAGATTGCGTCCGGTCACGGAGGCGACCGCCTTGACGTGGCCGACGTTCTCGGCCACCAGAACGATCACCACCGGCAGCACCATGAGCACCACGTTGGGCCGCAGTTCCGGGCCGGTCAGCTGAGGAAAGCCGAACCAGGCGGCGTTGGCGACGTCGTCCAGCCGGGCCGCGCTCAGCCCGCCGGTCAGCGCCGCCACGATCCAGCCGGCGAGCACGCCGATCAGCACCGACGCCCGCGAGAGCAGGCCGCGACCGAGCACCCCGCAGAGCAGGATCACGGCCAGCGTGAACACCGCGAGCCCGGGCTGGTCCTGGAAGTTGTGGGTGGCCGACGGGGCGAGGTTCAGCCCGATCAGCATCACGACGGCGCCGGTGACCACCGGCGGCATCAGCGACTCCAGCAGCCGCACGCCCAGCGCCTTGACCGCGACGCCGACGAACACCAGCAGCACGCCGGTGGCCAGCACGCCGCCGAGCTGGGCCGGCAGGCCCTCCAGGCGGGAGGCGGCCAGCGGCGAGATGAACGCGAACGAGGAGCCGAGGTAGCTGGGCACCCGGTTGCGGGTGACGAGCAGGAACAGCAGCGTGCCGAGGCCGGAGAACAGCAGCGTGGTGGAGACCGGGAAGCCGGTGCTGGCCGGGACGAGCACGGTGGCGCCGAACATGGCGGCGACGTGCTGGAGGCCGAACCCGACGGTCAGCGGCCAGCTGAGCCGCTCGTCCGGGGCCACCACCTCGCCGTCCGACACGCGGCGGCCGTCGCCGTGCACGGTCCACAACGCCACGTCAGACCTCCCCGTGGGCCCCTGGCTCGCCCGAAGGCTCGGCTACACTGCCGCCCCGATACTGCCACGGCGGGTAGCGGTCTCGGCTAGATAACAAACTGATAATCACACATTTGCCTGAAGAATCTCCACCGGCCCGCACAATGTGTCGGCATATGTGTCACATAGAGTCACAGAGCACGCGAAGGCGACGGGGCATCCGCCCGGACGGCGCAACGGCGGGGGAACCGATCAGCGGAGCGGCCGATCATCCCGGCTCAGCCGGCGCTGCTGGGCCCGGACAGCTCCCGCAGCGCCGAGGCCAGGCCGGACAGCCGGTCGCTGGCGTCGAGCAGAGCCTCGTCGGGCGACACCGGGTTGCTGGCGATGACCGCCTGCCCGGCCGTTCCGATGAGCGCGACATAGCCGTCCAGGCCCTCTTCGAGGCGGCGGCTGAGATCGGTGATGCCCAGCTCCAGCGGCCCGCGCTGGGCCAGCGGCGCGATGTCACGGGCCCGCTCCACGGCCGCCAGCTGGGCGGCGACGGCCCGCAGGGCAGTGGCGGCCTCCTGCGCGGACTCCTGGGCGTGGGCCAGGGACTCGGCCGGCAGCGGGGCCAGCCCGCCCGGACGGGGTGTGCCGAGTTGGACGAGCAGTTCGGCCAGGCCGGCCTCGGCCTCGGCCAGCCGACGCATCGGCTCGCGGGCGATCGAGCCGCCGGGCGGCAGCCGCACGGGCGGCGGTGTGGCTGCGGGCAGCGCCTGACGGTGCAGCGCGATCGTCTTGCGCGCGGAACCGATGAGGCAGTAGAGGAACAGGGCGGTCACGATCATCGCCGTGACGCCGGCGAAGCCCAGCAGCGCGGCGTGCTCGACGCCGATCCAGACGCCGCCGAGCACGGTGGCGCCGGACCAGCCGACCGTGGCGCGCTTGGCCCGACGACGGCGGCGCAGCATCTTGGCGCGGGGATCACGCCAGCCGTGCACCTTGGTGCGGACGGTGTCGGCGACCGGGCCACGCAGCTGCTCGCTGACCGACTGACCGATCTTGATCAGTTCGCCCAGGTCACGCTTGCGCGGTCCGGCCGCCATCGTCCCACTCCCCCGCGTCTACCCGGTCAGGCCTGCTTCTCCTGCGCCACCCGCTGCGCGATCTCCGCCTGGATGTTCGCGCCCGGGCTGGCCGGGGCCGACCCGCTGGTGACCTGTCCGGCCACCGAGCCGCCGCCCAGCGAGGCGCGGATCTGCTCCAGCCGGGCGTTGCCGGCCATCTCGGTGGTGGAGGCCTGCACCTCGAGCATGCGGCCCTGCACCGAGTTGCTGGCCAGCTCCGCGGAACCCAGCGCGGTCGAGTACCGCTTCTCGATCTTGTCGCGGACCTCCTCCAGCGACGGCACGTTGCCGGGCGCGGCCAGCTCGCTCATCTGGTTGAGCGACTTGGCCACCTGCTCCTGCATCTTGGCCTGCTCCAGCTGGCTGAGCAGCTTGGTGCGCTCGGCCAGCTTCTGCTGGAGCATCATGGCGTTGCGCTCGACGGCCCCCTTGGCCTGACCGGCGGCCTGGAGGGCCTGGTCGTGCAGGGTCTTGAGGTCCTCGATGTTCTGCTCGGCCGTGACCAGCTGGGTGGCGAAGGACTGCGCCGCCTGCTCGAACTGCTGGGCCTTGGCCTCGTCCCCCTTGCCACGGGACTCGTCGGCCAGGACGAGCGACTGCCGGGCCGAGGCCTGCAGCTTCTCCACCTCGCCGAGCTGCCGGTTGAGCTTCATCTCCAACTGCCGCTGGTTGCCGATCACGGCCGCGGCCTGCTGGGACAGCGCCTGGTGCTGCTTCTGGGCCTCTTCGATGGCCTGTTGGATCTGCACCTTGGGATCGGCGTTCTCGTCAATCTTGGCGGAGAACGCCGCCATCAGGTACTTCCAAGCCTTCACGAAAGGGTTGGCCATCTCCTCCGCCTGCCTTCTGCCTACTCCTGGATGTACGAGAACGCCGCGACCAGGCCAACGAGCCGGTGGCGGTGCAGGTTCCATCGTGTCAGGTGAGCCGGACCGCTACCACCGACCCCGCCGAATATCAGGGTCGCCCCCGAGCCGGAACCTCGGGCAACCCCCTGGCCAGCACCCGGACCTCGGCCAGGTTCACCCGGAGTTCGACCAGCTCAACGGCCCGCCCGGTTCCCGCGGAGTGGCCGGAATCACGAACGCGTTCCAACCCGGTGACGCACGCGTGCATGCGTGTCGTCAGGGCGTCCCTGGCCGCGCGGAGCCGCTCGGCGGTAGCCAGACGATCACTCACCGCACGAAAGGCCGAGGTCAGCTCGGGGGCGCCGTCGCCGTCCGGGGCGAGGCGGGCCGCCAGACGGTCACGGGTCCGGCGCAGCTGGGAGGCGCGCAGCGCCGCCAGGACGCGATTGATGGCATCGACGTCGGCCTCGGCCGCCCGCAGCTCGGCGAGCACGCCAGCGGCGTCGTCGTACGGGTCAAGCTGTCCGGCCGCCGATTCGGCGCGCTCCACCCAGCGGAGGTCGTTCGACCGATCGCGTGCCGGTGAACCCGCCCGGGCGACGGGCCTGCGCCGGGTGAGCACCAGCAGCGATCCGGCGGCGACGGCCAGCAGCACCAGGGCCACCAGCAGCGCCACCAGCTCGAACTCGTCCAGGGTGGAGCGCCTCCTGTCCGTCCTTACGCGGCGACCACGACCTCTCCCCGCGGGGTGAGGGTGGGCAGACGGTGCGTGAGCACCGGCTGGAGCCGGATGTCGCTGAGGCTGTCCCCGACGGAATCGGGCAGCAGCCGGCCGCCCTCGTACTTGGCCTCCGCGTGCTCACGCGGCTTGGCGGCCTCGCCCGCGGTCGGCGCGTTGGCCACGGCGGCCAGCGCGCTCATGTCGGAGGCGACGGTGTGCAGCAGATCGGCCATCGGCAGGTCCAGCGCGTCACAGATGGCGGCCAGCAGCTCGCTGGACGCCTCCTTGCGGCCGCGCTCCACCTCCGACAGGTAACCGAGGCTGACCCGTGCGGACCGGGACACCTCACGCAGCGTGCGGTGTTGGGTGGTGCGAGTGTGGCGAAGCCGATCACCGATCGCCTCGCGAAGCAGCACTGTCATCGCGCGCCTCCTTCCAGCCGGGCCCGTACCGACCACGTTACCCAGACGGCACCCCCGCTGGCACCGACTTCTCACCACGTACGCCCAAGGCGAACGAGTGAATCAACCTGGATGTTCCCCGGGCCGCGGTGACCAGGCAAGATCCGCGGCACGGCCTTGACCTGGGCCAGAGCGGCTCCAGAGTGATCCTCACCCGATCTTGCCAACGCGTCGCGGGCGGGGATGGTTCACCACACGATCGAGCGGCTCGCCACACTTGCGCACGGGGGATTCGGGCAAGTCCGGCTACCCGCGGTTCACCTCAGGCAATCCCGCAGCAGGTCCAGCACGGCGACGACACTGCCCGTGCGGACCTCCCGGCGTCCACCCGAAAGGCCCAGTCGGCGCACCTCCACGCCGGGCGGGCCGGCCACCGCGACGTACACGGTGCCGGGGGCGATGCCGTCCTGCGGATCCGGGCCGGCGACGCCCGTCAGGCCGAGACCCCAGGTCGCCCCGCAGCGCTCACGGGCGCCCTGGGCCAGCTGTACGGCAACGTCGGGATGTACCGCGCCGTGCTGGGCCAGCAGTTCCCGGTCGACCCCCGCGAGCTGGGCTTTCAGCTCCGTCGCGTACACGATCAGGCCGCCGCGCAGCACCGCGCTCGAACCGGCGACCGAGGTCAGCTCGGCCGCCACCATGCCCGCCGTCAGCGACTCCGCCGTCGCGACCGTCTGCCCCAGCTCCCGCAGCCGGGCGACCAGGTCAGCGGTCCCTTGCTCCGGCGTCACGGTGTCTCTGCGACCGCGCGCAGCCGGAACGCCCGGACCACGTAGTCCGCACCCGTCACGACGGTGAGCAGCAGCGCCACGCCCATCGTCACCCAGCGCACGAAGATCAGGAACGGCGGCAGCGGCAGCAGGTAGAAGCCGATCGCGATGATCTGCATCAGGGTCTTGGCCTTGCCGCCGCGGCTGGCCGGGATGACGCCGTGACGGATCACCCAGAACCGGAGCACGGTCACGCCGATCTCGCGGGCCGCGATCACGATCGTCACCCACCACGGCAGGTCGCCCAGCACCGAGAGGCCGACCAGCGCCGAGCCGGTCAGCGCCTTGTCGGCGATCGGGTCGGCGATCTTGCCGAAGTCGGTGACCAGGCCGCGCTTGCGGGCCAGGTCGCCGTCGATGCGGTCGGTGATCGAGGCGATCACGAACAGGCCGAACGCCACCAGCCGCCACAGCAGGTCCTGGCCGCCGCCGGTGAACAGGGCGAGCAGGAAGAACGGCACCATGACCAGCCGCGACACCGTCAACACGTTGGCGATGTTGAGCAGCGGCACCGGGACCGCCGGCTCGTCCCCCTCGCTCATCGCGGCAGCACTTCGATCGGGCGAACGATGAGGTCCACCCCCTCGCTGTCGACGACCTCGGCGCGGACCAGGTCGCCGACCTTGAGCCCGTCGGCCTCGACCAGCACGCACTCCCCGTCGACCTCGGGCGCCTGGTGGGCGGCCCGGCCGACGCAATCGGTGTCGTCATCCTCCTCGTGCTCGACGAGGACCACCACCTGCTGGCCGATCCGGTCCTCGGCGCGCTGGTTGGTGAGCTCCTCGACCAGCGCCGAGAAGCGGGCCACCCGCTCCGCCACCGTGTCGGCGTCCAGCTTGCCGTCCAGGGTCAGCGCCTCGGTGCCGTCCTCGTCCGAGTAGCCGAACACGCCCACGGCGTCGAGGCGGCCCTCGGTCAGGAAGCGCTCCAGCTCCTTGAGGTCGTCCTCGGTCTCGCCGGGGAAGCCCACGATCACGTTGGTGCGGATGCCGGCCTCCGGGCTCAGCTCCCGGATCTGCTTGATCAGCGCCAGGAACGAGTCCGTCGACCCGAACCGGCGCATCCGGCGCAGCACGGCCTCGCTGGAGTGCTGGAACGACAGGTCGAAGTAGTCGGCCACACCCGGCGTCGTCGCGATGACCTTGACCAGGCCCGGCCGCGTCTCGGCCGGCTGGAGGTAGGAGACGCGGACCCGGTCGATGCCCGGCACCTGCGCCAGCTGCGGGATCAGCGTCTCCAGGGCCCGGACGTCGCCCAGGTCCTTGCCGTAGGACGTGGAGTTCTCGCTGACCAGGAACAGCTCGCGGACCCCGTGCTCGGCCAGCCACGCCGCCTCGCCCAGGATGTCCTCCGCGCTGCGGGACACGAAGGCCCCGCGGAAGCTCGGGATCGCGCAGAACGAGCACCGCCGGTCGCAGCCCGAGGCGATCTTCAGCGGCGCCACCGGCGCGTCGTCGAGGCGGGTGCGGAGCACCTGCGGGCCCCAGGCCGTGCCGTGGCCCGGCAGCGCCACCTCCGGCGCCTTCTGCGGCCGCTGCACCGGGCTGATCGGCAGCAGCGTGCGGCGGTCGACCGGCTTGTGCGCCTCCACCTTGCGGCCGCTGAGGATCTCGTCCAGCCGCTCGCCCAGCTGCGGGTAGTGGTCGAAGCCCAGCACCGCGTCGGCCTCCGGCAGGCTCTCGGCCAGCTCCGCGCCGTAGCGTTCGGCCAGGCAGCCCACCGCCACCACCTTCGCGCCCGAGTCCGACGCCGCCAGCAGCGTGTCCACCGAGTCCTTCTTCGCCGACTCCACGAAGCCGCACGTGTTCACCAGCACGACGTCCGCGCCGCCCTCGTCGGGGTCGACCAGCTGCCAGCCGTCGGCCGTCAGCCGGCCGGCCATCTCCTCGGAGTCGACCTCATTACGGGCGCAACCGAGGGTGAGCAGGGCGACACGACGGGACGTGGAGGGGGAAGACACGTGCCCAAGGGTATCCGCCCGCGGGCGTGCTTCAGCCCGGGAGGACCTGTCGAACTACTTTCCACACCCCTGTGGACGGATTCCGCCCGTGGTCCCGCCCACTCGGATCGAGCCGCTCGGCCCGCCCGACCGCGTCCTCGACGCCCCCGTCGTACCGGCCGAAGTCGACCCGTGACTTGTCGTAACCGGGCACGTGTCTGATCAACTTGGGCAGCAGCTGCTGATAGCTCCCGCACGCCCCGCGGTGATCCAACGAAGTGCAGCAGCAGCCAGAGTTCGAAGCACGGATTGGAGACGACGAGCCGCACGCCCAGCTCGTCCGCCAGGCGTGCGGCCTTGGCGATGTCGAACTCGTCGGTGTCCACGACGCACCAGATCTCATCGTGGTCCCCGGGGACGCGTTTCGCGTGCCGGACGAGCTGATCGGGCGCGATCCCCTTGCCGAGAATCGTGAACTGAACCGCCGGATTCCCCCGAGCCCTCGTCAACCCTTCGAAATAGTCGAGCTCGGTCCGGGTGCCGCCGCACACGATCAGAATGTGGCGCCGCGTGCGGGACTCGACGCGGTGGCGCCCGGTGTTGTCACGACGCATAGCGGCTGAGCAGTGAGTCCTCGAACTCGCGCTCGAACAGCATCGGCACGCCGTCGTAGCTGCCGCTCAGGTAACGCCGTTCCGCGCTCTCCCCCTTGCGTGGACGGAACTCCGCCAACGAGGAAAGCCTGCTCGCGCCGTCGGCCCCCTTCTCCACGAACCACACCTGGTCGCGCCGGAGCACCTCGTCGTCCTGCGCGCTTCGCAGCAGCGAGGCCTCGTGCGTGGTGAACACCAGCTGCGCGTGCCGCGGGTTCGTCTCCGCCTTCTGGAACAGCCGGATCAGCTGGGCCGTCAGCAGCGGATGCAGGCTGGTGTCGAGTTCGTCGACCAGCAGGGTCCGCCCCTCGTCGAGCGCGTCGAGCACCGCGGGCAGGAGCCGGACCCAGGACTGCGTGCCGGCCGACTGGTCGTCGAAGGAGAGCGTCCGGGCGCCTCCCGCGTGGGCGAACCGGATCTCCTCGCTGATCGGCAGGGCCGGTCCGCCTTCGCGCACGAGCAGGTCGCGCAGCATCACCTCGGCCCGGGACCGGGGCGAGACCTCGATGCCGACGATGCCCATGTCCGCGCACCGGACCAGGTTCACCAGGCGGTCCCGCGCGGCCGGATCGCCGAGCACCCGGGTCACCCGGTCGAGATCCTGCTGCCGCGAACTGCGGGCCCGGAAGGCGAGGTTCTCCACCAGGAACCGGTGGGCCGGCGCGACCGGCCCCACATTGGACTGCGCGGCGACGCTCAGGAAAAGCGCGTTCGGCCGGACCAGCGCCTTGAGCACGTCCATCTTTCCGCGCAGGTCGCCGACCGTGCTGCCCACCTTGATGGCGCCGTCCTCGCGTTCGAAGATGACCCGCTTGCGCTTCTCCGGGTAGCTGTACAGCCATTCCTCGCGCACGATCCGGCTGTCCACGACGAATCCGTACGTGAAGCGCACGTCCTCGGCGACGAATTCGGCGACGAACCCCGACGGCTTCGCGGCCGCTTCCGGATCGAGCTCGAACGGCCGCCGCGGCACGCCGCCGTCCGGCGTCCAGCGGCCGAACGAGTCGCGCACGGCCGAGGCCATGAAGTCCATGGCGTCGAACAGGTTGGACTTGCCGGCCGCGTTCGCGCCGTAGACCGCCGTGACGGGGACGGCCCAGCCGTCGCCGTAGACGGGCAGCAGCAGGAACTCCTGCTCGTCCCGGATCGACCGGTGGTTGGCCACCCGAAAGCTCCGCAGCACTCCTGACACCCCCGATTCGTGAGCTTCGAGCCGATCTGTGCGAGAAAACCGCGCGAATAGACCCGAAGCTTAACACAGGAGGGCCTCAGGGCTCCTCGGGCCGGATGTCGATCACCAGGTCGCCGTCCAGCCGAACCACCGGGTGGGCGGTCCAGGAGCCGTCGGGGCCGGCGACGTCGAGGGTGAGGCGCAGGACGTCGCCGTCGGCCCGGACGTCCCGGACGGTGAAGCGGACGCCCTGGTCGAGCAGGCCCCGGTACCAGGCGAGGACCTCGTCACGGTTGCGGCAGCTCTCGCCCCAGCGGGCGTCTGGGTGCAGGAGGGCGGCGAGCTCGGCGGGGTCGGCGGCGGACAGGGCGGCGCGGACGCGGTCGGCGATCATGGCATGCACCCTCGGCTGATTTGTCGACTTATCGGCACGAAGGCGGGCCCCGGCCGGGACCCGCCTTCGCCGCTCACCGCGTCAGCATGAGCCTCAGCTGACGGACTGCACCACCACCGACGAGCGGCCGACGACGGAGCCGTCCTCGGCGACGAGGTGGAGCTCGCCGACGAGCACCCGGCCGGCGCCGGGGGCGGCCAGCGCGGTGACCGTGCCGGGGACGACCCAGGTGCTGCCGGAGGCCCGGACGGCGTTGTTGTCGGTCACGGCCACGCTGCCCAGCGACGGCGAGATGTAGATGTCGCTGTAGTCGTAGGCAGTCGTGCCGGCGGGCACGTCGAAGCCGTCGACCTCGACCTGCCAGTGGCCGGCGGCCGGGTTGGCGATGGTGACCTGCTCCTCGGCGGTGGACCCGCCGCTGGTGCCGGCCTGCACGCAGGCGCCGCTCGTGCAGTCGTAGACGATCATGTCCAGGTCGGCGCCGTGGTCGGCCGGGTTGCCGATCTTGGCACTGAAGCTGGACATGCCGGCCGGCACGGTCACGTCGATCTTCTGGACGTCGCCGGTGGCGATGGTCGGCCGGGAGGTGGCCCGGCTGCCCAGGGTGCCGCCGACCAGCTTGCCGGTGAACGCGGCCAGCTGGTTGGCCACGCTGTACTCACGGGCCACCGGCGTGCCGAGGGTGGCCGAGGCGATGGTGTCCGGGTCCGGGCTGATCTTGGTGCCGATCAGCGAGGACGTGATGGTGAACGGCGTGTGCAGCGCGTCGGAGGTGCGCCGCGACTCGACGGCGATCTCCCACACGCCGGGCATCGGGTTGACCACGGTGCGGCTGGTCGGCGAGCCGCCGGCACAACCCGCGCCCGCGTCGGGCGAATAGCAGTTGGTGGACGTGTTGGAGTCCAACGGAACGCCGCTCGGGTCGTTGCGCAGGAACCGGATCTGCCCGGTGCTCGCGGCCATGTCGACCTTCAGCGCCGAAGCGCCGGCCGGCACCCGCACGAACACGCTCGTGCTCTCGTTGCGGCCCACACTTCCCTTGTTGGACAAGGTGTACGCGTTGGCCGGGGCGAAGTCCGTCACCGCCACGACGGTGTTCATGGCGAGCAGGCTGGTGCCGGCCACCTTGAGCACCGCCGAGTGGATGCCGGCGCTGCGCGGGTTGACCTTGACCTCGAACGACACCGGCTTGTTCAGCGGCAGCACAACGGAGCCGGCCGACCTGAAGGTGCCGTCATTGCCGGTCCACTGCACGTCGTAGCGGGTGTTGCGGTTGGGGCCACTGGTCCGGGTCAGCGTGTACGTGCGGGTGTACGCCTTGCCGGGGGTGACGCCCTCGTGGTCGTAGATGCCGACACCGACGTTGGGCGTGGGCTTCAGCTGCCCGCCGAGCACGGTGTTCACCGGCACGCTGGCGGTCACCGAGACCGGGGAGACGTTGTCCTGCAAGCGATGGAACGCCGCCTGCACGTCGAACAGGCCAGCGCCCTGCTCGTACGCGCCGACGCCCGGCACGAACTTGGCGGTGGACTTGATCGCCTCACGCAGCGCCGCCACCGACGGCCGCTGGCCGTGATGCGTCGCCTTGTACGCGCCGATCAGCAGCGCCGCCGCGCCGGTGGCCTGCGGGGCCGCCATCGAGGTGCCGTTGAACATGGCGTACCCGGCGGGCAGCGGGTACGTGCCGGCGACGGGACCGCCCGGCTGCCAGCCGGGGATGGTGGAGATGGCCGAGCCCGGGGCGACGATGTCGGGCTTGAAGCCGCCGTCCTCACGCGGGCCGCGCGAGGAGAACGGGTGCAGGCCCTGCTTCTGCGGCGTCACCGAGCCGTAGTTGGACAGCCAGGTGGCGTCGGTGATGTACGAGCCGACGCTGATCGCGTCGGTGGCCACGGACGGGTCGCCGACGGTGTTCATGCCCGCGCCGCTGTTGCCGGCGGAGATGAACAGCTGCACGTTGAACTCGGCGATGGTCCGGTTGTAGAGGTCGGCCCGCGCGTTGTTGCCGTCGTTGAGGGCGGGCAGGCCGCCGATCGAGATGTTGATCGCGTCGGCGCCGTTGCGCGCGGCGTAGAGCAGGCCGTCGATCAGGCCGCTGTTGGTGCACGAGGAGGAGGTCAGGCAGACCTTGACCGCCATCAGCTTCGCGCCCGGGGCCGCGCCGGCCATCTTGCCGCCGAACAGCGAGTTGCCGGCCACGATGCCGGAGACGTGCGTGCCGTGGGCGGCGCCGGCGATGCCGATGTTGACGTACGCGGTCGCCCCGCCCGAGTAGTTCGACTTGTCGGTCTGCACCACGAACGGGACGGTGCCGAAGTGGCCGACGTCCTGCTTGAAGCGGTAGTCGATCATCCGGGTGTTGTTGGTGAAGTCCCCGTCCCCGTCGACGTCGACCCGGACCTCCTTGGTGGTGACGTCCTGGAGGATGCCGAAGGAGTCGGTCTTGTCGCCGTCACGGTTGAGGTCGCCGGCCAGCTCGCCGCCGCGCAGGTCGCCGGCCGTCTCGGCCAGCGTGGCGATCGTGTACGGGCCGCCGGTGGCCGGCGCGGTCCAGGTGCGGCCGCCGGCGGTGAACTTGCCGGTGTAGCGGGTCTTGGACATCGCGACCCAGGTGCCGTCGCCCGACTCGACCGGGTCGTTCGCGTCGTACCAGTCGACGATCTTGCGCTCGCCGGTGGAGGTCTTGGCCAGCGCCGCCGTGTCCAGGTCGATGCCGGAGTCGAGGATGGCGACGGTGGTGCCGCGGCCGTCCCACTGCGGCACCTGCTGCGCGAACTGCGCGGCCCCGGTGTCGCCGGTCGGCATGTACGGGTTGACCCGCGGCGTGTCCTTGCCCGGCGGCTTCTGCGGCAGCGCCGGGCTGCTGCCCTCGGGCTTCGGCTCGTCCCGCTTGATCAGGCCGTCGACGTCGACGGACCGCACCGCGCCCAGCTTCGCGGCCTTCTCGGCCTTGTCGCGTGGCACCTCGACCTTGATGTAGTCGACGTCCTTGGCCGCGGTCTCGACCTTGCCGCCGAGGCTCTGCAGCTCCTGCACGGCCTGGTCGGTGCGGCCGCGCTCGGCCGCGACGACCAGCGTCACGGTCGGTTTGCCGGCCCGCTCGGCCTCGGCGACCAGCTCGCGGTCCTGCTTGTCGAGCTGCTTGGCGGAGCTCGGGGGCGTGTCCTGGGCGCTGGCAGCAGGGGTGGCCAACGCCAAGGAGCTCACGCCGAGCACGCCGGCCAGCGCGATCGCACCGGCCCGGCGTCTGAGATGGGCTGTCACGGGGGAAATCCCTTCCTGGGGGACAACGCTCCCGAAGCACACCTTCCGCACAGAGCCCGCTCAATCGGACATAAAGAGCATTTTCTGCCGATCGTCGTGAACTGTTCGGCCGAATGGTGCCGTGCACTGCCCCTAAGTACGCCTGCCTTTGTCGTAACGCGCCTGGTCAGGCCCCCGGCAGGTCGGCGACGTGCAGGGTCTGCAACTCCTCGTCGGGCAGCGCGTCGAGGTCGACCTCCGGCGCGGCCAGCCGCACGGCCTGCCGGGCGATGGTCCGTTCCAGCAGCTGCCGGGCGGAGCGGCCGTTGGCGAAGCCGACCGTGCGATCGATGCCGGCGACGGCCGCGGGCAGGGCCTGGCGCAGGTCGTCGGAGAGCAGGTAGTTCTGGCTGCGGGCCATGATCTCGAAGATGCCGGCCAGTTCCTCGTCGCTGTAGTCGGGGAAGGTGACCGTCGCGCCGAAGCGGGAGCGCAGGCCGGAGTTGGCGTCGAGGAAACGGTCCATGTCGGCCGGGTAGCCGGCGGCGATCACGAGCAGGTCGTCGCGCCGGTTCTCCATCTGCACCAGGAGTTCCGCGACGGCCTCCGGCCCGTAGTCGGACGGGCTGTCGCCGACGAGGGTGTAGGCCTCGTCGATGAACAGCACGCCGCCGATGGCCTTCTCGATCACGGCCCGGGTCTTCGGGGCGGTGGTGCCGATGTACTCGCCGATCAGGTCGGGGCGGCTGGTCTCCACGAGATGCCCGGACGACAGCACGCCCAGTTCCCGGAACAGCTGGGCGATCAGGCGGGCCACGGTTGTCTTGGCGGTGCCGGGGTTTCCGGTGAAGACGAGGTGCCGGCTGCGGGCCGCGACCTTCAGGCCGGCGGACCGGCGGCGGGCGTCGACCCTCGTCTCGGCCACGAGCGTTCGGACCTGGTCCTTGACCGGGGCCAGGCCGATCATGCCGTCGAGCTCGGCCATCAGCTCGGCCAGGCTGCGCCGGGCGCCGCCGTCGCCCTGCTGCACGCCGCTGTCCTCCGGGGCCGGCAAGTCGTTGGCCACCAACAGGTTCAGCGCTTCCGGCGTGATGTCACCCATCGTGGCCAGCCGGCCGGACTGCCGGGTGATCGTGGCCTCCAGCAGCTGCCGGGCGGAGCGCCCGTTGGCGAAGCCCCGGCCGCGCGGGATGCGCGTGATCCGTTGCGGCAGCGCGGTTTCCAGGTCCTCGGCCAGCTCGTACCCTTGCCCGCGAGCCATGATCCGGAAGATGCCGGCCAGTTCCTCGTCGCTGTAGTCGGGGAACTCGACGCGGTTGGCGAAGCGGGACCGGAGGCCGGGGTTGGCCTCCATGAACTCGTCCATCTCCTGGGGATAACCGGCGACGATCACCACCAGGTCGTCACGGCGGTTCTCCATCTGGGTGAGGAGTTCCGCCACGGCTTCGGCCGCGTAGTCGCCTTCCGTCAGCGTGTACGCCTCGTCGATGAACAGGATGCCGCCGATGGCGCTCTCACAGACGGCACGGGTCTTCGGCGCGGTCTGGCCGAGGAACTCGGCGACGAGGTCGGACCGCTGCGCCTCGACGACGTGGCCGGAACTGACCACGCCGAGCTCGCGGTAGATCTGGGCGAGCAGCCGCGCCACGGTGGTCTTGGCCGTGCCGGGATTTCCCGTGAAGACGAGATGCCGGCTGCGTTCCGCGGTTTTCATGCCGGCGGCACGGCGCTTGCGGTCGATGTCCATCTCGGCGACCATCGCGCGGACCCGCTGCTTCACCGGCGCCAGGCCGAGCATCGTGTCCAGTTCGGACAGCAGCTCGGGCAGCGTCTTGCGGGGGCCGCCACTTCCCTGCGCCACACCGGCTTCGTCCGGGGCGGGCAGGTCGGCGGCGGTCAGCGCGTTCAGTGTCGCCGCGTCGGCGTTGCGGATTCCGGCCAGCCGCGCCGACTGCTGGGTGAGCGTGGCCTCCAGCAGCTGCCGGGCGGAGCGGCCGTTGGCGAAGCCCCGGCCACGCGGGATCAGGCGAATCCGGTCCGGCAGGGCGCTTTCGAGCTCGTCCGAGACGGTGTAGCCCTGGCCTTGCGCCATCGCCAGGAAGATCCTGGCCAGTTCCTCGTTGCTGTAGTCCGGAAACTCGACGCGGTTGGCGAACCGGGAGCGCAGACCGGGGTTGGTCTCCATGAACTCGTCCATCAGCTTGGGGTAGCCGGCGACGATCACGATCATGTCGGCGCGGTGGTTCTCCATCTGGGTAAGGAGTTCCGCCACCGCCTCCGCGCCGAAGTCGCCCTGCTCCCCGGTCAGCGTGTAGGCCTCGTCGATGAACAGGATGCCGCCGAGCGCGTCCTCGCAGACCGCCCGCGTCTTCGGCGCCGTCGCCCCGGTGTGCTCGGCCACCAGGTCCGAGCGCTGGGCCTCGATGACGTGCCCGGACGTGACCACACCGAGCTCGCGGTAGATCTCGCCGATCAGCCGGGCCACGGTTGTCTTTGCGGTGCCGGGGTTTCCGGTGAAGACCAGATGTCGGCTGCGCGGCGACACCGGCAGGCCCTGGGCGCGGCGCTGCTTGTCGACGTCCATCTCCGCGACCATCGAGCGGACGCGCTGCTTCACCGGCGCCAGGCCGATCATTCCGTCCAATTCGGACAGCAGATCGGGCAGACCCCGTTGCGCCCCACCGTCTCCCATCCGCACCCCGGTGTCGCCCGGGGCCGGGATGTCGGCGGCGATCAGGCGGTTGAGCGAGGCGACGTCCGAGTTGGGGTCGGCCGCCAGCCGGGCCGACTGCCGGCTGATGGTGGCCTCCAGCAGCTGCCGTGACGACCGGCCGTTGGCGAAACCCTTGCCACGGCTGATCCGGCTCATCCGCACCGGCAGCGCGCCGACGAGGTCGGGGGCCAGCTCGTACCCCTGCGCCTTGGCCATCAGCTGGAAGATCCGGGCCAGTTCCTCGTTGCTGTAGTCGGGGAACTCGATGCGGGTCTGGAACCGCGAGCGCAGGCCCGGGTTGGAGTCCAGGAAGGTGCTCATCTCGCGCGGGTAGCCGGCCACAATGACGATCAGGTCGTCGCGGTGGTTCTCCATCTGGGCCAGGAGTTCCGCCACCGCCTCCGGGCCGTAGTCCTCGTCGCCGCCCTGCACCAGGTTGTAGGCCTCGTCGATGAACAGCACGCCGCCGTAGGCCTGCTCGATCAGCTTGCGGGTCTTGCCCGAGGTCTCGCCGATGTACTCGCCGACCAGGTCGGCCCGCATGCACTCGACGAGCTGGCCGCCGGTGAGCACGCCCAGTTCCTTGTACAGCTCGGCGATGACCCGGGCCATGGTCGTCTTGGCGGTGCCGGGATTGCCGGTGAAGACCAGGTGGCGGCTGCGCTGTGGGATGGGCAGGCCGGCGGCGCGGCGGCGCTCGTCCACCTGCATCTCGGACACCAGGTTGTTGACCTGGCGTTTCACCGAGTCCAGGCCGACCATGGCATTGAGCTCGGCCAGCAGCTCGGCCGCCGACTTGCGGTCGCTGGCGCCGGCGGCCTGGCGTAGCTCGGCCAGGTCCTGGACGTCGACGCGGGCCATGCCGCTGCGCATGATCGCGCTCTGGCAGGCCGTCTCGATCACCGCCTCGACGCGGCGGGCGCCGCCCATCGTGCGGTGCGTGCGGCCGCCGGTGATCAGGTCGGCCAGGCCGGCACGGGCCTGCGGGCTCACGGCGGCCTGGCGTTCCGCCGCGAGCACGTCCAGCAGCGCCTCGGCCGCCGGCCGCTGCTCGAAGTCCGGCAGGTGGTAGATCAGGGAGCGCTGGACCACGGCCGGGGCCGCGTCCGTGAGCTGCTTGAGGAACGCCGGGGTGCCGCACAGGACGAGGACGCCGCACTCCTCCTGGTCGTGCGCCACCTCGACCACGACGTCGACGACGCTGCCCTTGTCGCCGGCGTCGGCCAGCAGCGCGTCGGCGTTCTCGATCATCAGCACCGGCGTCTTCTCGTACGCCGAGGTGATGGCCCCACGCACCACCGCTTCGAGTGATTTTTCCTGTTCCTTGGCCGACAGGATCAGGCCGGCCGCCGTCTTGATCACCGGCTCCGACTCGGTGATCGCCTCCGTGGCCTTCATGAACGGCGCGAACGAGCGCACCAGGCGGCGCTGGCCGCTGTGCTGCCGGCCGATCAGCAGGATCACCGGATTGGCCTGGCCGGCCGTGTTCTCCGCGTGGCGGATGGCGTCCGCCCACAGGATCACCCGCTTGGCCTTGTCGAAGAAGGCGGCGACCGGCTCACCGGTGCGGACGAAGTGCCCGCCCCCGTACAGCGGCTCGACGTAGGCCTGGATCTGCTCGGCCTGGTGCGGCAGCGGCGGCGGCTGTTGCGGCAAGGGCTGCGAGGCCGGTTGCGGGAAGGGGTGCTGCGCCGGGAACGGCTGGCTCGGAAACCCCTGCTGCGCGGGGAATTGCTGCTGGGCTGGGAATTGCTGCTGGGCCGGGAAGGGCTGCGACACCGGCTGCTGCTGCGGGCCCGGCGGCTCCGGGTACAGCGATCCCGGCTGCGGCACGGACTGCGGCATGGGCTGAGGTGCGGGTTGCTGCGGGCCCTGACCGCCCGGGAGCTGCGACGGACGGGCCGTGGCGCGGAATCCCGGGTCCGGCGGCGGCATCATCGGCCGCCACTGGCCGACGCCGCGCCACCACAGCCACGGCTGGCCCGGGTTGAGCAGCCACCACGCGCCGTCCGCGGTGGTCAGCACGGTTGTGCGTCCCATCGCGGCCGCCCGCTCGGCCTCCGCGAACGGGTCCCACCCCGCGCCCGTCATCGCTCCCCCTCCGCCGGCTGTCGTCGCCTGGCAGCTTACGGCGACGCCGGTTCACCGGGGCGGTGGTGTGCGGCGGCCACGGACTAGGTTGTCTGCCGTGGAAACCGGTCTTCTCGTGCGGCGGGCTCGCATCGCCGACGTGCGCGCGATCAAGGCGCTCGTCGATCACTACGCGGGCAAGGTGCTGCTGACCAAGCAGCTGGTCACCCTGTTCGAGTCCGTGCAGGAGTTCTGGGTGGCCGAGCTGGACGGCAAGGTCGTCGGCTGCGGGGCGCTGCACGTGCTGTGGGAGGACCTGGCCGAGATCCGAACCGTCGCCGTCGACCCGATGGTGGCCGGCCGCGGCATCGGGCACGCCATCGTCGGCCAGCTGGTCGCGCTGGCCCGTGAGCTGGGGCTGGCCCGCATCTTCGTGCTGACCTTCGAGACCAAGTTCTTCACCCGGCACGGCTTCGTGGAGATCGAGGGCACCCCGGTGTCGCCCGAGGTCTACGACGAGATGCTGCGCTCGTTCGACGAGGGCGTCGCCGAGTTCCTCGACCTCACGTACGTGAAGCCGAACACACTCGGCAACAGCCGAATGCTGCTGCAACTCTTCTAATTACAACTAGAAGAGTATTGACTGGCCCCCTCGCCGCGCGCGAGGATCATCACGTGTCCGTGGAGGAGCTCGCCGCCGAGGTCGGCCTGCCGACCAGCACGATCCGCATGTACCAGACCAAGGGTCTGCTGCATGCGCCACGCCGTGTCGGCCGCACCGCCCGCTACGACGTCAGCCACGTGCAGCGGCTCCGGCTCGTGCAGCGGCTCCAGGACCGGGGCTTCTCCCTGCCCGCCATCGGCCAGCTGCTGGAGGCCCGCGACCGCGGCGAGTCCGTCGCCGATGTCCTCGGCCTGGCTCCCGACGGCCCCGAGGACTGGATTCCCATCGGCATCAACGAGATCCGCGCCCTCGTCTCCGTCCGTGAGCTCCGCCCCTCCCTGCTCCGCCGCGCCACCCAGCTCGGTCTCGTCAAGTGGCGCCACGGTCGTCCTCACACCCGCCGCTGGGCCCTGGAGAGCGGCGCCCGCCTCTGCCAGCTCACCATCGGGCCGCAGGAAGTCCTCTCCCAGTACGAGCGTCTCCGCGACGCCACCGACCGCGTGGCCGCCGACTTCGTCGACGTCTTCGAGCGCCACCTCTGGCCCGCCATCGCCGAGACCTCCGGCCAGGCCGACCAGCTCGACAAGGTCCGCTCCCTGCTCATCGAGCTCACCAGCACCGCCGAGTCCGTCGTCGTCGGCGCCCTGCGTGAGTCCATCCGCGACGCCACCGAGCAGTTCGCCGCCAAGCACGGCCTCCTGGAGGACGACCCGGCCTGGCTCCAGGAACCCGTCCCCACGCTCGCCGAGCGCCTCACCGAGCCCGGCACCGAGGAGCCGGACATCGAAGGATTCCTCGCGGGGGAGGAATGACCGGCTGGGTGCGTCGTCACCAGGGGGGATGACGCACCCAGCCGTGGTCGCAGGGGCCCGATCCGGTGGAGCTCCCGCCGACCCCGCACCGGCGCCGCTAGTCTGCTCGAATGGCCAGCGGTGGCACGGACAACACGTTCTCCGGCAATCCCTTCCACTCGGTGATCTTCCAGGTCGGCACCCTCAACGGCGGCGTGCACTTGTCCGCGCCGGCGGTGGAGTCGCCGCTGGAGCCATGGGCCCGGTTGGTTGACGACTCAAAGGCGTGGCGCAGTGGCCAGGACCGCACTTCCGCCGTCGCCATGGCCTCGCACCTCGCCGGCGTTTGCCTTGACCTGCCTGGAGATCCGTGGCTCGACCGCGGCCTGGCCGAACGGTTCACCAAGCGGGTGAGCTGGCTGACCCTCAAGCTGGGCATCGAGTTCGGCGCGGCCGAGGCGACGCTGCTCACCCTGATTCCCTTGCTGCATCAGGTGTTGTGGACCCGCGCCGCCGCCGAGCGCCTCGACGGGCCGCCCCCTGAGTTCTACCGGGACCACAGCCGTCTCGCGGCCCGGATGGAGGGCCACGACGAGGTTCGCTGGTGGCTGTTCCATCGCTGGCTGTGGCTCCAGGCCGAGGTGCTCAAGCCCGAGTCCATCGCCGGGCTGCTCACCGGCGTCGACCTGCCGCCCGTACTCACCGCCGACCGGGTCAGCGGCCTGTTGCAGGGCCTGCGCATCGAGCCGAACGTCTTGTGCGGCAAGCAACGTCTGGTCGAGATGCGCCCCCAGGAGACCCTGTTCGGCGGCACCGACGACGAGGAGCACGTCCGCCCCCCGCTGCTCGGCCTCCTGTTGGCCGTGGCGTACAGCATGGCCATCGACATCACGGCACTGTCCGACATCATCGTCTGGCACACCCCCGTGGATTTCTCGCACCTGCACGAGACCATCGCCTCCGCCAGCTGGGAGTCTCGCGCCGACTGTCCCGTGCTGTCCGCCGTCTGCCACCACGCTGCCGTCGTCGAGGCCCTGCGCGAGCACACCGTCCGCCTGGACGCCCTGTTGCACGCCGTCCGTCAGGCCGCCGACACCCACCAGGTCCTCGCGCCCCTGCGTTCCCTCCCCGAACGCGCCTCTTCCGACGAGGTTCGTCCCGCCCTCGGCCCCGACCGCAAGCCCGTCTTCTCCGGCTGGTCCCGCTTCCGTATGGACGAGCAGCGGGTGCAGGAACTCCTCATGGGCGAGCAGCTCTACCGGGACCGCAGCCTCGCCATTCGCGAGCTCTACCAGAACGCCCTCGACGCCTGCCGCTACCGCCGCGCTCGAGAGGAGTACCTCCGCCGCACCACCGACCGTTCCTCCTCCTGGTCCGGCCAGATCACCTTCTCCCAGGGCATCTCTTCAGATGGCCGCCCCTACCTCGACTGCACCGACAACGGCGTGGGTATGGGTCTCTCCGAGCTCACCGGCGTCTTCGCCCGCGCCGGCGCCCGCTTCGCCGACCTCGCCGAGTTCCGCGACGAGCAGGTCGACTGGTCCCGCCTCGATCCCCCCATCGAGCTCCACCCCAACAGCCGCTTCGGCATCGGGGTCCTGAGCTACTTCATGCTCGCCGACGAAATCACCATCACCACGTGTCGGATGTCCCGCTACACCGGCCACCCCGGCCCGGTGTACGAGGTGACCATCACCGGCCCCGGCCACCTCTTCGAGATCAAGGAGCTGCCGACCCAGGGCACTCCCGGCACGACGATCCGGCTCCACCTCCGGGCCGGCATCGAGGAATCCTGCGTGGAGACCCTCGGCCGGCTGCTGGCCATCGCCGAATTCGACACCACCGCCCAGCATGGCCCCGAGCACTCCCGCTGGCCGGCCGGGATCTTCTTCGAGGGCAGCTACCCCAGGGAAATCACCGTCACCGACGTGACCGGCCAGGTCGTGTGGTGCGAGTCCGGCGGTGGACTGCTCGTCGACGGACTGCACACGGGACCACACCGCGGCGACACTCTCGGCGCCTTCGTGAACCTCACCGGACACAATGCCCCTCGCCTGTCCGTCGACCGAACGACGATCCTGAGCGATGTCGCGCCCGTCGTGCACGAATTGCAGCGGGCGGCGATACCGGACCTGATCGGCGCGGGCACGCTGCTGACCGAGGAATGGCTCAGCCGCCTGGGATTCGACAACCCGGCAGTGGCCGACATGATCGCGGAGCAATCGCCGGGCCACCCTATTTTTCCGGCCGACAAGGCGCTGGTCGGGGAATCATGGCCGATGCCCCCGCACAGGCAGATCGATTCCTATCCGCTGGACCACATCTTCCTGTGGCGCCTGCTGGCCCGCAACGACGCCGTCGAGCTGACGGGACTCGCCGCCGAGCTCGCGGAGGCGGGCCCGCTGCTCGCGGCGAAGCCCTCTGATGTGCACCTGCTGTGCGCGGGCCGGGGATATTCGCTGACGTGGGGATCGGCCGAGCAGCTTGCCGCCCCGGGACACATCTTCTCCGTCGCGTCCATCACGGGCCTTTCCCCCCGCTCGACCGCGCGCCGCCTGTCCGATCTGGGCATCAACGGCATGGAGCCCGACCGGTTCCCCGCCGGCCGCTGGCAGTCGCACAGCACAGAACTGGCTCTGCTCAGCCGCAATCACGACCGCTCCGAACCGTGGCGACTGCCCGGGGAGACCGTCTGGATGGGCCAGGTCCGAGCGGCCGCGAGCCAGGAACACATCTCCATCGCCGAGGCCACCGACATCCTGTCGTCGTACGGGTTCACGGTCGCTCCGGGCGGCAAGGCCGTCAAGAAGAGCTACGCGTCGCTGCCCGAGCTGGTGCGGGCATCGATCGAGCGGGAAATCCGCCCGGAAGTGCTCACCGACGACGCACTGCCGGAGTGGCTGCCCGCGTTGTGGGAGAGCCTGTGCGCCGACATGGAGACACCGTCCGCGCCGATCCCGCCCGGCGCCATGCTCCGGATGATCAACCACCTCGGTGTTCCGACGGCACAGGCGATGCAGCGGTGTCGCGCCGCGGGGCTGACCCCGCCCGACCTGCCGGCGAAGACGTCGCCGGAGGACGTCCAGCTGCTCAGCGTGCGGCTCAACGGTTCCGCGCCCTGGCTGGATGTCCGACGGCCGGTCCGGCTGCACCACCTGATCAAGGCCCACGCCAGGCTGAACCAGTCGCCGTTCTGGGCCGCGGACCGGCTGGCCGAGCTGGGATTCACCGTGCCGTCGGAGAATCTGCCGTACTACCCGGAGTTCCGCGACCTGACCCTGCTGCGCGATGCCCGACACGACGGCGGATTCCTCGATCCGGACAAGCCGGTTCCGTTGGCCCACCTGGTTTCCGTCAGCCGGCAGCTGGGCCAGCACCTCACCCAGGTCGCCGATCGGCTCCGGGAGCTGGGGATGAACGTGCCGGATCCGGCCACGACGATTCGGAAAGCGCTGGCCAAGATTCCGTTGCAGCGCTGAGGGTTACTCCTCGTCGTCCTCTTCGGGCTCGGGGGACGCGCCGCCGCCGCGGATGGTGTAGAGGACGCCGTCGAGCTCGTCGGGCTTGATGAGGACCTCGCGGGCCTTGGAGCCCTCGGAGGGTCCGACGACGCCGCGGGTCTCCAGGAGGTCCATGAGGCGGCCGGCCTTGGCGAAGCCGACGCGGAGCTTGCGCTGGAGCATGGACGTGGAGCCGAACTGGCTGGTGACGATGAGCTCGGTGGCCTGCAACAGGAGGTCGAGGTCCTCGCCGATGTCGGCGTCGATCTCCTTCTTCTCGCCGGCCTTGGCGGCGGTGACGCCGTCGGTGTAGTCGGGCTGGGCCTGGTCCCGGGTGAAGGCGACGATGGTGTTGATCTCGTCGTCGCCGACGTAGGCGCCCTGGATGCGCACGGGCTTGGCGGCGCCCATGGGGAGGAACAGGCCGTCGCCCATGCCGATGAGCTTCTCGGCGCCGGGCTGGTCGAGGATGACGCGGGAGTCGGTCAGCGACGAGGTCGCGAAGGCCAGGCGGGACGGCACGTTGGTCTTGATCAAGCCCGTGACGACGTCGACGGAGGGGCGCTGGGTGGCCAGGACGAGGTGGATGCCGGCGGCACGGGCCTTCTGGGTGATGCGGACGATGGCGTCCTCGACGTCACGGGGAGCGGTCATCATGAGGTCGGCGAGCTCGTCGACGATGGCCAGGATGTAGGGCCTGGGCCGGTATTCACGCTCGGAGCCGGGGGGCGCGGCGATCTCGCCGGACCGGACCTTGCGGTTGAAGTCGTCGATGTGGCGGACCTTGTTGACCTGCATGTCCTGATACCGCTGCTCCATCTCCTCCACCAGCCAGGCCAGCGCGGCGGCGGCCTTCTTGGGCTGGGTGATGATGGGCGTGATCAAGTGCGGAATGCCCTCGTACGGCGTGAGCTCGACCATCTTGGGGTCGATGAGGATCATCCGGCACTCGTCGGGAGTGGCCCGGGCCAGCAGCGACACCAGCATGGAGTTGACGAAGCTGGACTTGCCGGAGCCCGTGGAGCCGGCCACCAGGAGGTGGGGCATCTTGGCCAGGTTGGCGGTGACGAAGTGGCCCTCGATGTCCTTGCCCAGACCGACGACGAGCGGGTGCTCGTCGGCAATGGTGGTGGGCGCGCGCAGGACGTCGCCCAGGCGCACCATCTCCCGGTCGCTGTTGGGCACCTCGATGCCGACGGCGGACTTGCCGGGGATCGGGGCCAGCAGGCGGACGTTGTCGGTGGCGACGGCGTAGGCGATGTTCTTGGTCAGCGCGGTGATCTTCTCGACCTTCACACCGGGACCGAGCTCCACCTCGTACCGCGTGACGGTCGGGCCGCGGGTGAAGCCGGTGACCTGGGCGTCGATGGAGAACTGCTCCAGCACCCCGGTGATGGCCTCGATCATCGTGTCGTTGGCCCGGCTCCGGGACTTCGGCGGATCGCCGTCCTGCAGGACGTCCAGCGACGGCAAGGTGTAGTCACCCTCGACGGCCCTCGGCGCGACGGGCTTGTCCGCAGCAGCGGCTGGAGCCTTGCGTGGCTTGGGGGCGGGGCGAGGAGGCGCGGCGGGTTCCGGCTCCTCGGTCGGCAGCTCCAGCTGCTGCGGCGCCTCCTCGGCGGCGTCGGCGGCCTGGCGGCGTCGCGACGGCCGGCGCAGGCGCACGGCGGAGCTGTCCTTGTCGGTGACGCCCTCGGTGGGCGTGGCTTCGGTGGCCGGCGGCGCCGGCAACGACGCAGCTGACTGGTCGATGAGGGCACGGAGCCGGTTCGGCACCTCGCGGATGGGCGTCCCGGTCAGCAGCAGCACGCCGTACACGGCGACGAGCCCGAGCAGCGGCACGGCGACCCAGCCGGTGAGGCCCTGAGCCAGGAAATGCCCGGCCAGCCACCCGATCGCGCCGCCGGCGCTGCCACTCTCCGAAGCGAGTTCCGGCGCGCCGAAGAACAGGTGCAGCAGCCCGAGCACGGCCACCCCGAGCAGGATCATGCCGAAGACGATGCGCGGCCGGGCCTCGGGCAGCGGGTCTGAGCGCATGAGCACGATGCCGATGAACAGCAGCACGAGCGGCAGCACGTAGGCGGCGCCGCCGATGACGCTGCGCACGGCCAGGTCGAGCCAGCCGCCGACGGGCCCGCCGGCCTGCCACCAGACGCCGGCGGCGAAGATCACGCCGAGGCCGATCATCACCAGCCCCAGGCCGTCACGGCGGTGCGCCGGATCGAGCTCCTTGGTACGGCCGACGGTGCGGGCCAGCCCCCCGATGCCCTTGGCGAAGAAGCCCCAGCCGACCTTCGCCGGCGCGGAGCCGGACCTGCGTGACGCGGGGGCCTTGCCCCTCGGCTTGCTGGCGGGGCGGGGCTTGGACGTGCTTCTCCCGCGCGCTGGGGTCCGCTTCGAAGTCGTCGTCCGGCCGGCCATGCCCCCTACGGTAGCCCTTTCACTTCCGTCACATACGTCACGGCGGGGCAAGTCGCTGATCAACACTGGCCCGGTGACGACTGCCCGACTCCGTTCCACCATCGCCAGCCTGCTCTCGGCCGTCGCCTTCGGCTTCTCCGGCCTGCCGGCCAAGGTCGCCTACGACGCCGGTTTCACGCCGCTCCAGGTGACTGCGGTGCGCATTGTCCTGACGGCGATCGTGCTGCTGGCCTTCGTGGTCCCGTTCGCCGGCCTGCCCAAGCTGACCGAGTGGCGGCTGGTCCTGGGTTACGCGCTCCTCGGCGTGATCGGCAGCCCGCTGCTGTACTTCGTGGCGGTCTCGCGGATCCCGGTCGGTGTGGCGATGGTGCTGGAGTTCCTCGCGCCCGTGCTGGTGGCGCTGTGGATCCGGTTCGTGCGGCGGACGCGGCTGCCGGCGTCGATGTGGTGGGGCACCGTGCTGGCCCTGATCGGCCTGGCGATGATCGCGCAGCTCTTCGACGGCGTCAGCTTCGACCTGGTCGGCACAGTGGCCGGCTTGGGCGCGGCCGTCGGCACGGCGGCCTACTACCTGCTGGGCGAACGCGCCGCCCGCGACGGCGATCCGATGGCCCTGACCACCGGCGGCATGGTCGTCGGCGCGGTGGTGATCAGCCTGGTCAGCCCGCCGTGGGCGTGGCCGTGGCACGCCATGGCGACACCGACGGCGCTCGGCCCGGTGTGGCTGGCCCTGCTGCTTCTCGCCGTGGTCAGCACGGCTTTCGCCTACATCGCCGGCATCCTCGCTTTGAAGCACCTGCCGTCGGCCGCCGCCTCCGTGCTGGGCCTGGTGGAGCCCCTGGTCGCCACGTTGGCAGCGTGGCTGATCCTCGACCAGGTGCTCAACGTCGTGCAGATCGTCGGCGCCGTCGTGTTGCTGGCCGGCGCCGCCATCGTGCAGATCGCCGCCGGCCACCGCATCGAACCCGACACGCCCCCCACGCTGTGAAGGGACCATTCCTACACTCCGAGTGGAGGAATGGTCCCTTCCGAACCTGAACGTCAGACCGGGATGACGGTGGGGATGATCATCGGGCGGCGGCGGTAGGTCTCGGCGACCCAGCGGCCGACGACGCGGCGGACGGACTGGGCGATGCGGTGGGTGTCGGTGATGCCCTCCGACTCCGTGCGGGACAGCTCCATCTCCACCAGCGGCACGACCTGGTCGAGCGCCTTGGGGTCGTCGGAGAAGCCGCGGCCGGAGATGGTCGGCGGGGCGACGGCGCGGCCGGTGGCGGTCTCCACGGCGACGGTGATGCTGATGAAGCCGCCCTCGCCGAGCACGAGCCGGTCGGACAGGGTGGACTCGCCGACGTCGCCGACGGACAGGCCGTCCACGTACACGTGCCCGACCTCGACCCGGCCGGAGATGGCGGCCTTGCCGTCGATCAGGTCGACGACCACGCCGTCCTCGGCGATGATCACCTGCTCGGCGGCCACGCCGGTGCGGATGGCCAGCTCGGCGTTGGCCCGCAGGTGCTTCCACTCGCCGTGCACGGGCATGACGTTGCTGGGCCGCACCGCGTTGTACAGGAACAGCAGCTCGCCGGCGGCGGCGTGGCCGGACACGTGCACCTTGGCGTTGCCCTGGTGCACGACGTGGGCGCCGAGCCGGACGAGGCCGTTGACCACGCCGAACACCGCGGTCTCGTTGCCGGGGATCATGGAGCTGGCCAGCACGACGGTGTCGCCGGAGCGGATGGAGATCTGGCGGTGCTCGCCGCGGGCCATCCGGGACAGCGCCGACAGCGGCTCGCCCTGCGACCCGGTGGAGACGAACAGCACCTCGCCCTCGGGCATCAGCATCGCCGCGTCCAGGTCGACGAACAGCCCGTCGGGCACGTGCAGCAGCCCCAGGTCGGCGGCGATGCCCATGTTGCGGACCATGGACCGGCCGACCAGGGCGACCTTGCGACCGTGCTTCACGGCGACGTCGAGGATCTGCTGCACGCGGTGCACGTGGCTGGCGAAGCAGGCCACGATGACGCGCTGGGTGGCCTTGCGGATCACCTGGTCCAGCACGGGCCCGATCTCGCGCTCGGGCGTGACGAAGCCGGGCACCTCGGCGTTGGTGGAGTCGACCAGGAACAGGTCGACGCCCTCGTCGCCGAGCCGGTGGAAGCCGGCCAGGTCGGTGAGCCGGCCGTCCAGCGGCAGCTGGTCCAGCTTGATGTCGCCGGTGTGCAGCACCAGGCCGGCCGCGGTGCGGATGGCGATGGCCAGCGCGTCCGGGATGGAGTGGTTGACGGCGAAGTACTCCAGCTCGAACGGCCCGTGCTGGGTGCGCTCGCCCTCGACCACCTCGTGCAGCACCGGGGTGAGGCGGTGCTCCCGGCACTTGGCGGCCAGCAGCGCGAGCGTGAACTTGGAGCCGATCACCGGCACGTCGGGCCGGTTGCGCAGCAGGAACGGCGCGGCCCCGATGTGGTCCTCGTGGCCGTGCGTGAGCACGATGGCCTCGATGTCGTCGAGGCGGTCCTCGATGGCCCGGAAGTCGGGCAGGATCAGGTCGACGCCGGGCTGCATGTCCTCGGGGAACAGCACGCCGCAGTCCACGATGAGCAGCCGGCCGGCGTGCTCGAAGACGGTCATGTTCCGGCCGACTTCGCCGATGCCGCCGAGCGCGACGATGCGCAGGCCACCGTCGGCCAGCGGCGGCGGGTTGTTGCTCGGCCGCGACGGGATGATCACGTCGGTCACGCGGACACCTCCAGGCCGACGGCGCGCAGCACGTCGGCGAGCGTTTCGGTCTGTTCGGGAGTCGCGGCCGGCAGCGGCAGCCGCGGATCGCCCACCTCGACGCCGGTCAGCCGCAGGGCGGTCTTGGCGAAGATCACGCCGCCGCCGATGGCGGACATGGCGCGGTGCAGCGGCAATAGTTCGTTGTGCACGGCCCGGGCGGCGGCGAGGTCGCCGGCGTCGACGGCGTCGGCCATGGCCCGCAGCCGGTCGCCGACCACGTGCCCGATCACGCTGACCATGCCGGCCGCGCCCAGCGCGAGCCACGGCAGGTTGAGCGGGTCGTCACCGGAGTAGTAGGCGAGTCCGGTGCTGGCCAGCACCTCGCTGCCGGCGAGCAGATCACCCTTGGCGTCCTTCACAGCCACGATCCTGGGGTGTTCGGCCAGCCGGCGCAGCGTGTCGACCTCGATCGGGACGATCGTGCGCGGCGGAATGTCATACAGCATCACCGGCAGCCCGGTGGCGTCGGCCACGGCCCGGAAGTGGGCGTAGACGCCGGCCTGCGGCGGCCGCGAGTAGTACGGGGTGACGGTCAGCACGCCGTGCGCGCCGGCCTTCTCGATCAGCTGCACCTGGCGCACGGAGTGCGCGGTGTCATAGCTGCCGGCGCCGGAGATCACCAGCGCGCGGTCGCCGATCGCGTCCACCACCGCACGGACCAGCTCCGCCTTCTCCGTCTCGGTGGTGGTCGGCGACTCGCCGGTGGTGCCGTTCACCACGACGCCGTCATGCCCGCGGTCGACCAACCGGTTCGCCAGCTCCTGGGCTTTGTCCAGGTCGAGCGCGCCCTCCCGGTCGAACGGGGTGATCATGGCGGTGAGCACCCGGCCGAAGGGCCGTCCTGGTGCTGTGGTGGAACTCCCGGTCATGGCCAAGACGCTACCCGGTCCACGCCTTGACCAAGACCAGGAGGTCACACGCCTCGGTTGAGGCCCTTGACCCGGGCAATGGCCGACTGCTCGCCGTCGAACTCCAGGCGGACCTGGTCGCGGCCGGACAGGAACAGCACCAGCTCACCGGGCTCGCCGGTGATGGTGACGGTGTTCGGGCCGCGCTTGGCGGCCACCTCGCTGCCGTTGGCACGGCGCAGGACGACACCGACCGGACTGGTGCGGAAGGTGATCTTGCTGGTGCGCGACAGCTGGTTCCACAGCGCGGCGTCACGCACCGGGTCGGGCGGGCGCGGCTCCCAGTCGGGCTGGGCCCGCCGCAGGTCCTCCAGGTGCACGAACATCTCGACGGTGTTGGCCAGCTCGTCCACGCCCGGAATGCCGAACGGGGAGAGCTTGGGCGGCCCGCTGCGCACCAGGTCGACCAGCTGCGGCCACGGCTTGGCCGCGTAGGAGTCCTGCACCCGCTGGGTGTGCGGGGCCAGGGCCTTGATCATGATGCCGGGCGTCGCGTCGATCCGGCGTTCCCGCACGGCCAGGTGCGCCGCCAGGTCGCGGGCGTTCCAGCCCTCGCACAGGGTGGGCGCGTCCGGGCCGAGGTCCTCGAACGCCTCGCAGATCAGCCGGCGCTCGTCGCTGGCCACGCCCATTGCTCAGCCCTCCGTCACGAACGGGCTCGAGGCCACCTCGGTGCCGTCGGGCAGCGTGGAGATGGTGAAGTCCTCGAAGATGTTGCCGGCGGCCTTCTTGAGCTCGCGCAGGCACTCGATGGCCAGCGCGCGGATCTCGACGTCGGCGGCCTCGCTGGCCCGCATGGCGACGAAGTGCCGCCAGGCCCGGTAGTTGCCGGTGACGACGATGCGGGTCTCGGTGGCGTTGGGCAGCACCGCGCGGGCGGCTTGGCGGGCCTGCTTGCGGCGCAGCGTGCCGCTGGGCACGTCGGCGAACTTCTTCTCCAGGCCCTCGAGCAGCTCGGTGTAGGCCTTGACGCTGGCCTCGGCCGCGGCCAGGAACTTCTCGTGCAGCTCCGGGTCGCTGGCGATGACCTCGGGCTCGACCATCGCCGCGTCCCGCTCGGGCACGTAGCGCTGGGACAGCTGCGAGTACGAGAAGTGGCGGTGCCGGATCAGCTCGTGGGTCAGCGACCGGGACAGGCCGCTCAGGTAGAAGCTGACCGAGCCGTGCTCCAGCACGGACAGGTGGCCGATCTCGATGATGTGCCGGATGTAGCCGGCGTTGGTCGCGGTCGCCGGGTTCGGCTTGGACCAGGACTGGTAGCAAGCGCGGCCGGCGAACTCGGCCAGCGCCTGGCCGCCGTCCTCGTCGGTCGTCCACGGCACGTCCGCCGGCGGGAAGAACTCCGTCCTGGCGATGAGCTGCACCTTCAGCGGCACCGTCTCGGTCACGAGCCTTGTCTCCTACTCCCCGGTGGCGGTTCACCCGAGCCTAGACGACCACCACCGGGTGACGGCCTGTGACATCATGGCGATGTCACCGATGACGTCACAGGCCTTGACTGACGTCACGAGTGATGTCAGAGTGACGTCATGGATCTCTCGCCGTACATCGCGACGTTGCGCGAGGACCTCACGACCGCCGCCGCAGCCGGGGACGACAACACCCGACGCACCGCAGCCGTGCTGTCCGCCGCGCTCGAGCCGGCCGTCCGGCTGGCCATCATGAACGCGCTGTCCGACCTCGCCGCCGAGGTCACCGCGTCGCTCGACGACCACGTCGTCAGCCTGCGGTTGGACGGCAGGGACGTGCAGGTGGTGGTCAACGCGACCACCTCGCCGTCCGAATCGGACGAGCCGGTCGCCGAGGAGACCGTCTTCGACCCGACCGGCGACATCAGCCGCATCACGGTCCGGCTGATGGAGGAGCTCAAGGCCAAGGCCGAGCAGGCCGCCTCCGCGCAGGGGCAGTCGCTCAACGCCTTCGTGGCGCAGGCCGTGCAGGGGGCGCTGAACAACCAACACCGCGGCGGCGGGCGCGGCCGAGGCCGCAACCGCGGCGGGCAGTGGTGGGACGACAACCAGAACTGGGGTCGCCACGGCGGGGGCCGTGGCAACTGGCAGGGATGGCACGACCAGGGCCCGGACCAGCGGCGCGGCGGCCACGGCGGCTCCCGCGTCAGCGGCTGGGTGGAGGGCTGAGGGGTGGAGACGGTGACCGAGAGCGAGAACGCGCCCGGCGACACGGGCTACGTGCGCGAGGAAGAGTTCGAGGCGGCCGGTCCGGTCGAGATCGACATCGCCGTGGGGGCGGGCCGGATCGACGTGCGGCTGTCCGAGCGGCCGGGCGTGCGGGTCGCCGTGCGCTACGACGGGGACGCCGCCGACCAGTGGATTCCCGGCCTGTCCGGGCTGCTCAACTGGGTCAGCGACCAGTTCGGCACCACGTCCGAGGGATCGCCCGACGACGCCGTGCGGCAGACCCGCATCGACCTGACCGGCAGCCGGCTGGTCGTGCGCACGCCCAAGCCGCTGCCCATGCGCGGCGTGCCGCTGGCGATCGTGGTCGAGGCGCCCAACGGCTCGCACGTGGAGTCCAAGAGCGGCTCCGCGTCGCTGGTCACCACCGGCTCCGCCGGGCGGCTGAACGTCGTCAGCGGCACCGGTGACGTCAGCGTCGACCGTGCCGACGGCGTCGCCAGCGTGCACAGCGGCTCCGCGGCCGTGCGGCTCGGCCCCATGATGGGCGGTGTCCGGGTGAAGTCCGGCTCCGGCGACATCGAGGTGTCGTCCGTCGGCGGGCGCAGCGCCCTGTTCACCGGCTCCGGCGACGTGTGGCTCGGGGCCGTGCAGGCCGACGTCATGGTGCGCACCGGCACCGGTGACGTCACCGTGGCCGACGCCGCCTGCGGCGCCATCGAGCTCGTCACCGGCAGCGGGGAGCTGCGGATCGCCGTGCGCTCCGGCACCGCCGCCATGGTCGACCTGGTCTCCCATGCCGGGCAGGCCCGCAGCGAGCTGGACGTGTCGAGCACACCGCCCGACGGCAAGGAGGCGAAGCTGACCGTGCGAGGCCGCACCGGCTCCGGCAACGCCGTCATCACCACTGCCGTCGGCTGAACTCGGGGGCGTGGCGTTCGTCGCCGTGGGGGCCGGGCGCCACGCACCTCGGCCCGGGGCCGCTCAAGGAGGGGATGAGCGGGCCCGGGCCGAGGTGTGAAGTTGGTGGCGAGAAGAGCTAGTCCACAGCCTCGGGGTCGTCCATGAAGGTGGGCGAC